>NZ_RBWV01000015.1 GCF_003634695.1 Motilibacter peucedani
GGCTCCACGAGTACAACCATCACAGGCTCCACACCGCCATCGGGCAAGTCCCACCCATCACAAGGTTGACCAACCTCACTGGGCAGAACAGCTAGCCGCGCAGCGAGCTCGCCAGCGGGCAGGTGAACGGGTCGCGCGCGCCGAGGCCGACCGAGTTGAGGTAGCGGACCACGATGCCGTAGGACTCGAGCATCCCGGCCTCGGTGTAGGCCACGCCGCGCTCCTCGCAGAAGCGGCGGACCAGCGGCTGCGCGCGGCGCAGGTTCGGGCGCGGCATGCTCGGGAAGAGGTGGTGCTCGACCTGGTAGTTGAGCCCGCCCATCGCGAAGTCGGTCAGCAGCCCGCCGCGCACGTTGCGCGACATGAGCACCTGGCGGCGCAGGAAGTCGACGTTCATCGAGCGCGGCACGATGGGCATGCCCTTGTGGTTGGGCGCGAACGACGCCCCCATCAGCACGCCGAAGAGCCCCAGCTGCACGGCGGCGAACGCCACCGCCTTCAGCGGCGGCAGGACGACGGCCAGCACCACGACGTACGCGGTGAGCCGGCTCAGCACCAGCGTGAGCTCGAGGCGGCGGTGCCTGGCCTCGCGGCGCGTGAGCAGGGTGCGCACGCCGGCGGCGTGGAGGTTGACGCCCTCGAGCAGCAGCAGCGGGAAGAACGCCCAGCCCTGGTGGCGGGTCCACCACGCCGCCAGCCCGGTGCGGCCCTCGGCCGCCTCGTCGCTGAAGGCGAGCACCGCCGACTCGATGTCGGGGTCGCGGCCGAGCTGATTGGGCCCGCTGTGGTGGCGGTTGTGCTTGCTCGACCACCAGGCGTAGCTCAGCCCGGTGACGACGCCGCCGATCAGCCGCGAGGTCCACTCGTTCCAGGCGTGCGAGGCGAAGACCTGCCGGTGGGCGGTGTCGTGGCCGAGGAAGGTCAGCTGGCTCAGCACCACCGCCATCAGCGCCGCGAGCCCGAGCTGCAGCCACGAGTCGCCCAGCAGCACGACGCCGACCCACAGCGCCACGAACGCGCCGAGCAGGAGCAGCCCGTAGGTCCAGTACCACCCCAGGCGCCGCTGCAGCAGACCAGCCGCCATCACCTGCTTGGAGAGCTCGGCGTAGTCGGTGACGTGCCGCTCGCGGTTGCGCAGCGGCCGCGCCGGCCGCTCGCCCGCCGGTGCTGAGGGGTCGAAGACGCCTGAGGTCACGAAGAAGGCCTTCCGGCAGACAGCGCTGGACACCGCTGGGGGCGCGGAGTGCACGTCACTGTACGCGGGGGTCCCCGCCGCCGCCCGCCCGCAGCCGTGCCGCGTCGAGCTGCTCGGGGGTGTCGCAGTCGGCCCACGCGGGCGGGCCGTCCGCGTCGACGCGGACGCCGGTGCGGGCGATGCCGCTCACCAGCCGGTGCAGCGCCAGGCCCTCGAGGTCGGGGCGGTCGCACGCTGCCTGGAGGGCGGTCCGTCGCCACACGCCGAAGAGCGTCTGCTGGCGTCCGGTGTCGTCCAGCGCGAGCGCCGCGTCGACGTCCGGGCGGCCCTCCAGCTCCTCGGCCAGCAGGCGGAGGGCGCCGGCGGTCGCGAACGGCAGGTCACCGGCGAGGACCGCGACCAGCGGCGTACGGCTGGGGCACCGTGCGACGCCCGCGGCCACCGCTGCGGCCGGACCGCCACCCGCGGGCTCCTCGCGGCACCAGGTGACGGGGCGCGCCGTCGGCCGCTCCGGGCCGACCGCCACCGTGAGCTCGGCGCCCGCGACCGCGTCGAGGACCCGGTCGAGGATCGGCCGGCCGCCGACCTCGAGGCCGAGCTTGTCGGCGCCCATGCGCCGTGACGCGCCACCAGCGAGCACCACCGCAGACCACGCGAGCACTCGCGATGCCTCAGTCGGCAGGGAGCTGACGGCGTACGTCGTCGGCCGCGGTGCGCAGGTCGGCGAGCGAGCCGCCGGCGCGCCCGGCGGCGACCCCGGCGAGGAACGTCGTCAGCGGGGCTGCCGGGCGGGCGACACCGTGGGCGACGTCGCGCGCGAGGTCGAGCACCAGCTGACGGGCGTCGAGGCCGGCGAGCTCGGGCGGCAGGCCGAGGGCCTCGGCGACCTGCGCGGTCCACTCGTCGAGCGTGGGGCCCTCGGTCACGGCGTGGCCTTCCCGGTCGGGGTGGGTGACGGCGTGCTGGCCGGCACGTCCGGGATCGGCGCCGTCTTGCCCGAGGCGTAGGCCTGGGCAACGGCCGCCACGAGGTTCACGTAGTCGGCGCTGTGGTTGTAGCTGAAGATCGCGGCGCCGAGGCCGGTGCCGGTGCGCAGGTCGCGCCCGCCGGAGCAGAGGTAGACGCCCGCAGCCGCGGCCGCGTCGTCGATGTCCTGCGGGTCGGCGGTGCCGTCGTGGTCGGCGTCGACCGCGACCCGCACCCACGTGCTCGGCAGGAACTGCATCGGGCCGACCGCCCGGTCGAACTCGGTGTCGCCGTCGAGCGCGCCCCCGTCGGAGTCGGCCACGGCGGCGAACTGGCCGCCGTCGAGCCGCGGCCCGACGATCGCAGGGACGGGTACGCCGTCGGCCCCCAGCACGCTGCCCCCGAACCGCCCGTGGTTCGACTCGACCCGCCCGATGCCGGCGAGCACCGGCCAGGACAGGTGGCAGCCGGGGGAGCGCTGGGCCAGCAGGGCCGCCGCGGAGATGTAGGCGGAGAGCGCGTGCGCCGGGATGCCGCTGCTGAGCAGCTGGGCCGGGACCACGCGGGCGGCCGTCACGGGCGCCTGGGTGGCAGCCGCGGACGCCTGCTCGCGCAGCTCGTCACCGAGGCTGCCGACGACCGGAGCGCTCGGCACGGGCGCGGCGACCTCCTGCAGGCCGAGCGCCGGGCGGGCCGGTGCGGCGGGAAGGGCGGCGGCAGGGGCGGGCGCCGGTCCCGGCGAGCTGAGGGCGGAGGCGGAGACCAGGAGCACGGGCACGCAGGCGAGCGCCGCGGCGGTCGCCGGCCTGGGCAGGCGGCGGGTTGCCGGGCGCCGAACGGCCTGCACAGCGGTTCGCATCCTCATCGTCGCGTCCTACTGTGCCACCTGCCGCCCGATCCGTCCCAGTCCGCGCCCCGCCGCAGGGCGAGACGAACGCCACTGCGCGGCACGGTCGCGGCGCTGGAAGAATGACCGCGTGACCCCGCCCGACGACGCGCCCGTCTCCGCCGCCCTGTTCGACCGCGCGCTGGCGGTGAGCCCCGGCGGGGTCAACTCCCCGGTGCGCGCGTTCAAGGCCGTGGGCGGCACGCCGCGCTTCTTCGTCGAGGGCCACGGACCCTACCTCGTCGACGCCGACGGCAAGGACTACGTCGACCTCGTCTCCTCCTGGGGACCGCTGCTGCTCGGCCACGCGCACCCCGCTGTCGTCGAGGCAGTGCGCGAGCAGGCCGGCAAGGGCACGTCCTACGGCGCGCCCAACCCGCGCGAGCTCGAGCTGGCCGAGGAGATCGTCGCCCGCATCGGGCCGGTCGAGCAGGTGCGCCTGGTCTCCTCCGGCACCGAGGCGACCATGTCCGCGATCCGGCTGGCCCGCGCCGCGACCGCGCGGGACGCGATCATCAAGTTCTCCGGCCACTACCACGGCCACTCCGACAGCCTGCTCGCCGACGCGGGCAGCGGCGTCGCGACGCTCGGCATCCCCGGCACTCCCGGCGTGACGCGCGGGGCGGCCGCCGACACCGTGGTCGTCCCCTACAACGACCTCGCCGCGGTCGAGGCCGCGTTCGCCGCGCTCGACGGCCAGGTCGCCTGCGTCATCACCGAGGCCGCCGCCGGCAACATGGGCGTCGTGCCGCCCGAGCCCGGCTTCACCGCGGGCCTGCGCGAGGTCTGCGACCGCTACGGCGCGCTGCTGGTGAGCGACGAGGTCATGACGGGCTTCCGCGCCTCGGCCACCGGCTGGTACGGCATCGAGGGCGTCCGCCCCGACCTCATGACGTTCGGCAAGGTCATGGGCGGCGGCTTCCCGGCCGCGGCGTTCGGCGGCCCTGCCGAGGTGATGAGCCTGCTCGCGCCCTCCGGCCCCGTCTACCAGGCGGGCACGCTGTCGGGGAACCCCGTCGCCACCGCAGCGGGGCTCGCCACGCTGCGCGCGGCGGACGACGACGCGTACGCAGCGCTGGGCCACGCCGCCACCACCGTGGCGCGCCTGGCGAGCGACGCGCTCGCCGCCGAGGGCGTCGCCCACCGGGTGCAGACGGCGGGCACGATGTTCAGCATCTTCTTCACCGCGGAGCAGGTCGTCGACTACGACGGCGCCCGCGGCCAGCAGGCGTGGCGCTACCCGGCGTTCTTCCACTCGATGCTCGACGCGGGCGTCTACCTGCCGCCGTCGGCGTTCGAGGCGTGGTTCCTCTCCGCGGCCCACGACGACGCGGCGCTCGAGCGGGTCGCCGACGCGCTGCCCGCCGCAGCCAAGGCCGCGGCCGCCGCGGAGGCGCCCGATGCCTGAGACCACTCGAGTCCACGTGGTGCGCCACGGGGAGGTGCACAACCCCGAGGGCGTCCTCTACGGCCGACTGCCCGGCTTCCGGCTCTCGGAGCTCGGTCTGCAGATGGCGGAGCGCCTGGGCGAGGTCCTCGGCCGGCGCGAGATCACGCACATCGTGTCCTCGCCGCTCGAGCGCGCGCAGCAGACCGCGGCGCCGCTGGCCGCGACGCTGGGCCTCGAGGTCGCCGTCGACCCGCGGGTGATCGAGGCCGGCAACCGCTTCGAGGGCAAGACCTTCGGGGTCGGCGACGGCTCCCTGCGCCGCCCGGCGATCTGGCCGCTGCTGGTCAACCCGTTCCGCCCGTCGTGGGGCGAGCCCTACGTCGAGATCGCCGCCCGCATGCGTGCGGCGGTCGCCGACGTGCGCGCGGCCGTCCGCGGCGGCGAAGCGGTCATCGTCAGCCACCAGCTGCCCGTGTGGACGATGCGCCGGTCCTACGAAGGCCGCCGGCTCTGGCACGACCCGCGCAACCGCCAGTGCTCGCTCGCGTCGGTGACCACGCTGGTCTGGACCGGCGACCGGCTGACGGCGATCGACTACACCGAGCCGGCGGGCGACCTGCTGCCCGTCAAGGCGGGCTTCGGCGCATGAGGGTCCGACTCGCGGCGCTCGCCGCGCTCGTCGCGCTGGGTCTGGCCGGCTGCACCGGCGGCTCGGACTCGCCCGCCGACGGCATCGTCATCGGTGACGGCGGCATCGTGCAGTGGGACCCGGGCAAGGGCCCGGAGCTGCCGGCTGTCTCCGGCACGACGCTCGAGGGCACGAAGCTCGACCTCGCGTCGTTCAAGGGCGACGTGACGGTCGTCAACCTCTGGGGCACCTGGTGCGGGCCCTGCCAGGAGGAGTCGCCGACCCTGGCTGCCGTCGCCGGGCAGTTCCCCGACGTCCACTTCGTCGGTGTCGACGTCCGCGACTCCGGCGACCGCACCAAGGCGCAGAAGTTCCTCGAGAAGTACCGCATCACCTACCCCAGCCTCGACGACGCCGACGGCTCGCTGACCCTCGCGATGCGCAAGGTCCTCGTGGGCGCGGGCTCGCCCCCGCAGACGCTCGTCGTGGGCCGCGACGGCCGGCTCGTCGGCCGCATCGCCCAGACGGCCGAGAAGTCGATCCTCGTCGGCCTGCTGCAGACCGCCGGCGTCGACACCGGCAGCGCGCCCACGCCCTCGGCGGGTGCCTCGTCGTGAGCGTCGGCGGCACGGTCGTCAGCGGGCCGCTGGTGCTGGCCGTGCCCGTGGCGCTCGCGGCCGGGCTGGTGTCGTTCGCGTCGCCGTGCGTGCTGCCGCTGGTGCCCGGCTACCTCTCCTACGTCACCGGCCTGTCCGGCGAGGAGATCGCCGAGCGCCGCCAGGGCCGCGTACTGCTCGGCACGCTGCTGTTCGTGCTGGGCTTCTCGGTCGTCTTCGTGGTCGAGGGCGCTCTGGTGGGAGCCGCGGCGAGCGTCTTCCTCCGCGAGCACCAGGACGCGCTGCAGCGCGGGCTCGGCGCCCTGACGGTCGTCTTCGGCCTCGCCTTCGCCGGCGCGCTGCCGGGCGTCTCGCGCGAGTGGCGCCTGCACACCCGCCCTCGCCTGGGTCTCGCCGGCGCGCCCCTGCTCGGCGCGCTGTTCGGCCTCGGCTGGACCCCCTGCCTCGGCCCGACGATCGGCGCGGTGCTGACCCTCGCCGCCCGCGACGGGAGCGCAGCCCGCGGCGCGGGGCTCGCCGCCGCGTACTGCGTCGGGCTCGGTCTGCCGTTCCTGGTCGCGGGGCTGGCCTACCGCCGCGCGCTCGGCACGTTCAAGGTCATCCGCGCCCACTCGGCGTGGGTGATGCGCCTGGGCGGTGCGATGCTCGTGACCGTGGGGCTGCTGCTGGTGACCGGTACGTGGGGTGAGCTCATCGTGGAGCTGCAGCGGCACTACGGCACGTACTCGACGGGGCTGTGACGTGGTAGCCGTCGTCGAGAGGACCGCCAGCCGCACCCCGAAGGGCCTCGGTCCCGTCGGCTGGGCGCGGTGGGGGTGGCGGACGCTCACCTCGATGCGTACGGCGCTGCTCCTCCTGCTCCTGCTGGCGCTCGCCGCCGTGCCGGGGTCGCTGCTGCCGCAGCAGGGCGTCAACCCCTCGCGGGTGGCGGCCTACCGCGACGAGCACCCGGACCTCGCGCCGTGGGTCGACCGGCTGGGCGGGTTCGCCGTCTACTCCTCGCCGTGGTTCGCCGCGGTCTACCTGCTGCTGTTCGCCTCGCTCATCGGCTGCGTGGTGCCGCGGGCGCGGCTGCACCTGCGCGCCATCCGCTCGCGGCCGCCGGCGACGCCGAGCCGGCTCGAGCGGCTGCAGGAGCACCGGCTGCTGAGCAGCGCGGCCCCGGCGGCCGACGTGCTCACCGCCGCTCGCGAGGCGCTGGATGCCGGTCGCTACCGCCACGACGACCACCCGTCGTCGGTCGCGGCGGAGAAGGGCTACCTCAAGGAGACCGGCAACCTGGTCTTCCACGTGGCCCTGCTGCTGCTGCTCGTGGCGTTCGCCTACGGCCACCTGCTCGGCTACACCGGCAACCGCGTGGTGACCGAGGGCGAGGGCTTCGGCAACGGGCAGTACGACAGCGTCTCCTACGGCGCGAGCGCCGGCCCCGGCGACGTCGTCCCCTTCACGCTCCACCTCGACAGCCTCGACGTCCGCTACCAGCAGGACGGCGACCAGCGCGGGGCGCCCCGCGGCTTCGACGCGAAGGTGCGCTGGACGATGGGCGCGCGGTCCGGCACCGCCGACATCGCGCCGAACGAGCCGCTGGTCGTCGACGGCGACAAGGTGTTCCTCACCGGCAACGGCTACAGCCTGGTGTTCACCGTGCGCGACAAGGACGGCACGGTGGTGAGCAAGGAGCGGCCCTCGGTCTTCCTGCCGCGTGACGGCAACAACACCTCGATCGGCGCGGTCAAGGTGCCCGAGGCCGACGGGGGACTGGCCTTCCAGGGCGTCTTCCTGCCCACCGAGCTGATGGACTCCAAGCAGGGCCCGATCTCGATCTTCCCCGACCTGCTGATCCCGAAGGTGTTCCTGACCGCCTACACCGGCGTCGACGCCTCGGCCTCGGTCTACACGCTGGACACGACGCACCTGAAGCAGGTCAGCGACAACGGCGTGAAGTGGACCCGCTCGATCGGCATCGGCGAGACGGCGACGCTGCCCGACGGCAGCTCGATCACGCTCGACACGGTGCGCCGGTTCGCCAACTTCCAGGTCTCGAACTCCACGGGCAACCTCCCGACGCTGGCCGCCGCGGTGCTCGCGCTCGCCGGGCTGACGATGTCGCTGCTGATGCGCCAGCGCCGCGTCTGGGTCCGCGCGACGCCGGGCGCCGACGGGCGTACCGTCGTGGAGGTCGCCGGCCTGGGCAAGGGCGACTCCGAGGGCCTGCGGGCCGAGGTCGACGCTCTCGCCGCCGAGCTCGCACGCCGCCTCGGCGAGCAGCCGCCCGACCTCCGGCCCCCCGGGCCGCGCACCGACACACCGCAGGTCGCACACCGCGAGGAGAGCACGTGACGCTGGCAGCCCTGAGCCTCGACCTCGTCTACTCGGCGATGGCCGTCTACGCGCTGGCGATGGTGTGCTACTTCGTCGAGCTCGCGGTCGGCGAGGTCGTCGTGCCGGCGGCCGCTCCGGTGCCCGCGCCCGTCGCGGCCGCGTCGGGCGGCTCGACGATCACGCTGGCCGAGCCGCCGGTCGCGGTTCCCGCCGTCCCGCGCGGCGAGCGCTGGGGGCGCACCGCCGTCTCGCTCACCGTGCTCGCCTTCGTGCTCCACGCCGCCGGCGTGGTCACGCGCGGCCTGGCCGCGGGGCGCGCGCCCTGGGGCAACATGTACGAGTTCGCGATCACCGCGACGCTCGCCGCCTCCGGCGTGCTCCTCCTGGGCCTGCGCAGCTGGCGGGTCCGCGCGGTCGGCGCCGTGGTCGTCCCGGTCCTGCTGCTCCTGCTCGGGCTGGCCGTCACGGTCCTCTACACCGACGCCGAGCAGCTGGTGCCGGCGCTGCAGTCGTACTGGCTCTGGATCCACGTCACCGCTGCGACGCTCGCGGCCGGCGGCTTCACGCTCGGCGCCGCGTTCACCGTGCTGCAGATGGCGCGCTCGCGGGCCGAGTCGCGCGGGCGCACCCCGCGCTGGGCGGTCTCGCTGCCGGCGTCGGAGCAGCTCGAGCGCATGGCCTACCGCGCCCACGTCTTCGCCTTCCCGGTCTTCACCTTCGCGGTGATGGCCGGTGCGATCTGGGCCGAGAACGCCTGGGGCCGCTACTGGGGCTGGGACCCCAAGGAGACCTGGTCGTTCATCACCTGGGTCTTCTACGCCGCGGCCCTGCACGCCCGCGCGACCGCCGGCTGGCGCGGCCGGGGCAGCGGCGTGCTCGCCCTGCTCGGCTTCGCCGCGCTGATGTTCAACCTGTTCGGCGTCAACATCTGGATCACCGGCCTGCACTCCTACGCGGGGGTATGACCGGGGCTCAGCCCGTCGCGTCGGGGCCTTCCTCGCGCAGCTTGCGCTCGCGCTCCTCGAGGTCGCGCTGCCACTTGCTCAGCCGCAGCCGCTCGAGGAACTCGGGGTCGTCGTCGGGCGCGACGCTCGGGGTGCTCGGGCGGTAGCCGCCGTAGGGGCCGAAGCCTCCGGGCGAGGCCGGCCGACGGCGCTTCTTGCCGGCGAAGATGTAGACCAGCGCCCCGATGACCGGGAACAGCAGGATGAACAGCACCCACACCACCTTGGGCAGCCCCTCGAGGTCCTCCTCCCGCGTCTGCAGGATGTCGACCAGCGCCCAGACGTCGAGGGCCACGAACAGCAGGTAGGGCAGGATCCGGAGCACGGGTTCAGCGTAGGCGTCCCGGGCGAGTCCTGTCGTGCGCGTACGCTGACCGGGTGCAGCAGCGCTTCGCCCTCCTCCGGTTCCTGACCCTGCGCACCCTGCTCCTGGTCGCGGTGGCCGTGGTGCTGTGGGCGGTCGGGCTGCGCGGCGCCCCGGCGCTGCTGCTCGCGCTGCTGATCAGCAGCGTCGTCAGCGTCTTCGTGCTGAGCAGCTCGCGCGACGCCGTGTCCGCCTCGCTCGAGGGCCGCGTCAGCCGCATGCGCCACCGCATCGACGAGGCCGCGTCCTCCGAGGACGAGTAGCCCCAGCAGCGCCAGCCGCCCGGGGCTTCAGGTGCGGGCCCGGGCTGCCGATGGTCTGGCATGGCCGGTCGTGCGCACAGGGCGACCCGCGTGCGCCGCACGACCCGCTCGCTGCTGGTCTTCGTGGTCGTCAGCCTCGTGCCGGTCGTCGCCGTCGGCCTCGTGCTCGTGCACGGCGCCCGGCAGACCGGCGCCGAGCGGGTGCTCGGGCGGGGCCGTGCGCAGGCCCAGCTCGTGCAGTCGATGGGTCTCGCGCCGGTGCTGTTCGCCTCCGACGTCGAGCACCTCGAGCCGCTCGCGCGCGCCCAGCTGCAGGAGGTCATGCACCGCGGCCGGGTGACCGGCGCCGTGCGCGAGGTCGTGCTGCGCGACGGCGCCGGCCGGGCCGTCCTGCGCGAGGGGGCCGACACTTCTGTCCCGACGCCGAGTACGTCCCGGGCCCTGCGCCGCGCGCTCGACGGGGGCGTCGAGACCGTCTGGCTGGCCGAGGACCCTACCGCGCCCTCCGGCCACGTCATCACGGTGATGCAGCCGCTGCAGCCCAACGACCTCGGCGTGCGCGCCGGTGCGCTCGAGCTCGAGCTTCCCTACGAGGACATCGCGACCACCGTCGAGGCCGACCTGCACCAGTCCTACTGGACGCTGGGCGCGAGCCTGCTGCTCGTCTGGCTGTGCCAGGCGGCGCTCGCCTGGGGGACCACCCGGCGGCTGCGGCGCACCGCCGCCGAGTCGGCCCACCAGGCGCTCCACGACGAGCTGACCGAGCTGCCGAACAGGCGGATGTTCGGCCAGGAGGCGCTCGCCGCCGCGCAGCGGGCCCGTGCCGGCGGGCGTCCCGCGGCGCTGGTCCTCATCGACCTCGACCACTTCAAGGAGGTCAACGACACCCTGGGCCACGAGTGCGGCGACGAGCTGCTGCGGGTGGCGGGGGCGCGGCTGCGCGGAGCGCTCGGCGACGACGACCTCGTCGCCCGGCTGGGCGGCGACGAGTTCGGGCTGCTGCTCGACGGCGTCGCCGGCGAGGAGGAGGCGCGGCTCCGGCTGGGGCAGGTGCGCGACGTGCTCGCCGAGGAGCTCGTGCTCTGCGACGTGCCGCTCTCGGTGGAGGCCAGCTTCGGCGTCGCGCTGGTCGGCGCCCAGGCCGAGGACGTGACGGTGCTGATGCGGCGTGCGGACGTGGCGATGTACGAGGCCAAGCGCTCGGGCAGCAGCGTCGTCGTGTGGGGCTCCGAGCTCGACCGGCACTCCTCGCAGCGCCTCGCGCTGCAGGCGGAGCTGCGCCGGGCGCTGGAACGCGACGAGCTCGTGCTGCACTACCAGCCGCAGCTCGACCTGGCCTCCGGTCGGGTCGCCGGCGTGGAGGCGCTCGTGCGCTGGCAGCACCCCGAGCGCGGCCTGCTGCCGCCGGCGGAGTTCCTCGGCGCGGTCGAGCAGTCGGGCCTCGTCGACCCGTTCACCTCGTGGGTGCTCACCCGCGCGGTGCAGGACTGCGCCCGCTGGCGCGCCGAGGGCCTCGACTGGGCAGTCTCGGTCAACGTCTCGGTGCGCAACCTCGTCTGCGACGAGCTGGCCTCCCGGCTCGGCCGGCTGCTCGAGCGCACCGGCCTGCCGCCCGACCAGCTCACCATCGAGATCACCGAGACCGCGCTGGCGACCGACGCCGACGTGCTCGCGTCCGCCGTAGGCGCGCTGGCCGACCTCGGCGTCGACATCTCGATCGACGACTTCGGCACCGGCTTCACGACCTTCGCCCTGCTGTCGCGCTTGCGCGTCAACGAGATCAAGGTCGACCGCGAGTTCGTCGGTGGCGCCCTCGCGCGCGACGAGGACCGCGCGATCGTCTCGGCCGTCGTCGGCCTGGCCGGCGGCATCGGCTGCCGCGTCGTCGCCGAGGGCGTCGAGGACGGCGCGACCGCCGACTGGCTGCGCACGATCGGCTGCACGCGCGCCCAGGGCTACCACTACTCGCGGCCGGTGCCGTGGCCCGAGCTCGCGGCCGCACGGCTGGGGAGCCCGCAGAGCGTCTAGGTGCGCAGCCGGGCGACGACGACGTCGGGGAAGCCCTCGACCCGCGCGCCCAGCTGCTCGAGCGTCACGTCGTTACCGACGCCCGCCAGCACCTCCGGGTCGAGCAGCTCGAGGGTGCGCCGCACCAGCAGCGGCTCCTCGACCGGACCGAGTCCAAGCTCGGCCAGCGTGGCGTCGGAGACGGTGACGCGTACGCTGCGCTCCCCCTGCGTCGCGCGGTAGGCGTGCGCGCCGTCGGCGCGCAGGTCGATGTCGTCGGGGTGCACGTCCCACGACTACCACCTGCTCAGCTCAGGGCGAGCCCGAGGCCGAGGAACACGCCGTAGGCGAGCTGCAGCCGCCCCGTCCCGGCCAGCGCCGGGATCAGGTCGCGGCCGCGCGCACCGCCCAGCACCGTACGCAGCGGTGCCGCCGCGAGCACCAGCGCGACGAGCCCGAGCAGCGCCCAGGGCCGCGCCGGCGCGAGCGCGAGCGGGGCGACAGCGGCCACCGCGACGAGCGCGGCGTAGAGGGCGCGGGTGCGCCGGTCGCCGAGCAGCACGGCGAGCGTCCGCTTGCCGCTGACCGCGTCGGTGGGGATGTCGCGCAGGTTGTTGACGACCAGCAGCGCGCAGGCCAGGGCGCCGACGGGCACGGACGCGGCGACGGCGAGACCGCTGAGGTCCTCGGTCTGGGCGAAGGCGGTGCCCGTGACGGCGACCAGGCCGAAGAACACGAAGACGGCGACCTCGCCGAGCCCGCGGTAGCCGTAGGGCTTCGAGGTGCCGGTGTAGCCCCAGGCCGCGGCCACGCAGACCAGGCCGACCAGCACGAGCCACCACGCGCCCGTGGCGACGACGATGGACAGGCCGAAGACGCAGGCGAGCCCGAACGACGCGAACGCCGCGAGCTTGACCGCGCGCGGTGACGCGGCGCGGGAGCCGACGAGCCGGAACGGCCCGACGCGCTCGTCGTCGGTGCCGCGGATGCCGTCGCTGTAGTCGTTGGCGTAGTTGACCCCTACCTGCAGGGCGAGGGCCACGCCGGCGGCGGCGACCGCCCGCCAGGCGATCGCGCCGTCCTCGGCGGCGGCCACCCCCGTGCCGACGAGGACAGGAGCGAGCGCGGCGGGCAGGGTGCGCGGGCGCGCACCGGCGACCCACTGGGCGGACGTCGTCACGAGGCGATCACGCGGGCAAGCCTCCCAGGGCCGCCCGGTCGAGCTTGCCGGAGGGGAGCAGCGGCAGCGCCGGGAGCACGTGCAGGCGCTTGGGCACGGCTGCTCGGCCGAGGGCCTCGCCGATCGCGGGGCCGAGCTCGAGGAGCGTCGGGGGCGTCCCGGCGCTGACCACCGCGAGCTCGACCCGGGTGCCCCACTCGGGATCGGGCCGCCCGAACGCGGCCGCCTCGCGCACCCGCGGGTCGCGCAGCGCCACGGCCTCGACGGCGGGCAGCGCGACGTTCGCGCCGCCGGTGACGACCACGTCGTCGACACGGCCGAGCACGCGCAGGGTGCCATCGGCGTCGAGCGCCCCCAGGTCGGAGGTACGGAACGCGCCGCCGGGGAACGCCTCGGCGGTGAGGTCGGGCCGGAGCCGGTAGCCGGCGGCCACCACGGCGCCGGCGAGCACGACGCGGCCATCGGGCTGAAGGCGTGCGTCGACGCCGTCGAGCGCGCGGCCGTCGTAGACGCAGCCGCCGCACGTCTCGGACATGCCGTAGGTCGTGACGACGCGTACGCCGGCGGCCTTCGCCTGCTCGAGCAGTGGCGCCGGTGTGGCGGCGCCGCCGACGAGCACCGCATCGAAGGCGGTGAGCGCGTCGAGGGCTGGCCCTTTCGCCTCGACGACGCGGCGCAGCTGGGTGGGCACCAGGGACGTGCAGTGGCGCACCCCTGGGTCGAGCTCCGCGGCTGCGCGGGCGAACGCCTCGGGGTCGAACGGCGCGTCGGGGTCGAGCTGCACCGGCTCGGTGCCGGCCAGCAGCGAGCGGAGCACGACCTGGAGACCCGCGACGTGGCCGGGGTCGAGGGCCAGCAGCCACTGGGCCGGGCCGCCGAGTCGCGTCTCGGTCGCGGCCGCCGACGCGCGCAGGGCGCTTGCGGGGAGCAGCACGCCCTTCGGCTCGCCGGTCGAGCCGCTGGTGGTCACCACGACGGCGACGTCGTCGGACTCGAGCGGGAGGTCGGGGCGTACGGCTGCGGTGACCGCCGCGACGACCGCACCCGACGCCCGCGGCACCGGCGCCACGGCGGGCCCGGTGCCGTCCACGGCGGCGCGCAGGGCCGGGACCAGCGCGTCGAGGTCGGCGCCGGCGACGGGCTGCAGCCGGCGGGACGGACGGGTCACCCCGCCATCATCCCTGGCCGAGGCCGGAGAGCAGCTGCTCGAAGGGCACGGCGTCGCGGTAGGGGTCGGCCGGCGCCTCCCGCCGGCGCGCCGCTACCAGGTCGGCGAGCTCGCCCGAGGCACGGGCGATGCGCGTGGGCAGGCCCGAGTCGGCGCCCCAGTCCTCGGTCGCCGCGAAGACCGCGGTGGGCACGACGACGGCATGGAGGTAGCTGAACAGCGGGCGCAGCGCGTGCTCGAGGGCGAGGCTGTGCCGGGCGGTGCCGGCCGTCGCGCCCAGCAGCACCGGCGTACCGTCGAGCGCGTCCCTGTCGAGCACGTCGAAGAACGTCTTGAACAGCCCGCTGTAGGACGCGCTGAAGATGGGCGTGACGGCGATGACGCCGTCGGCCCGGACCACCGCGTCCATCGCCTCCTGCAGCTCCTCGGTCGCGAAGCCGGTGAGCAGCGCGTCGGTCAGGGCGTGCGCCAGCTCGCGGAGCTCGACGACGCGCACGTCGACCTGCTGGCCCTGCTGCTGCAAGGACTCCCGGGTCGCCGTGGCCAGCCGGTCGGCGAGCAGCCGCGTGGACGACGGCTCGCTCAGACCGGCAGTGACGACTGCGAGCGTCCTCATGAGGTGACCAGCTCCTTGGCGGCCTTCAGGCTCTCGTGGGTGGGGGCGTCGGGCACGTGCGCCGGCTTGAGGGCCGCGAACTCCTTGCGCAGCACGGGCACGACCTCCTCGCCGAGGATGTCCATCTGCTCGAGCACGGTCTTGAGCGGCAGGCCCGCGTGGTCGATGAGGAACAGCTGGCGCTGGTAGTCGCCGACGTAGTCCCGGAACCCGAGGGTGCGCTCGATGACCTGCTGCGGGCTGCCCACGGTCAGCGGCGTCGCCCGGGTGAAGTCCTCGAGCGAGGGGCCGTGGCCGTAGACCGGCGCGTTGTCGAAGTAGGGCCGGAACTCCTTCACCGCGTCCTGGCTGTTCTTGCGCATGAACACCTGGCCGCCGAGGCCGACGATGGCCTGGTCGGCCTGCCCGTGGCCGTAGTGCTCGAAGCGCTCGCGGTAGAGCCCCACCATGCGCTGGGTGTGCTCCTTGTTCCAGAAGATGTGGTTGTGGAAGAAGCCGTCGCCGTAGTAGGCCGCCTGCTCGGCGATCTCGGGGCTGCGGATCGAGCCGTGCCAGACGAAGGGCGGCACGTCGTCGAGCGGGCGCGGCGTCGACGTGAACGACTGCAGCGGGGTGCGGAACCGGCCCTCCCAGTCGACGACGTCCTCGCGCCACAGCCGGCGCAGCAGGGCGTAGTTCTCGACCGCCAGGCTGATGCCGTCGCGGATGTCCTTGCCGAACCACGGGTAGACCGGGCCGGTGTTGCCGCGGCCCAAGGTGAGGTCGACGCGACCGCCCGCGAGGTGCTGGAGCATCGCGTAGTCCTCGGCGATCTTCACCGGGTCGTTCGTGGTGATCAGCGTCGTGGCGGTCGAGAGGATCAGCCTCTCGGTCCTGGCGGCGATCCAGCCGAGCATCGTGGTGGGGGAGGAGGGCACGAACGGCGGGTTGTGGTGCTCGCCGGTCGCGAAGACGTCGAGCCCGACCTCCTCGGCCTTCTGCGCGATGGTGACCATCGCCTGGATGCGCTCGGCCTCGCTCGGCACGCGCCCGTTGGTCGGGTCCGGCGTGACGTCGCCGACCGTGAAGACCCCGAACTGCATGGCCTGCTCCTCTGTCCCGTTCGTTGAATGTTCAACTGTACGCTGCTGTGAACGCCCGGGGCGGGTCGGGTATGCCCGCGGTCTTGCCTGCGTCGTCTGCTCACGTCCTGGCGAGTGCGGACTACGCATGCCATGGCACAGCGGGAACCTCGTCCACAGGCCCGTCCCTCAGAGCCGTGGGACCGACTGATCCGGTGCACCCTGCCGTGCATGAGCCGGCAACTGCCACAACCCGCCCGTTCACGGCTTCACGCCCAGCGTGGCGTCATGCGGTGGAGCGAGCTGCGCGACGCGGTCGGTCGGTCGGCCGTGGAGTGGCGCCTGCGTCGAGGTGACTGGCAGACCCCGGCGAAGGGTGTCGTCGTGACGCACAACGGACCGCTCTCCACGGAGCAGGAGCTGTGGGTGGACGTCGTCGTGGGCGGTCGCGGGGCGGTCCTCGCCGGGCTCACCGCCGCCTCACTGGCGGGGCTCCGCGGCTTCGACGACTCGGCGCGGAGGCGCTGGGTCCTGGTCCCGCACGGGCGGAAGGTGACGCACGCTCGGCCGGGGCTCGTGGTGCGCAGCTCGTCGATGCTGGGGCCCGAGGCAGTGCAGGCGGGAACGCGACCTCCGAGGACGCGGATCGCTCGCTCCCTCATCGATGCGGTGTCGTGGGCGCGCTCGGACCGGCATGCCGAGGCGCTGCTGCTGGCAGGGGTCCAGCAGCGGCTCGTGCTGCCCGGGGCGCTGGCCGTCGAGACGGCTCGAAGGTCGAACTTCCCCCGGCGTTCAGTCGCCGCGCGGGCGGTGGCCGAAGCCGTCGGGGGAGCGCAGACCCTCTCGGAGGCCGAGTTCGGGCGGATCTGCCGGGCAGCGGGGCTGCCGGCGCCGGACAGGCAGACTCGGAGGCTCGATGCCTCGGGACGAGCGCGCTGGCTCGACTGCGAGTGGGCCCGCTACGGCCTGGTGGTGGAGATCGACGGCCGTGGGCACATGGACGTGCGGCAGTGGTGGGCCGACATGCTTCGCGACGCGCACCTGGTGGTCGAGGGGAAGCGGGTCCTGCGGTTCCCGAGCTTCATCGTGCGGGAAGAGCCGGACCTCGTCGCCTCGCTCGTGGCCAGTGCCCTCGAGCTCGGCGGCTGGAGCCGACCGCATGCGTCGTCTGCACGCATGCCCGCATGAGTGGACGACGCGCGCTCCGGTGCGAAGCGCTAGTAGTACCAGGGGAACTGGGACCAGTCGGGCGCGCGCTTGTCGAGGAACGCGTCGCGGCCCTCGGCGGCCTCGTCGGTCATGTAGCCCAGCCGGGTGGCCTCGCCGGCGAAGAGCTGCTGGCCGACCAGCCCGTCGTCGACGGCGTTGAACGCGTACTTCAGCATCCGCTGCGCCGTGGGCGACTTGCCGTTGACCTCGGCCGCCCACTCGAGCGCCACGCGCTCGAGGTCGGCGTGCGGCACCACTGCGTTGACCATGCCCATGTCGAACGCCTCCTGCGCGGAGTACTCCCGCCCGAGGAAGAAGATCTCCCGCGCCCGCTTCTGCCCGACCTGGCGGGCGAGGTAGGCCGAACCGTATCCCGCGTCGAAGCTGGCCACGTCGGCGTCGGTCTGCTTGAAGCGCGCGTGCTCCGCCGAAGCCAGGGTCAGGTCGCAGACCACGTGGAGCGAGTGCCCGCCGCCCGCGGCCCACCCCGGCACCACGGCGATGACCACCTTGGGCATGAAGCGGATCAGCCGCTGCACCTCGAGGATGTGCAGCCGCCCCGCCCGCGCCCGGTCGACCGGGGACAGCCGCTCCTCCGACTCAGCGGAGACGTAGCCCGAGCGCCCCCGGATCCGCTGGTCGCCGCCGGAGCAGAACGCCCAACCCCCGTCGCGCGGCGACGGCCCGTTGCCGGTGAGCAGCACGCAACCGACGTCCGGCGACGTGCGCGCGTGCTCGAGCGTCGCGAGGAGCTCGTCGACGGTCTTCGGCCGGAACGCGTTGCGCACCTCCGGGCGGTCGATCGCGACGCGTACGGCTCCGGTCGAGCGGGCGCGGTGGTAGGTCACGTCCTCCAGCCCCTCGAAGCCGTCGACGGGGGTCCAGGACGAGGGGTCGAAGAGTTCGCTCACCACGAGCAGCGAGGATAGGCCCGTGACCGCCGACCGGACGCCCGCTCCCGTGCCGTTCCAGGTGGCGATGAGCACCCGGTTCCGGGGCGTCGACTCCCGCGAGGGCTGGCTGCTCGAGGGCCCAGCGGGGTGGGGCGAGTTCTCGCCGTTCTGGGACTACGACACGTTCCGCGCCGTGCCGTGGCTGCACGCCGCGCGGGAGGCGGCGTTCGAGGGGTGGCCGACACCCGTACGCGACTCCGTGCCCGTCAACGCCACCGTCCCGGCGGTCGGGCCGGAGCGTGCCGCCGAGCTCGTGCGCGCCGCAGGCTGCACGACGGTCAAGGTGAAGGTCGCCGAGCGCGGCCAGTCGCTCGCCGACGACGTCGCCCGCGTGGCCGCCGTGCGCGACGCGCTCGGCAAGCAGGGGCGCATCCGCATCGACGCCAACGGCGCCTGGGACGTCGACGTCGCGCTCCGCTCGGTGCGGGCGCTCGACATCGCCGCCGGCGGGCTGGAGTACGTCGAGCAGCCGTGCGCGTCGATCGAGGAGCTCGCAGCCGTACGCCGTCGGCTCGACGTCCCGGTCGCGGCTGACGAGTCGGTGCGGCTCTCGGACGACCCGCTGCGCGTGGTGCGCGCCGACGCGGCCGACATCCTGGTGCTGAAGGTCGCGCCCCTCGGCGGCGTCAGCTCGTGCCTGATCCTCGCCGAGCAGGTCGGCCTGCCGGTCGTGGTGTCGTCGGCGCTCGAGACCTCGATCGGGCTCGCGGCGGGGCTCGCGCTCGCCGCCGCGCTCCCGGAGCTGCCGTACGCCTGTGGCCTCGGCACCGCGCGGCTGCTTGCCGCCGACGTGGTCGCCGACCCGCTGATCCCGGTGGACGGGGCGATCGCCGTACGCCGCGTGGTGCCCGACCCTGCAGCCCTCACCGCCGCCGCCCCCGACGACGGGACCCGGCGACGGCTGGACGACCGCCTGCGCGCGGTGGAGGCCGAGGCGTGAACCCGTCGACGGCGTTCGCGACCGTGCTGGTCGACGAGCTGGTGCGCGGCGGGGTGCACGAGGCGGTGGTCTGTCCGGGCTCGCGGTCGGCGCCGCTGGCCTACGCGCTCGCGGCCGCCGACGCCGCGGGCCGGCTGCGCCTGCACGTACGCATCGACGAGCGCACCGCCGGCTTCCTCGCGCTCGGGCTGGCCAAGGCCTCGGGGCAGCCGGTGCCGGTCGTGACCACCTCGGGCACGGCGACGGCCAACCTGCACCCGGCGGTGCTCGAGGCGTCGCACTCGGGCGTGCCGCTCGTGGTGCTCACTGCGGACCGACCGGCCGAGCTGCTGGGCGTGGGGGCCAACCAGACCGTCGACCAGGTGCGGCTCTACGGCACCAGCGTGCGCCACGAGGTGAGCCTGCCCGCTGCGGACGGTCGGCCCGGCCAGGTGGGCTGGTGGCGGTCCACGGTGTGCCGCGCGCTGGTCGCGGCCACCGGGGCGCTCACGGGCGAGCCCGGGCCGGTGCACCTCAACCTCGCGCTGCGCGACCCGCTCGTGCCCGACGGCACCACCGACTGGGTCGAGCCGCTCGACGGCCGGCCCGACGGCGGCGCCTGGACCGTGGCCGCGAAGGCCCAGGACTCCGAGCCGGAGCTCTACGCCGGGGCGCCCCGCACCCTGCTCGTCGTGGGCGACTGCCCGCCCGCCCTGGCCGACCGGGCCCGCCGGGTCGCAGAGGCGAGCGGCTGGCCCGTGGTGGCCGAGCCGTCGTCGGGGCTCGCGGGCGAGGCGCTGCCGCTCGCCCTGCTGGGCGTGCCGGCGCTGCTCGAGGCGTGGGCTCCCGAGCGGGTCCTCGTCGTGGGCCGGCCCACGCTCTCGCGCACCGTCGGCGCGCTGCTCCGGCGGCCCGGCGTGGTCGTCGACGTCCTGACCGGCACCGAGCGGTGGTACGACGCGGCCTTGACGGCCAGCACGGTGTTCACCGGCGAGCTCGAGGTTCTCGGCTCGGCGGACAGCGACTTCGCCGCGGCGTGGACCCGCGCCGGCCAGGCCGCCCGGAAGGCGCAGTGGCCGGTCGGGAGCGACCTCACCGGCCCGGGCGTCGCGGCCGCTCTCGCGCGCATTCTCGACCCCGACGACCTGCTCGTCGTCGGCTCCAGCAACCCCGTCCGCGACCTGGCCACTGCAAACCTACCGTCGGGTGTGCGAGTTCTCGCCAACCGCGGCGTCGCCGGCATCGACGGCACGGTGTCGTCGGCGGTGGGCGCGGCGCTCGCGCACCAGGCCGCGGGCGGCTCGCACGCGTACGCGGTGATGGGCGACCTGACGTTCCTGCACGACGCGACCGGCCTGGTCATCGGGCCCGACGAGCCGCGGCCCGACCTGTGCATCGTGGTCGTCAACGACGACGGCGGCGGCATCTTCGGCCTGCTGGAGCAGGGGGCCGATGAGCTGAGCGGCCCGTTCGAGCGGGTGTTCGGCACCCCGCACGGCACGGACCTCGCGGCGCTGTGCGCGGCGACGCGTACGGTGCACGTGCGGGTCAGCACTCCGGCCGAGCTGGCCGCCGCACTGGCACCGCAAAGTGGCGTCCATGTCGTCGAGGTGCCGCTCGACCGGCGCGCACGGCGCGCGCAGCAGGTCGAGCTCGACCGCCGGATCGCAGAAGCCGTCGCGCAGGTCTTGTGAGGATCACGGTGGCATGAGGAGGAAGGTGGAGACGTGGTTGACCCGATCGTGAGCCAGGAGTGGTTCGCCGAGCACCGCGAGGAGGTCATCCTCGCCGACGTGCGGTGGTACATGGACGGCAGCTCCGGGCTGGCCGCCTTCGAGCGCGCGCACATCCCCGGTGCCGTCTACGTCGACCTCGACACCTGGCTGGCCGCACCGGCGTCGGAGGCGGAGGGACGCCACCCGCTGCCCGCACCCGAGGTCTTCGCCGAGGGCATGGCCGTGTCCGGCATCTCCGACGGTGACGTGGTCGTCGCCTACGACGACGCGGGCGGGGTCATCGCGGCCCGCCTGGTGTGGATGCTGCGCGCGACCGGCCACCAGGCGGCGCTGCTCGACGGCGGGCTCGGCGCCTACCGGCTGCCGCTCGCTAGCGGGTCCGAGCCCGTGCCCGCACGGGGCTCCTTCGCCGCGCGCGAGTTCGAGCGGGTCGCCGGCATCGACGACGCGGTCGCGCCCGACACCGTCGTGATCGACGCCCGGCCGCGCGAGCGCTACTCCGGCGACGTCGAGACGATCGACGCCCGGCCGGGGCACATCCCCGGCGCGCTCAACGTGCCCTGCCGCGAGAACCTCCAGGGCGACGGCACGTTCCTGCCCGTGGAGGACCTCCGGAGGCGCTTCACCGACGTGGGCATCGGCCCCGACACCGAGGTCGTGTCCTACTGCGGCTCCGGCGTCACCGCCGCGCACAACGCGCTCGCGCTCGAGCAGCTCGGGCTCGGCAGGGTGCGGCTGTACCCCGGCTCGTGGTCGCAGTACGCAGCGACCGACCGCCCCGCCGCCCTGGGGTGAAGGCTACGAGGCCCAAGGCTCCCGGGCGGTGGTGACGGGCGCGCCGGTGCGGGCCGACTCCTCGATGGCCAAGCCCAGCAGGTGGTCCTGGCAGCCCTCGGCCAGCGGGTACGGCGCCGGCCCCTCGCCCCGCGCCCACAGGCCGGTGTCGCGCAGGATCGTCGCCACTGCGATGTCGTCGTCGGAGAAGCGGGCGCCCGGGAACGGGTTGCGGCAGACCACCTCGCCGTCGAAGGAGATGTGGTCGAGGTCGACGCCCTCGAGGTTGAGGTCGATGCCCAGCTGCCGGCGGAGGAGCCGCGACTCGACGGGCGTGCGCGGGTCGACCAGCCGCACGACGGAGTCGTCGACGATCTCGCCGCGCGACCCGCGCAGGACGATGCGCCGGGCCCGCAGCGGGTTCCACCACTGGTTGTCGGTGAAGTCGTAGACGCCGCTGCGCCCGTTGCCGAGATCGAGCAGCGCCAGCGTCGTGCCCGCCTCCTTCGGGCCGTCGTCGCCAGACCAGCCCGCCGGTGAGAGCGGGTCGGCCAGGGGAGCCGTGAACCTCCGGGCCGTCACCGTCACCGGGTCGAACCCGGCCCCGAGCATCAACCGGATCATCGAGGTCGCGTGGTAGAGGTGCGTCGACGACACCTGCACCGACGTCACGTGACCGATGACGCCGCGCTGCAGGAGCGACAGGCGGGCGGCATGACCTGGCATGAGGAGGTACTGCTCGGCGACCTGCACCAGACCTGACGACCCCACATCGGACCACAGCTCCCGCAGCGCCTCGGCGGTCGGCGCGGGCGGCGTCTCGGCGAGGACCCGGAGCCCCAGGCGTACGGCCTCCCGCGTCACCGCGGGCGTCTCCGACCAGGGCACCGACGGCACCACGAACTCCGGGTCGCCCACGCGTGCGGCCTCCTCGAGCGTGCGGAAGGTCGGCACGCCCCACTCCGCGGTCACCTGCTCGCCGCGCTCGGCCGTGCGCGTCACGACGCCGGTCACCTGGAGCGCGTGCGGTGCCATGCGCGCGAGGCGCAGGAAGAACTGCGAGCGCCAGCCGCTGCCGACGACGGCGAAGCGGACTGCGGGGGCGGTGGTCATGGAGCTCCTAGCGTCGAAAGGCATGAGGTGGTCTAGCGGGCGGCCAGTCCGCCGTCGAGCGCGACGGTGGCGGCTCCGATGGCCGACGACTGCATCTGCAGGGTCGAGAGCTCCACCGTCACCGGGTGGACCTGCCGCATGAACGACAGCTCCGAGACGGCTGACTGGGTGGCGCGCAGGTAGTACTCGCCCGCGTCGGCGAAGGCCGGCCCGGACAGCACGATGCGGTCCAGGTCGAGGGCGTTCGTCAGCGACAGCAGCGTCGCGCCGACGTAGCCGGCGGACTCCTCGACCAGCTGCTCGCACGCCGCGTCGCCTGCCGCCGCCGCCCGGGCGACGAGGGCGAAGTCGGCGCGCACGGCGTCGGGGTCGCCGGTGAGCGACAGGCGTCGGGCGAGCGCGCGCGACGCCAGCGCCTTGCGCACCACCGTGCGCGGTCCGGCTACCGCCTCGAGGCACCCGCGCGACCCGCACCAGCACTCGGGCCCGCCCGCCTGGAGCACGACGTGCCCGACCTCGCCCGCGTTGCCCGACGAGCCGCGGTAGATCTCGCCGCCGAGCATGATGCCGGCACCGAAGCCGGTGGCCGCGTAGAAGCACACGAAGTCCGATGACGCCGGGATGCGCCCTACCCAGAACTCGCCCAGCGCGGCGCAGACGTAGTCGTGCTCGAGGGTGGCGGGCAGGCCGAGCGCCTCCTCGAGGGCCGGGCCGAGTGCGAACTGCTCCCAGTCGGTCGTGTCGCGCAGCGCGCGCATCGCGGCGCCGCGCAGGTCGAGCCGCCCGGCGATGGCGACGCCGATGCCGAGCACGTCGCCCGCGTCGACCTCGTGCTCGCGCAGCAGCCGGGTCGTCTCGCGCACCATCCGGCGCACGACGACCGCGGGCGTGTCGGTGCCGATGCCGCGGGACACCAGCCGCCCGACGACCTCGCCGCGCAGGTTGGTCAGCGCGTAGGTCAGCTGCGCCTCGTCGACCGAGAGCCCGACGGCGTAGCGCCCGTTGGTGTTGAGCGCGAGCAGACGGCGCGGCTTGCCCCCGGTCGTCTCGCTCTGGCCGACCTCGACGAGCAGGCCGTCCTCGAGCAGCCGCTTCACGGTGCGCGAGATCGAGGCCTCCGTCAGCCCGGACAGCTCGGCGAGCTCGACCCGGCTGATGACCTCGCTCGAGCGCACGAGGTCGACGATGCCGCGCCCCGTCTCAGCTGCCGAGCGCCCCGCGAACCGTGCTCCCATCTCAGCCGGCCCCCTCACCGCGGAGGAACGTACGCAGCCAGTCGCCGCTGTCCTTCAGGGTACGGGCCTGGGTGCCGTAGTCGACGTGGACCAGCCCGAAGCGCCGGCTCTGCCCCCACGCCCACTCCCAGTTGTCCATGAGCGTCCACGCGAAGTAGCCCTGCAGGGGCAGCCCTTCGGCCCGCGCCGCAGCGCAGGCCGCTACGTGGGTGGCGAGGTAGTCGGTGCGCTCCGGGTCGTGGACGGCGCCGTCGGGCGAGACCTCGTCGGGCCAGGCGGAGCCGTTCTCGGTGATGCAGAGCGGCAGCTCCGGTGCCAGGGTGTGCGCCTGGCGCAGCACGTCGAGCATGCCCTCGGGGCACACCGGCCAGCCCATGTGCGTACGCGGTGCGCCCGTGTCGACGGCACGGACGCCCTCGCTGCCGGGGAAGCTCGGGCCGAAGCCCCCCGCACCGTCAGGTGCGGGCGCCGCCACGGTGTGCCGGCTGTAGTAGTTGATGCCGAGGAAGTCCAGCGGCCGCGACACCAGCTCCAGGTCGGCGGCCGGCTGGGCGGCGAACCACTCCTGCTCGCCCAGGTCCTCGAGGACGTCGGCGGGGTAGGCGCCGCGCAGCACCGGCTCGAGGAAGAAGCGGTTCTGCAGCCCGTCGATGCGCCGCGCGGCGTCGCGGTCGGCAGCGGTGCCGCTGGCCGGCTCGACCGAGTACAGGTTGACCGTGATCCCGACCTGCGCTTCCGGGTCGGCCGCGCGGAGCACGTCGACCGCGAGCCCGTGACCGAGCAGGAGGTGGTGCGCAGCGTGGGCGGAGCGCGTACCGACCTGCTGCCCTGGGGCGTGCACCCCCGAGCCGTAGCCCAGGAACGCCGAGCACCACGGCTCGTTGAGGGTGATCCACGACGACACCAGGTCGCCGAGCGCGTCGTGCACGGCCGCCGCGTAGTCGGCGAACCGGTACGCGGTGTCGCGCTCCAGCCAGCCGCCGCGGTCCTCGAGCACCTGCGGCAGGTCCCAGTGGTAGAGCGTGACCCAGGGAGCGAGGCCATGGGCGAGCAGCGACTCGGTGAGCCGGCGGTAGAAGTCGACGCCGGCGCGGTTGACGCGACCGGACCCCTCGGGGAGCAGACGCGACCACGAGAGGGAGTAGCGGTAGGCGTTGACCCCGAGGTCCGCCATGATGGCGACGTCCTCCGCCCAGCGGTGGTAGTGGTCGTCGGCCAGGTCACCGGTCGTGCCGTCGGCTATCGCGCCGGGCGTCGCCGCGAAGGTGTCCCAGATGCTGGGGGAGCGGCCGTCCTCGCAGGTCGCCCCCTCGATCTGGTAGGACGCGGTCGCCGTGCCCCAGGCGAAGTCGGCGGGGAACTCGTCTCGACTCGTCACCGGGCTGTCGCCGACGCGGCGAAGTCGCGGCCGGGCGCGTACCAGTCCGGCCCGTCGTTCTCCGTGCAGGCGATCAGCACGTTGTCGGGCTTGACCCCCTCGGCAGCCAGCTCGCTGACGACCGCGCGGCCCATGGCCTGCTTCTGCTCGCCGTCGTAGAGCCGGGCCAGCAGGATCTGCACGAAGACGATGTCGTCGCGGTCGGCGTCGGGGAAGCTCGGCGAGTAGAAGAGGTCGCCCGGCTCGTGCAGCCGGAACACCTGGAAGAGGTCGTCGGCGGGCATGCCCAGGCTCGACACGAGACCACGGTGGATCGCCGCGCTGAACGCCTCCCTGCGGGACGCGTGGGTCGAGTACATGTCGACACGGACGAGAGGCATGCGGGGGTGCTCCTTCGTAGAGGTGGTGAGCGGGGACGATGGACTGGTACGCAGTGGCTCAGGCGTCCAGCCAGGTGTCGGACGGCGGCACGAGGGTCTCGAGCTCGTCCCAGAAGTCCGGCGGCAGCTCGGACGCGGCGCTGTCGAGAACCGCTGGGATCCGCGAGCGCTTGCTGATGCCGACGATCGTCGAGGCGACGCGCGTGTCGCGCAGCGAGAACTGCAGCGCCGCCGTCGCGAGGTCGGTGCCGTGCCGGTTCGTCAGCTCGCGCATGGCGCGGACCGCCCGGAGGGTCTCCGGCGGCGCGGGACGGTAGCCGTAGGTGTCGCCGGGCCGCTCCTCCTGGCGGGCCAGGATGCCGCCGCCGTAGACGGCCGCGTTCACGACGCCCAGACCCCGCTCGTGGGCCGTCGCGACGATCTCTCCGGCGCTGCGGTCCACCAGCGTCCAGCGGTTGTGCACCAGCAGGACGTCGAAGACCCCGAGGTCGAGGTAGCGCGCCATGACGCGCACGTCGCCGCCTGCCAGCCCGAGCGAGCCGACCTGGCCGCTCTCGCGCAGCCGGACGAGCGCGTCGACGGCGCCGCCGGGCTTGGTCATGGCGGCGAAGTCGTGGAACTCCGGGTCGTGCAGGTGCACCAGGGGCAGGTCGTCGAGGCCGAGCCGGGTCCGGCTCTCCTCCACCGAGGCCCGGACCCGGTCGCCGGAGTAGTCCGCTTCGTCGGCGTCGACCTTGGTCGCGACGAGGAACCCGGGCGGCAGGCCGCCGGCCGCGGCGATGCCCAGCCCGATGCGGCGCTCGCTCTCCCCGCCGCTGTAGCCGTTGGCGGTGTCGATGACCGTGATCGGGCTGGCCAGCACGTCGGTCACCAGGTCGACGGCGTCCTGGACGGGGACGTCGTAGCCGAAGTTCTCCGGCATGCTGCCCAGCGGGCCACCGCCCAGGCAGACTGCCGAGACGTGCAGCCCGGTGCCGCCCAGCCGCCGCTGCCAGCCTGAGGCGTCGCTCGCGACCACCGCTCAGACCGCCGTGGGGAAGCCGTCGGCGTCGACGAGCACGCGGTGGCCGGCCCGCTCGCCGACAACGCTGAAGGCGTCGGCGTCCTCGGCCACCCCGGTCACGACCGCCGCGACGAAGCCGGGCGCGTCGAGCTGCGGCGCCCGCTGCGTCTTCTCGACACCGTAGGTGAAGACCTCCAGCACGGTGTCCTGCGACCTGAGGTAGGCGATGTCGAAGCCGCGCGGGTCGTGCGGCTGGGCGATCGTGCCCATGAGCGAGAAGCCCAGCGGTGCATAGCGCTCCTGGGTGGCGTCCAGCTCCTCGACCGTCACTGCCACGTGGTCGAAGCGCGGGCGGGACGGTACGCCGAGGGCTCGCTCCTGCTCGACGAGGCGCTGGTCGAGCACCTCGGTGTAGTGCAGGTCGCGCTCGACGAGCTCGAGCAGCGTGCCGTCGGGGTCGTAGAAGAAGGTGATGCGCACGTCGCCGGTCGCCTCGATCGGCTCGAGGTGGAACTCCACCTCCGAGGCTTTGAGCTCGGAGACGTAGGTGTCGACCGAGTCGACCTTGAAGCCGACGTGCCGGAACCCGCGCTGGAGGTCGTCAGGGACCCAGGTCGAGGAGGAGCGGTCGCCGCCGAGGCGTACGAGCTCCAGCGTGCCCGTGACCAGGTCGAGCACCGCGCGCTCGTCGGTGGCCTCGCCGACGACCTGCGCGCGCAGGTGGCGGGTGTAGAAGTCGACCGAGCGGGCGACGTCGTCGACGTTGAGCAGGACGGAGGTGATGGGCATCTGCAGCCTCTCAGTTCTTGACGGCACCGAGCGTCATGCCGGCGACGAACTGTCGCTGCATCCAGACGTAGACGGCGATCACGGGGACGACGGACATGACCAGGCCGGCCGTGAGCACCGGCCAGTTGGTGGAGTACTGGCCTACGATCGCGAAGAGCACCGGCTGCAGGGTCAGCTTGCCCGGGTCGCGCAGGACGGTGTTGGCGTAGAGGAACTCGTTCCAGGTGGCGAGGAACTGGAAGATCGTCACGGTCGCCAGTCCCGGGCGGGTCAGGGGCAGGATGACCCGCCAGAAGACCTGGAACTCGCTGGCCCCGTCGATGCGGGCGGCCTGCGCCAGCTCGCGCGGCAGCGTCTCGAAGAACGCCCGCATGAGGAACATCGCGAACGGCGCCGAGCCGCTGACGTAGAGGACGACGAGGCCGAGCTGCGAGTCGAGCAGGCCGAACTTCTTCAGCTGCAAGTAGAGCGGCAGGATCAGCGCAGTCGCCGGCATCATCAGCGTCGTGAGCAGCAGCAGGTAGATCACGTTCTTGAACGGGAAGCTGAGCTGGGCGAAGGCGTAGCCGCTCAGCGAGGCGAACAGCAGCACCAGCACGACTGTCGCAACCGTGATCCACAGGCTGGCCAGGAAGTGCGACGGGAAGTCCGTCGAGCTCCACACCTCGCGGTAGGCGTCGAAGGACACGTGCTTCGGCCACAGCCCACCCGTGAAGACGTCGTTCGACGGGCGCAGCGAGGTGAGCACCATCCAGATCAGCGGGAAGGCGATGACCACGCAGACGACGCCGAGGACGACCGCCGTGACCAGCCGGGCGACCGGTCGCTTGCGCCGTCGGGCCGCGCCGGGCTCGGCAGTCGTCGGGCGAGGACGTGCCTGGACCGAGGTGCTCATCGCGCCGCCCTCCGGTTGAGCAGGATCTGGACGACGACCGCCGCGGTGCACAGCAGCAGCACCACGACGCTCATCGCGCTGGCGTAGCCGAACTGCGGGACCGCTCCCGACGTGGTGCCGAACGCCAGCCCGTAGAGCCGGGTGCCGAGCACCTCGCTCGCGTGGTTGGGGCCGCCCTGAGTCATGACGTAGATCAGGTCGAAGGCCTTGAAGCCGTTGATGAGGTTGAGGCTGATGACGATGCCGGTCACCAGTCGCAGCCCCGGCACGGTGACGTAGCGGAACTGCGGCCAGGCGCCGGCGCCGTCGACCTCGGCCGCCTCGTAGAGCGTGGGGTCGATGCCCTGCAGGCCGGCGAAGAAGATGAGCATGTTGAGGCCGAGCGCCTGCCAGAGGGACACCACCATGATGGCCGGCAGCGCGGTGGAGCTCTCGCCCAGCCAGCTGTGCGTCAGCGAGTCGAGCCCGATGCCGTCGAGCAGCTTGTTGAGCAGGCCCAGGTTCGGGTCGAGCACCAGCTTCCAGATCACGCCGCTGACCACGAACGACACGACTCCGGGGATGAAGAGCAGGGTCCGCGCGGCGATGCCGAAGCGTCGCCAGGTGGCGTTCACCAGGACGGCCACGAGCAGCGGCAGCACCGTCTGCAGCACCGTCGTCACCGCCGCGAAGACCAGCGTGTTGCGGAACGCCTGGCGCGCGACCGTGTCGTCGAACATGCGGTGGTAGTTGTGGAAGCCGGTCCAGCTGGGTGAGCCGAACCCGCTCCACGTCGTGAACCCGAGGTAGACCGAGCGGACGATCGGGTAGCCGACGAAGACGAGGAACAGCAGGACCGTCGGCAGGATGAACAGGTAGCCCGCGAGCATCTCGGGCCGGTGCCGCTTCGACAGCATCCGCAGCCGCGGACGGTGCGCCGCGCCCGGTGCCAGTGTCTGGGAGGCCATGGCGGTCCGTCCGCTAGCCGCGGACGTTCTTCACCGCCTCCTGCATCTTCTTCGCCACGTCCGCGGGGTCGCCCGACCCGTCGTAGATGCTCGCGAGCGGGCCGCCCGCCTCGCTGGAGCCGTTGCCGAAGGGGATGTGGGGCACTCCGTTGCCGGCGATGAGCCACGAGGTCATCTGCTTGAGCACGGGGTTGGACACCTTCTCGGCCGCCGACTGGGTCGAGGGCATGCTGTTGCTGTTGTTCATCGTGGTCGCGTATTGCTCCGGCGAGTAGATGAACTTGACGAACTCGAGCGCGGCGTCCTTGTTCTTGCTCGTCTCGCTCACCGCCAGACCGGCCCCTGCCTGGTTGGCCGTGTAGTGCTTGGCACCGGGCTTGAGCGCAGGGGTCTGCATCACCTTCACCTTGTCGGCGAAGCCCTTGGGTGCGTTGGTGATGAGGTCCTGCGGCGTCCATGAGCCGTTGAAGAGCATCGCCGAGCCGCCGGTGTAGAACAGCTGCTCGGCCTGGTCGCCCGCCGTGCCGTTCACACCCGGCTGGAATACCTTCGCCTTCACGAGCTTCTGCAGCAAGGTGAGCGCGTCGATGACGGGTTGGTCGGTGTAGGACACGCCGTCGAGCTGGTCGAGCTTGAGGTAGTAGGTCGGGTCGTCGGTGACCTGCGCGAGCAGCGGGAGGAAGAAGTCGAGCCCGCTCGTCGAGGGGTTGGCCGAGACGGTGACGGCCGCCTTGCCCGTCTTGCCGATCTTCGCCGCTGCGGCGATGAGGTCGTCCCACGTCTCCGGCTCGCCCTGCACGCCGGCCGCGCTGAGCATGTCGGGGTTGTAGAAGATGCCGAACGTCTGCGCCATCCAGCCCAGCGCGTACTGCTTGCCTTCGAGGGTGTACTCGTCGCGGGTGGACTTGAAGAAGTCGGCCAGGAAGTCGTCGCCCAGCTCCTTCTTCAGGTCGGCCGACACACCCTGCTGGCCGTAGGTCAGCGCGCGGATGTGCGGTGCGAAGATCTCCGGCGGGTTGCCGGCCGAGACCGCCGCCGCGAGGGCGGGCAGGAACTGGTCAGGGGTGCCGAAGATGCGGTTCTCGACGGTGATGTTGGGGTTCTTGGCCTGGAACTCACTGATGAGCCGCGGGAACTCCTTCTGCTGCTGGGTGTACCAGGTCCACACGCGCACGGTCGCCTTCTTGCCTCCGCCGCTCCCGCCCACCGCCGCCGAGCTCGAACCGCTCGAGCTGGCGCTGCCGGACGAGCTGCCGCCGCACGCGGCGAGCAGAGGGCTGACACCCATGGCTGCTGCGCCCAGTGAGCCGAGCTTCAGCAGGGTGCGGCGGCTCATCGGCGCCGACGCGGGCGCCGAGCCGGTCTGCTCAGGGGTCTGCTGGTCGGACATGCACATCTCCTCGTCGAGAGCGCCCGCGGCCGGGTGGTGAGCGGGCTCGTCCTGTCGTGCCGCCAACCTACTCAAAGTAAGAAAGTACCTGTCAAGGTCTCGTTACCGGCTTGTGACCGCGTCGCCGACGTCATCTGCTCTGCGTATGGCAGTCATCCGGGCGGCGGCTGCAGGCACGATTGGCCAGGGGGTCGACGCGTACGCTGCCGCCATGGACGGCGCGACCATGCCAGCCGTGCGCTGGCACGCGCGCGGCGACGTACGCGTCGAGCAGGTGCCCGCCGCCCCGGCCCCCGGCGCAGGTGAGGTACGCGTGCGAGTGGCCTTCTGTGGCATCTGTGGATCCGACGTGCACGAGTACCTGCACGGTCCGTTCACCATCCCGACCCGGCCGCACCCCACGACGGGTGCCATGGCACCGATCGTCCTGGGGCACGAGGTGTCCGGGTGGGTCGACACCGTCGGGTCGGGTGTCAGCGGGCTCGCCGTCGGAGACGTGGTGGCGCTGAACGCGTTGCTGCCGTGCGGACGCTGCCCCCAGTGCGCCGCAGGGGCGCCGCACCTCTGCCTGCAGCTCGGTCACATCGGCATGTCAGCCGACGGTGGGCTGGCCGAAGCCCTCACCGTGCCGGCGGCGATGGTGGTCGCGGCCCCTCCGGGCATGGCGCCGCAGCTGGCGGCGCTGGGTGAGCCCTTCGCTGTCGCGCTCCACGCCCTGCGGCTCGCGGGCAGCCCTGTCGGCAGGCGGTGCACCGTCGTGGGGTCGGGCACCATCGGGCTGTGTGTCGCACTGCTGCTCGTCGACGCGGGCAACGAGGTGACGGTGCTCGACGTGGCCGAGGAGCGGCTCGCCCATGCGGCGTCGCTCGGTCTCGACGCGCGGCCGGTGGACGAGGGCGTCCGCGGCGGCGCGTCGGTCGTGCTCGAGTGCTCCGGTGCGGCGCCGGCGGTGTCCGCCGCCGTGGGCCTCGCCGAGCCGGGCGGCACGGTGGTGCTCCTCGGCCTGCCCGAACGGCCGGTCGAGCTCGACGTCACCGACGTGGTGCTCCGCGAGGTCCACGTGGTGGGGAGCATGTCGCACCTCGCCGACGCCGACCTCGCTCCTGCGCTGGCCTTCCTCGCCCGCAACGCCGAGCTCGCCGCGAAGGTCGTCACGGCGGTAGTGCCGCTCGACGCCGCCGTGAGCGGTGGGCTCGAGGCGCTGGTCGGGTCCGACCGTGCCCGGCACGCGAAGATCCTCGTCGCGGTCGGCGCCTGACCGTCAGGCGGGCGCCCCGCCGTCGCGCTCCCACGGCCATCGCGGCACGGGCAGCGAGGTCAGCACCTCGCGCACCGCGGCGGCGGCAGGGGAAGGCGGGGTGTCGGTGCGCCACCACAGCGCGACCTGCCGGGTCATCGGCACGTCGACGATCGGCGCCAGCGCCACTCCGTCGAGGTTCGCCGTGGTCATGGCCAGCGCGTTGGTGACGCCGACACCGAGACCGTGGCGCACGATCGACACCAGCGTCTGCGGCTGGTTGGTCTGGAACGCGATCGTCGGCGCGAGCCCGGCCTGCGCGAAGGCGAGGTTCGTCTCGAACTGGCGGCCCCCGGCACCCGTCTCGCCGATCGTGACCAGGGGCTGCGACGCCAGCTCGCGCAAGGTCATCGGCTTCGACGGCCGAGTGGCATCGAGTGGCATCACCGCGACGAGCGGCTCCTGCCACAGCACGGTGCTCGCCAGCCGGTCGTCCGACACCAGCGGCAGGACCGGCCGGATGGCGAGGTCGACCTCGCCGTGCGACAGCGACGTGCCGAGCGCGAGGCTTGGCCCCTCGCGTAGCACGAGGGAGAGGCTGGGGTGCGTCTGCGCCAGCCGTCGCACGGCGGGCGGGAAGAGGAAGGCAGCGGCGCTCGGGTAGGCGCCGAGGCGTACCTCGCCGCGCAGCGGGCCCTGCGCGCCGGAGGTCACCTCGGCGAACAACGTCATGCGTGCCAACACTTCTTCAGCGTGCGGCAGCAGCGCCCGTCCTTCGGGCGTGAGCGCGACGGGCTGCACCGTGCGGTCGAAGAGCCGGGCTCCCAGCGCGTGCTCCAGCTCGGCGACGTGGGTGCTCACCCGCGGCTGGGAGCGGTAGAGCGACTTGGCAGCCGCGGAGAAACCGCCCTCGCGGGCGACGGCCACGAAGCTCGCGACCCACTCGAGGCGCAGGCCGGCAGCCCTCGACGGCTCCATCGGCCCTCCTCGCACGCGGTCCCCGGTGGGTCACGCTACCGGTCGCAGGCCTGTGGACAAGCGCAGCGGAGCGCCCCCGTCCTCCGGCAGGATCCCGGCCCATGGACGACCTCCCTCTTCCCCCTGCTGACCGGATCGCCGACGACCACGCCCTGCTCCAGCTCGCCACCTGGCTGGCCGAGGACTGCGCGCCCGGTCGCGGCGTCGTCGCGGTGCTGTGCCGACCGGGTCCTGCGGCGGTCGGCGCGGACGACCGGGCCTGGGACCAGCAGCTCCGCGCGCAGCGGCGCGCGCGGGTCCGCGGCGTGTTCGTGGCCGCGGGCGGCACCGTGCGCCCGCTGACCCTCGACGACGCTGCCTGAGCGCGGGGTCCGCGTCGAGCGGGGGCGCGCTCAGCGGATGAACTGCGTGACGTAGTCCGCGCCGAGCCCGTTGGCGGTGTAGTGCGCGCGGCACATGTCGATCTTGGTGAACGTGTCCTCGTAGCCGACCTGGTGGCCGTCCTCGTCGAGGTAGATCATCGCGCCGAGGATGTTGAAGAACGTCACCATCTCGGTGCAGTGCTCGGGCACGCGCAGGGTGTGGATCTCGCCCGGCGGCTCGTAGACGAACGAGCCCTGGTCGGCTACCCAGTCGTGCTCGTCGTACTGCCACGTGCCGCGCACCACGTACCCCACGACCGCGCCGGGGTGCCGGTGGCGCGAGACGATGCCCGCCTTGGTGACCCGGAGCAGGTTGCACCACTGACCCGTCACGGTGTTGAGCAGCAGGGGGCGGAACCACACGTCCGGCGCCTGCGGCACCCACACCCGCGGGTCCTCGGGCTCGGCGGGCACCGCGATCTCGGGCGGGTAGTCCGTCGACACAGGCACCAGGGGGCCCAGCTCGTCCGTCGTCATCGTCGTGGCTCTCTCTCGTGGGGATGGTGGGTCAGGCTGCGAGGTAGCCGCCGTCGACCGGCAGCACCACGCCGGTGACGAAGGCGGCGTCGGGGCCGGCGAGGAACGCCACCGCGCCGGCGACGTCCTCGGGGTCCCCCCAGCGACGCATGGGTGTGCGCTCCAGGATGCGCCGGTCGGTGTCGGGGTCCTCTCGGGCGCCGCGGGAGAGCTCGGTGCGGATCCAGCCGGGTGCGACGGCGTTGACGCGTACGCCCTCGGCCGCCCACGCGACCGCCAGCGACTTGGTCAGCTGGGCGACGCCGCCCTTGCTGGCGGTGTAGGCCGGCACCAGCGGCCCGCCGAAGAAGCTCAGCATCGAGGCGAGGTTGACGATCGAGCCGCCCGAGGCGGCGAGCAGAGGACGGGCCGCGACGCAGGCGCGCATCGTGCCGATGAGGTTGACCTCGAGGACGGCGCCGAACACCGCCGGGTCGAACTCCGAGCCGCGGCGGATGACGCCGGCCGCGTTGACCAGCACGTCGAGCCGGGGCAGTCCGCCCAGCAGCTCCTCGACCGCCCCCGGCTCCGTCACGTCGAGCTCCACGGCGCGGAGGCCCGGCGGCGCCTGTGCGCTGGCCAGCCCCGCGACGAGGACGTCGGCCCCGTCGGCGGCGAACCGTGTGGCGACCGCGGCGCCGATGCCGCTGGTGCCGCCGACGACCGCGACCCGTCGACCTGCGAACGCCTGCCCCGCACCCTCGGCCACCGCGTACACCTCCTCGTCATGCAGCCCCGCGACCCTCGCCGTGCGCGGTCGCCATGGTGCTGCGCGGAGGACGTCAGGAGGCAGCAGCATCCGGACCGGGGATGGGAGGCATCCGGATCATCAGGCCACGCCAGACCTCCGGCTGAACGTCGCGCGGTAGTCGCGGGGCGAGAGGCCGACGCTGCGAGAGAAGTGCGTACGCATCGCGACGGCCGATCCGAACCCCGCCCGGTCGGCGACGGCCTCGACGGGCAGGTCGGTCGTCTCGAGCAGGCGCTGGGCCAGGAGGGTGCGCTGCTGCAGCAGCCACTGCACGGTGCTTGTGCCGACGCTGGCCCGGAAGCGCCGGGTGAACGTGCGCCGGCTCATGAACGCGCGCGCCGCCAGGTCATCGACGCCGAGGGGGCGGTCGAGGTGCTCGAGCGCCCAGGTCATCGCCTGGCTGACCCGGTCGTCCTCGGCATCGTCGGCGACCGGGGTCTCGATGAACTGGGCCTGCCCGCCCGAGCGGTGCGGGGCCACGACCATCCCGCGGGCCACCGCGTTGGCGGCCTCGGCGCCGTCGAGCTGGCGGCGCAGGTGCAGGCACAGGTCGATCGCCGCAGCCGTACCGGCCGCCGTCAGCACGTCGCCTTCGTCGACGAAGAGCACTTCGGGGACGACCTCGACCTGCGGGTGCAGGCGCGCGAGCCGCTCGGTGTAGTGCCAGTGCGTCGTCGCCCGCCGCCCGTCGAGCAGGCCCGCCTCGGCGAGCACGAAGGTGCCGCCGCAGCAGCCGGCGATGCGCGCCCCCGCCGCGTGAGCCGTGCGCACGGCGTCGAGCACGGCGGGCGGCACGGGCTCCTGCGCGTGCAGCGACCACGGCACGACCACCAGATCCGCTCCCGCCAGGGCGTCGAGGCCGAGCGGCACCTCGACGCGCATCCCCTCCCGCGTCACGACCGCGCCCGGGCGCTCGGTCACGACGCGCACCTCGTGGGCGGGCACCTGCGGCGCCGACTGGCGAGGGCCGAACACCTCTCCGGCGATGGACAGGTGGAACAGCGGGACTCCCGGCAGTGCGAGCACGACGACGACGGACATGGGTGCAGTGTGCCGGTGGCCCGATCAGAGCGCAAGGTCGCCCGCAGGCCACTTCTCGACAGCGGTCGAGGCCGCGACGATCGGTGCCATGCAGCTCTCGCCCCGCACCATCGGCGCCTCGGGCGCCACCCTGACGGCCGTCATCTGGGGAGGGCAGTTCATCGTCGCGCGCTCCGCCTTCCCCCACCTCTCGCCGGTGTGGATGACCGCGCTGCGCTACCTGCTCGCCGGCGCGCTGCTCCTCACCCTGCTGCTGGTGCGCGAGCCGGGGGCGCTGCGCGACGTGCGCCGCGACCCCCGCGCAGGGCGGGTGCTGGCGTACGGCGTGGTCGGGTTCGCCGGCTTCAACCTCCTGGCGTTCGTGGGGCTGCAGCACAGCAATCCGGAGCCCGCTTCGCTCATCGTCTCGACCATGCCGCTGCTCACCGGCTTCGTGCTCTGGGCCAAGCTCGGCCGGCGCCCGAGCCGGGTCACCTGGGTGGTCGCCGCGGTGGCGCTGGTGGGCGTCGGAACCGTGCTGACGGACGGACACCTGGACCGACTGGTCACGGGTGGTCTGGGCTGGGGCGAGGGGCTCGTGCTGCTGGGCGCGACCTGCTGGGTGGTCTACACGACCGGCGCCGCCGAGGTCCCCGAGTGGTCGCCGCTGCGCTACACCGCCGTCAGCGCCGCGTCCGGCGGCCTCGCCGCCCTCGCCGTCGCGGTCGTCCTCACGATGACCGGCGTCCTCTCCGCCCCGGGAGCGGGCGACGTCGCCGCAGCCTGGTGGCAGCTGGCCTACCTCGTCGTCCCTGGCGCCCTGGTCGCCGTCCTGAGCTGGAACGCCGCCGCCCGCACCCTCGGGGCCCAGGACGTGTCGCTGTTCATCAACCTCGTGCCGGTCACGACCTTCGCCGTCGAGGCGGTCCGCGGCCAGGCGCCGCACCCCGCCGAGGTCGCCGGCGCGCTGCTGACGGTCGCCGCGCTCTTCGCCGGCAACCTGCTGGGGCGCCGCCGCCCCGCCGCGCCCACCGCGCCCGCCGAGCCCGCGGTCGAGCGCCGGGTGCCGGCAGGCACGATGACCGCATGAGAGCTCTGGTGTTCGAGGCGTTCGGCGGCCCGCTCGAGGTGCGCGAGGTGCCCGACCCGGTGCCGTCGAGGGGCGGCGTCGTCGTCCGGGTCGGCGCCACGGGGGTCTGCCGGAGCGACTGGCACGGCTGGCAGGGCCACGACCCCGACATCCGGCTGCCGCACGTCCCCGGCCACGAGCTCGCCGGCACCGTCGAGGCGGTGGGCGACGACGTACGCCGCTGGCAGCCCGGCGCGCGGGTGACGGTGCCGTTCGTCTGCGCCTGCGGGCGCTGCCGGCAGTGCCTCGACGGCGACGGGCAGGTGTGCCCGCACCAGACCCAGCCCGGCTTCACGCACTGGGGCTCGTTCGCCGAGCTGGTCGCCCTCGACGCCGCGGACGTCAACCTCGTGGCGCTGCCCGACGAGGTCTCGTTCAGCACCGCGGCCGGCCTGGGCTGCCGGTTCGCCACCGCCTACCGCGCCGTCGTCGCGCAGGGACGCGTACGCGTCGGCGAGCGCCTCGCGGTGCTCGGGTGCGGAGGTGTCGGGCTCTCGGCGGTGCAGGTCGCGGTCGCCGCGGGCGCCCGGGTCGTCGCCGTCGACGTCTCGCCGGGCGCGCTCGCGCTGGCCGCCGAGCTCGGCGCCGAGCAGGTGCTCGACGCCGGGTCGGTCGACGACGTCGGTGCGGCCGTGCGCGAGCTGACCGGCGGTGGCGTCGACGTCGCGCTCGACTGCCTCGGCTCGGCGCAGACCTGCGCCGGCTCGATCGAGTCGCTGCGCCCGCGCGGCCGGCACGTGCAGGTCGGGCTGCTGCCGCCCGCGCTCGGCCGGCCGGCCGTGCCCATGGAGCGGGTCGTCGCGCTCGAGCTCGAGATCCTCGGCAGCCACGGCATCGCGGCGCACGCCTACCCCGAGCTGCTGGGGCTGGTGGAGGCCGGGCGGCTGCGGCCCGACCGGCTGGTCACCCGCGAGCTGTCGCTCGACGGGGCGGGGGAGGCCCTGCGCACCGTGGGCTCGACGCCGGGCTTCTCGGTCGTGACGTCGTTCTGAGCCGGGAGGAGCCTCAGAGCGCGCGGGTCAGCGCCGCGCGCACGGGCTCGAACTTCGCCCGCGCCTCGGCCGCCTCGGCCTCGGGGTCGCTGTCGCCGACGATCCCGCAGCCGGCCCACAGGCGGGCGGTGCGGCCGTCCAGCTGTGCGCACCGGAGGGCGAGCCCGAGCTCGCCGTCGCCGGTCGAGTCGACCCAACCGACCGGACCCGCGTAGCGGCCGCGGTCGCTGCGCTCGAGCTTGCCGATCGCCCGCATCGCCGCCCGCGTCGGCGTCCCGCCGACCGCGGCGGTCGGGTGGAGGGCGCCGGCGAGCTCGAGCAGCGAGGCGTCGTCGGCGACACGGGCCCGCACGTCGGTCGCCAGGTGCACGACGTTGGCCAGCCGCAGCAGGTAGGGGTCGCCCGCGCGCACGTTCTTGCAGTGGGCGGCGAAGCCCGCGACGAGGGAGTCGACGGCGTAGCGGTGCTCGAGCTGGTCCTTCTCCGAGTCGAGCAGCGCCCGGTCGCCCTCGTCGCCGTTGGCGCGCACGGTGCCGGCGAGCACCCGCGACTCGGCGAGCTCGCCGCTGCGGCGCACCAGCAGCTCGGGCGTCGCACCGACCAGGCCGTCGACGGCGAAGGCCCAGCACGACGGGTAGCGCTCGGCGAGGCCCTGCAGCAGCCACCGCGCGTCGACGGGCGCGTCGGCGGTCGCCACCTGGTCGAGCGCGAGCACGACCTTGTCGAGGTCTCCGGTGGCGATGGCGTTGCGCACCCACCCGATCGCGGCCCGCCAGTCCTCCGGCGTCGTCGCGCCGTCGCCCCAGGCGACCGTCTGCGGTGCCGAGACCGGCACCGGCGCGACGTCGCCGTCCACGCCGTCGACGGTCGTGCGCCAGAAGCGCCCGTCGCGGGAACCGACGACCACGGCCGGCACCACGAGCCGCGACGTGCTCGGGCCGTCGGAGAACGCGAAGCTGCTGAAGGCGACCAGCCCGGTGCCGGGCAGGCCCACCTCGTCGAGGACCTTGGCGTCGGCGGCCACCTCCGACCACCAGCGCGCCGCGGTGTCGAAGCGGTCAGGGCCGGCGGTCTCGAAGCGGGCGGCCTCGCCCCAGCCGACGATGCCCTCGCCGCCGGTCACCCAGGCGTGCGCCGCGGGCCCGGGCAGCGCCGACAGCAGCGGTCCGGGGTCGTCGACCTCGACCGTCCGGGCCACGATCGGGCCCGTCGTCGGCGCGGTGGTCACCGCACGAGGTTACGTGGGCCGGGGGCGCCGCGCGCCCCAGCCGTCGTCTGGCACGCTTGCCGCCCATGGACGGCGACACGGCGCGGCGAGCGGACCTCGGCAAGGACCCGCACGACGTCGCGGCGATGTTCGACACCGTCGCCCCGCGCTACGACCTGGCCAACGACGTGCTGTCCCTGGGCCAGGACCGCATCTGGCGCCGCGCGGTGCGCCGCGCGGTCGACCCGCGGCCCGGCACCCGGGTGCTCGACCTGGCCGCCGGCACGGGCACGTCGTCGCGCCCCTTCGCCGACGGCGGTGCCCTCGTGGTCGCGGCCGACTTCAGCCTCGGGATGCTGCGCGCCGGCACCGGTCGGCGTGCCGCGGGCGTCGTGCCGGTCGGGGCCGACGCGCTGCACCTGCCCTTCGCCGACGACGCGTTCGACGCCGTGACCATCTCCTTCGGCCTGCGCAACGTCAACGACACCGCGCTGGCCCTGCGCGAGCTGCTGCGCGTCACCCGCCCCGGCGGCCGGCTGGTCGTCTGCGAGTTCAGCACGCCGACGCTGCGCCCGCTGCGCACGGTCTACTCGCGCTACCTCGTGCGGGCGCTGCCGCGCGTCGCCCGCCGCGTCGGCACCAACGGGCCGGCCTACGCCTACCTCGCCGAGTCGATCGCGGCCTGGCCCGACCAGGAGGCACTGGCCCGCGTCGTGCGCGACGCCGGCTGGGAGCAGGTCGAGTGGCGCGACCTGACCGGCGGGATCGTCGCGCTGCACCGCGCCAGGAAGAGTGCGGCGTCTCCGGAGGGGTAGGAGGTCGTCATGGGACTCGACGACAAGATCTCGAACGCAGCAGAGAAGCTCACCGGCTCGGCCAAGGAGAAGGCCGGTGACGCGACGGGCAACGAGGACCTCCAGGCCGAGGGTGCCGGCCAGGAGTCCGTGGCCGACCTGAAGCAGGCCGGCGAGAAGATCAAGGACGCCTTCAAGAGCTGACCCGCACCCGGAGCGCAGAGGCCTCGGGCGGGCCGGTCCGCCGCGGCTAGGCTCGCGGCATGACCGGCTCGCTCGAGGCTGCGCTGCGCCAGGCCGTGCGCGGTGAGGTGGAGTTCGGCAGCTCCACCCGGGCGGTCTACGCGACCGACTCCTCGAACTACCGCCAGGTGCCTATCGGCGTGGTCTTCCCGCGCGACACCGACGACCTCGTCGCAGCCGTACGCGTGTGCGCCGACCACGGCGTCCCCGTCCTCGGGCGCGGGGCCGGCACCAGCCTGGCCGGCCAGGCCTGCAACGTGGCGGTGGTGCTCGACACCAGCCGCCACATGACCCGCATCCTCGAGATCGACCCGGTGCGCCGCACCGCGCGCGTGCAGCCCGGTGTCGTGCTCGACGACCTGCGCCGGGCCGCGGAGGTGCACGGCCTGACCTTCGGCCCCGACCCCGCCACCCACGCCTGGTGCACGCTCGGCGGGATGATCGGCAACAACTCGTGCGGCACGCACGCGCTCTACGCCGGCAAGACGGTCGACAACGTCGAGAGCCTCACCGTGGTGACCTACGACGGCGAGGTGCTCGAGCTCGGCGCCTACGACGACTCCGCCTACGCAGCAGCAGTGGTAGCAGGTGGTCGCACGGCTGAGGTGCTGGGTGGGCTGCGCGAGATCGGGCGCCGTCACGAGGCCCTTGTCCGAGAGCGCTACGTCGACATCCCGCGCCGGGTGAGCGGCTACAACCTCGACCAGCTGCTGCCCGACAGCGGCTTCCACGTCGCTCGAGCGCTCGTCGGCACGGAGTCGACCTGCGTGCTGGTCGCCGAGGCGACGGTGACGCTGTCGGTCAGCCCCGCCCACCGCCGCCTGGTCGTCCTCGGCTATCCCGACGTCTTCGCCGCGGCCGACGCGGTGCCCTCGCTCCTGGGGCACGGCCTGCTCGGCCTCGAGGGGTTCGACGAGACGCTCGAGCGCCAGATGCGCGACCGCGACCTGCACGTGCAGCACCTCGAGCTGCTGCCCCCGGGTGGCGGCTGGCTGCTCGCCGAGCTCGGCGCCGACGACCCTGCGGAGGCCGACGCGCGCACCGACGCCTTCACCGCCGCGCTGCCCGACGGCGTCGCGTGGCGCCGGTTCGACGACGAGACCGACCAGCGACGGGTCTGGCTCGTGCGCGAGTCGGGGCTCGGCGCCACAGCCATCCGCGCCGACGGCCGGCACAACTCCGAGGGCTGGGAGGACGCGGCGGTCGCGCCGGAGCGGCTCGGCGAGTACCTCCGCGCGGTCACCGCCCTCTGGGACGACTACGGCTACTCCGGCGCCTGGTACGGCCACTTCGGCCAGGGCTGCGTCCACACCCGCAACGACTTCGACCTGCACACCGAGCAGGGCCTGCGCGACTACCGCTCCTACGTCGAGCGCGCCGCCGACCTCGTCGTGTCGATGGGCGGCTCGCTCTCGGGGGAGCACGGTGACGGCCAGTCGCGCGGCGAGCTGCTCGAGCGGATGTACGGCCCCGAGCTGGTCGACGCCTTCCGCCAGTTCAAGGCGGTGTTCGACCCGCGCGGCCGGATGAACCCCGGCAAGGTCGTCGACGCGTACCCGCTCGACAGCTCCCTCCGCTTCGGGCCCGACCACCGCGTCGTACGCCCGCACCAGCAGTTCTTCGCCCTCGCCGATGACGGCGGGTCGCTGCAGACGGCGGTCGAGCGCTGCGTCGGCGTCGGTCGCTGCCGCCGCGACGACGCGGGCACCATGTGCCCCTCCTACCGCGTCACCCGCGACGAGCGCCACAGCACCCGCGGCCGCGCCAAGCTGCTCGCCGAGATGTTCCAGGGCGAGGTGACGCCCGCGACCTGGCGCAACGACGACGTGCGCGAGGCGCTCGACCTGTGCCTGTCGTGCAAGGGGTGCCAGACCGACTGCCCCACGCACGTCGACATGGCGACCTACAAGGCGGAGTTCCTCTCCCACCACTACGCGCGCCGGCTGCGCCCGCGGGTGATGTACGCGCTCGGCCTCCTCCCGTGGGCCGCCCGCGCCGCGACGGCGGTGCCGAGGGCCGCGAACCTCGTGCTGACCGCGCCCGGCCTGTCGCAGCTCGTACGCCGTGCCGCCGGCGTGACGACCGCGCGCCCGGCGCCGCGCTTCGCTGCCACGTCCTGGCGGCGTACGCGGTCGGCGCGGGACCACGCGCGCACGTCCCAGCCGACCGTCGTCGTCTGGCCCGACACCTTCACCGACGCGTACTCGCCCGAGGTCGGCGAGCGGCTGGTCGAGCTGCTCGAGCGGCTGGGGGAGCGGGTCGTCGTGCCGGAGCAGTGGGGCTGCTGCGGGCGCCCCCTCTACGACGCGGGCATGCTCGCGACGGCCCGCCGCACCCTGGCCGGGCTGCTCGACGTCCTCCAGCCGTGGCTCGACCGGGGGCTCCCCGTCGTGGTGCCGGAGCCCAGCTGCCTGTCGACGTTCCGCGACGAGCTGCCGGGCCTGCTGCCGGACGACCCGCGGGCGGCTCGGCTGGCCTCGCTGGCCCGCAGCCCCGCCGAGCAGCTGCTCGCCTCGTCGCGGCTCGACGGGGCGCTGGCGGCAGCGCCGCACGACCTCCCGGAGCGGCTGGTGATCCACCCGCACTGCCACGCCCGGGCCGGCGCCGCCGCTCCGGCCGACCGCGAGCTGCTGCAGCGGCTCGGCCACGAGGCCGAGGTGCTCGACGCGGGGTGCTGCGGGCTCGCCGGGTCGTTCGGCTTCGACGCCGCGCACGAGCCGCTCTCGCGCCGCATCGGCGAGGAGAGCTGGCTGCCGCAGGTGCGCGCCGCCCTCGGCGACGACCGGCTCGTGGCCGACGGCTTCAGCTGCCGGACCCAGCTCGACCATCTGGGCGGGCCGGCCGCCACCGACCTCGTGACGCTCGCGTGGCAGCGGCTCTGCGACGGCGGGCAGGGGCGGCCGGCAGGAGTTAGGGGAGACTGACCGGCCGGTCGCTGCAGACGTGCCTAGACTGCTGCCACGAGTCCATGTGAACGCGTTCACAAGGGGTCTCGACAGGCGCAGGCACGAGGAGGTGACGGCGGACGATGAGCGTGACGAGCGGAGCGGTGCAGGGCATCGCGGGCAGCACCGAGGCAGACGTCGTCGTCGTCGGTGCCGGGCCCGCCGGGTCCACCACGGCCGCCCACCTGGCGCGTGCCGGGCTCGACGTCTGCCTGGTCGAGAAGACCGCCTTCCCGCGCGAGAAGGTGTGCGGCGACGGCCTGACCCCGCGCGCGGTCGCCCAGCTGGTCAAGCTCGGCATCGACACCAGCGAGCAGGCCGGCTGGCTGCGCAACAAGGGCCTGCGCATCCTCGGCGGCGGCCACACCCTCCACATGCCCTGGCCCGAGCTGGCCAGCTTCCCCGACTACGGCCTGGTGCGCCGGCGCGACGACTTCGACGAGCTGCTGGCGCGCACCGCGCAGAAGTCGGGCGCCCGGCTGGCCGAGCGCACGGCAGTGACGGAGCCGCTGCTCGACGAGCGCAGCGGCCGGGTGACCGGCGTGCGTGCCAAGGGCCCCGAGGGCGAGCCGCTCGAGGTGCGGGCCCCGCTGGTGATCGCGGCTGACGGGAACTCCTCCCGCCTCTCGCTGGCCCTGGGCCGGCGCCCGCGCGACGACCGCCCGATGGGCGTCGCCGTGCGCGCCTACTACACCAGCCCCCGCGACAAGGACGACTGGCTCGAGTCGTGGCTCGAGCTGTGGGACGGCTCCAACCTGCTGCCCGGCTACGGCTGGGTGTTCGGCATGGGCGACGGCACGAGCAACGTCGGGCTCGGCATGCTCAACACCACCAAGGCGTGGGGCACGGTCGACTACCGCGACCTGCTGCGGCGCTGGCTCGACGGCACGCCCGAGGAGTGGGGGCTGCGCGAGCCCAACCGCGTCGGACCCGTGCGCGGGGCGGCGCTGCCGATGGGCTTCAACCGCCAGCCCCACTACGACCGCGGCCTGCTGCTCGTCGGCGACGCCGGCGGCATGGTCAACCCGTTCAACGGCGAGGGCATCGCCTACGCGATGGAGTCCGGCGCCATGGCGGCCGAGGTCGTCGCGCAGGCGCTGTCGCGAGCGGAGGGCCCGGCGCGGGAGAAGGCGCTGGCCGCCTACCCGCAGGCGCTCAAGGACACCTGGGGCGGCTACTTCACCCTCGGGCGCGCCTTCGTCAAGCTCATCGGCGACCCGCGCGTCATGCGCGTCGCGACCTCGCGCGGGCTCTCGCACGAGACGCTGATGAAGTTCACCCTCAAGCTCCTGGCCAACCTCACCGACCCGCGCGGCGGGGACGCCATGGACCGGATCATCAACGGCCTCGCCAAGGTGGCGCCGTCCGCGTGACCGACCCGGCGCGCTGCCGACGAGGGCAGCGCGGCAGCACTTAGGATGCGGCGCCCGACGACGGAGTCGGGGCACACAGAGAGGAGCGCTCGCGTGGACTGGGTTCCCATCGCGTGGCTGGGCGCGCTGTCGTTCGGCTTCGCCGTCTTCTCGCTGGTCTCCGGCGCGCTGTCCGGGCCGCGCCGCTACAACCGCGCCAAGGCCGAGGCCTACGAGTGCGGCATCGAGCCGACGCCCCAGCCGGTCGGCGGCGGTCGCTTCCCGGTGAAGTACTTCCTCACCGCCATGCTGTTCATCCTCTTCGACATCGAGATCATCTTCCTGTACCCCTGGGCGGTCACCTTCGACAGCCTCGGGGTCTTCGGGCTGGTCGAGATGGTGCTGTTCGTCGGCACGGTCTTCGTCGCGTACGCCTACGTCTGGCGGCGCGGCGGCCTCGAGTGGGACTAGCGGCACCTCAGCTCCAGCACCAGCACCCGACCGAGCACGAAGGCGAGTTCGCACCATGGGTCTCGAAGAGAAGCTGCCGAGCGGCTTCGCGCTGTCGACGGTCGAGGGGCTGGCCGGCTACATGCGCAAGGCCTCGCTCTGGCCGGCGACGTTCGGCCTGGCCTGCTGCGCCATCGAGATGATGACGTTCGGCGGGCCGAAGTACGACTCGGCGCGCTTCGGCATGGAGGTCTTCCGCGCCTCGCCCCGCCAGGCCGACCTGATGATCGTCGCCGGCCGGGTGAGCAACAAGATGGCCCCCGTGCTGCGCCAGATCTACGACCAGATGGCCAACCCCAAGTGGGTCATCGCCATGGGCGTGTGCGCCAGCAGCGGCGGCATGTTCAACAACTACGCCATCGTGCAGGGCGTCGACCACATCGTGCCGGTCGACATCTACCTGCCCGGCTGCCCGCCGCGGCCCGAGATGCTGCTCGACGCGATCCTCAAGCTGCACGACAAGATCCAGCACACCCCGCTGGGCTCCGACGCCGTGCGCGCCGACCTGCAGGCCGAGCAGCTCGCCCTCGCCGCCCCGCCCACCAGCGCCCAGCGCGGGCTGCTGCGATGAGCGACGTGCGCGAGCCCTCGACCGCGCTCGAGGCCAAGGACGCGGGCCAGCAGCCGGAGGCGCAGCCCGACCCCGCCGCGAGCGGCGTGCCCAACGAGGTCTTCGAGCAGCGCCGCGGGTTCTTCGGCGTGCGCAACGGGCCCGACACCACCGGCTACGGCGGCCTCGTGCGCCGGGTCCAGCTGCCCGGCTCGAGCGCTCGGCCCTACGGCGGCGTGTTCGACGAGGTCGCCGACGCCCTCGAGCGGGCCTACCCCCAGCTCGACGAGGCGCTCGAGCGGGTCGTCGTCGACCGCGGCGAGCTGACGTTCGTGGTGCGCCGCACGCACCTGCTGCAGGTGATGCAGGTGCTGCGCGACGACCCGGCGCTGCGCTTCGAGTTCTGCGCGGGCGTCGCGGGCATCCACTACCCCGAGGACGCCGGCCGCGAGTACCACGCGGTCTGGCCGCTGCTGAGCATCACGCACAACCGCCGCGTACGCGTGGAGACCACCGCGCCCGCCGCCGACCCGCACGTCCCCAGCGTCGTGCGCGTCTACCCGGGCGACGACTGGCACGAGCGCGAGGCCTGGGACCTGGTCGGCATCGTCTTCGACGGGCACCCCGCGCTCACGCGCATCCTGATGCCAGACGACTGGCCCGGGCACCCGCAGCGCAAGGACTACCCGCTCGGCGGCATCCCCGTCGAGTACCACGGCGCGCAGATCCCGCCGCCGGACGAGCGGAGGTCGTACAGCGGATGAGCACCACCATGACCGACGGCTACGCGGGCGGCGAGCCCGCCGAGGGCCGCGTCTTCACCGTCTCCGGCGGCGGCGACTGGGACGAGGTGATCAGCGGTGACCTGGGTAGCGACGTCGGCAACGAGCGCATCGTCGTGAACATGGGCCCGCAGCACCCCTCCACCCACGGAGTGCTGCGCCTGATCCTCGAGATGGAGGGCGAGACCGTCACCGAGACCCGTCTCGGCATCGGCTACCTCCACACCGGCATCGAGAAGAACTGCGAGTACCGCACCTGGACCCAGGGCGTCACCTTCGTGACGCGCATGGACTACCTGGCGCCGTTCTTCAACGAGGCCGCCTACGTGCTCGGCGTCGAGCGGCTGCTCGGCATCGAGGACCAGATCCCCGAGCGGGTCAACGTCATCCGAGTGATGATGATGGAGCTCAACCGCGTCTCCTCCCACCTCGTGGCGATCGCCACCGGCGGCATGGAGCTCGGCGCTCTCACCGTCATGACCATCGGGTTCCGCGAGCGCGAGCTGATCCTCAAGGTGTTCGAGACGGTCACCGGCCTGCGCATGAACCACGCCTACTTCCGGCCGGGCGGCCTCGCCCAGGACCTCCCGCAGGGCGCGGAGCAGCTGGTGCAGGAGACCGTCGACCTCGTCCGCAGCCGGCTGCACGAGTACGCCGACCTCTGCAACGAGAACTACGTGTTCAAGGCCCGCACCGTCGGCGTCGGCTACCTCGACCTCACCGGCTGCATGGCCCTGGGCATCACCGGGCCGATCCTGCGAGCCACGGGCCTGGCGCACGACCTGCGCAAGTCCCAGCCCTACTGCGGCTACGAGGCCTACGACTTCGACGTCGTCACCCGCGACACCTGCGACGCCTACGGCCGCTTCCGGGTCCGCCTCGACGAGATCGAGCAGTCGCTCTCGATCGTCGAGCAGTGCCTGGCCCGCCTGAAGCCCGGGCCGGTGATGGTGGAGGACAAGAAGATCGCCTGGCCCTCGCAGCTCGCGCTGTCCGGTGACGGTCTCGGCAACTCCCTCGACCACATCCGCCACATCATGGGCGAGTCGATGGAGGCCCTGATCCACCACTTCAAGCTCGTGACGGAAGGCTTCCGCGTGCCACCAGGGCAGGTCTACACCGCTGTCGAGTCGCCCCGCGGCGAGCTCGGCTGCCACCTGGTCAGCGACGGCGGCACCCGGCCCTACCGCGTGCACTACCGCGACCCCTCGTTCAGCAACCTGCAGGCGGCGCCGGCCATGACCGAGGGCTCCCAGGTCGCCGACGTCATCGCGGCCGTCGCCTCGATCGACCCGGTCATGGGCGGGGTGGACCGCTGATGGCGATCAGCGAGCAGGCCCTGGTGCGCCTCGAGGCCGACGCCGCCGAGGTGATCGCGCGCTACCCGCGCCCGCGCTCGGCGCTGCTGCCGCTGCTGCACCTGGTGCAGTCGGAGGAGGGCTGGGTGAGCCCCGAGGGCGTCGAGCTGTGCGCCCGCTGGGTGGGCCTCACCACCGCAGAAGTGACTGCTGTGTCGACGTTCTACTCGATGTACCGCCGCGAGCCCGGCGGCGACTACAACGTCGGCGTCTGCACCAACACCCTCTGCGGGGTCCTCGGCGGCGACGCCATCCTCGAGCGGCTCGAGAGCCACCTCGGCGTCCACCACGGCGAGACCGCGGGCAACGTGACGCTCGAGCACCTCGAGTGCAACGCGGCCTGCGACTACGCGCCGGTCGTGATGGTCAACTGGGAGTTCTACGACAACCAGACGCCGTCGAGCGCGGTCGAGCTCGTCGACGCGCTGCAGGCCGGCACCCCGCCCGCTCCCTCGCGCGGCGTCGGCCGGCTGTGCACCTTCCGCGAGACCGAGCGCGTGCTCGCCGGCTTCGAGGACGGGCTGGCCGACACCGGCACCGGCTCCGGACCGGCCACCCTGGCGGGCCTGCGGCTGGCGCGCGAGCGCGGCTGGTCCGCGCCCCGGCCCGGCACGACGAGCACGTCGGCCGACGGGGCAGGGGCGCCTGCGACCGGCTACGGCCGGTCCGGCGGCCCCAGCGGCGACGACGCACCACTGCGTACCGCCGCCTCCGACCCCGCCAACACCACGCCCGCCGCTGCCAGCGGCTCCGGCTCCGGCAAGCCCGAGGAGCGTCCGTGACCGACCTGCTCACCCCGATGCTGTCGCGCACGTGGGACTCCGAGCGCTCCTGGTCGCTCGCGGCCTACCGCGACAAGGACGGCTACCGCGGCCTGCACGCCGCGCTGTCGATGTCGCCGGCCGACCTGATCGGCTTGGTCAAGGACTCCGGCCTGCGCGGGCGCGGGGGAGCGGGCTTCCCCACGGGCATGAAGTGGGACTTCATCCCCAAGGACGACGGCAAGCCGCACTACCTCGTGGTCAACGCCGACGAGAGCGAGCCGGGCACCTGCAAGGACATCCCGCTGATGATGGCCTCGCCGCACCAGCTGGTCGAGGGCGTCGTCATCGCCTCCTACGCGATCAAGGCGACGCACGCCTTCATCTACGTACGCGGTGAGGTGGCCTCGGTCTACCGCCGGGTGCTGGCCGCGGTGCGCGAGGCCTACGACGCGGGCTACGTCGGCAACGACATCCTCGGCTCGGGCTACAGCCTCGAGATCGTGGTGCACGCGGGCGCTGGCGCCTACATCTGCGGCGAGGAGACCGCGCTGCTCGACTCGCTCGAGGGCTACCGCGGCCAGCCGCGGCTGCGGCCGCCGTTCCCGGCGATCGCCGGCCTCTACGGCTCGCCGACGGTCATCAACAACGTCGAGTCGATCGCCAGCGTCCCGGTCGTCGTGCTCAACGGCGCCGACTGGTTCAAGTCGATGGGCACCGAGAAGTCCGCCGGCGCCACGATCTACTCGCTCTCCGGCCACGTGCAGAACCCCGGCCAGTACGAAGCCCCGCTGGGCATCACGCTGCGCCAGCTGCTCGAGATGTCGGGCGGCGTGCGCGAGGGCCACGAGCTGAAGTTCTGGACACCTGGCGGGTCGTCGACCCCGCTGCTGACGGCGGAGCACCTCGACGTGCCGCTCGACTACGAGGGCGTCGGCGCGGCGGGCTCCATGCTCGGCACCAAGGCGCTGCAGGTCTTCGACGAGACGGTGTGCGTGCTGCGGTGCGTGCTGCGATGGACGCAGTTCTACGCCCACGAGTCGTGCGGCAAGTGCACCCCGTGCCGCGAGGGCACGTGGTGGCTCGTGCAGGCGCTGGCGCGCCTCGAGGCCGGCGACGGCACCGAGGAGGACCTCGACAAGCTGCTGGACCTGTGCGACAACATCCTCGGCCGGGCGTTCTGCGCGCTGGGCGACGGTGCGACCAGCCCGATCACCAGCTCCATCAAGTACTTCCGCGAGGAGTACGTCGCCCACTTCGTCAACGGCGGCTGCCCCTTCGACCGGGCCGCCTCCACGCTGTTCGCCTCCGACCTCCTCGCCTCCGGAGCAGCACTCTGATGACCGTCACCACCACCAGCGGCGCCGCCAGCGGGGGCGAGGTCCAGCCCGAGGTCGAGCTGGTCTCGCTGACCATCGACGGGTTCGAGGTCTCGGTGCCCAAGGGCACGCTGATCATCCGCGCGGCCGAGCTGCTCGGCATCGCGATCCCGCGCTTCTGCGACCACCCGCTGCTCGACCCGGTCGGCGCGTGCCGCCAGTGCCTGGTCGTCGTCAGCGACATGGGCAACGGGCGCGGGATGCCCAAGCCGGCCGCCTCGTGCACGACCACGGTCATGCCCGGCATGGTCGTCGAGACCCAGCTCGCCTCCCCGGTTGCCGACAAGGCGCAGAAGGGGGTCATGGAGCTGCTGCTCATCAACCACCCCCTCGACTGCCCGGTGTGCGACAAGGGCGGCGAGTGCCCGCTGCAGAACCAGGCCATGAGCAACGGGCGCGGCGAGAGCCGCTACGAGGGCGTCAAGCGCACCTACCCCAAGCCCATCCCGATCTCCCCGCAGGTCCTGCTCGACCGCGAGCGCTGCGTGCTCTGCGCCCGGTGCACCCGCTTCTCCCAGCAGGTGGCGGGCGACCCGTTCATCGAGATGCTCGAGCGCGGCGCGCTGCAGCAGGTGGGCATCTACGAGAAGCAGCCGTTCGACAGCTACTTCTCCGGCAACACGGTGCAGATCTGCCCGGTCGGCGCGCTGACCGGTGCGCAGTACCGCTTCCGCGCCCGGCCCTTCGACCTGGTCTCGACTCCTACGGCCTGCGAGCACTGCGCGTCCGGCTGCTCGCTGCGCACCGACAGCCGGCGGGGCAAGGTGCTGCGCCGGATGGCCGGCGACGACCCCCAGGTCAACGAGGAGTGGAACTGCGACAAGGGCCGCTGGGCCTTCCAGTACGCGTTCGCGAAGGACCGCATCTCCTCGCCCCTGGTCCGTGACGAGTCGGGGGCGCTGGTCCCGACCTCGTGGCCCGACGCCCTCGACGTCGCCGCCCGCGGCCTGGCCGCCGCCCGCGGGCGCGGCGGGGTCGGCGTGCTGCCGGGCGGCCGGCTCACGCGCGAGGACGCGTACGCGTACGCGAAGTTCGCGCGCGTCGTGCTCGGCACCAACGACGTCGACTTCCGCGCGCGCCCGCACTCGGCCGAGGAGGCCGCGTTCCTCGGGGCGCTCGTCGCCGGCCGCGGGCCGGCACAGGGCGCGGTCACCTACGCCGACCTCGAGCGCGCCTCCACGGTGCTCCTCGTCGGGCTCGAGCCCGAGGAGGAGTCGCCCATCCTGCTGCTGCGCATGCGCAAGGCGGTGCGCAAGAAGGGCCTGCGGGTCCTGGCGCTGGCGCCCTTCGTCACCCGCGGACTGCGCAAGCTGACCGGAGAGCTGGTGCCCACCGCTCCCGGCACGGAGGCCGAGGTGCTCGACGCGCTCGGCGCAGGCGGCGAGCTGGCCCAGACCGGCGACGCGTTGCGCTCACCGGGCGCCGTGGTGCTCGTGGGCGAGCGGCTGGCCGAGTCGCCGGGTGCGCTATCCGCCGTCGCCCGGCTGGCCGCCGCCACGGGCGCGCGCGTCGGCTGGGTGCCGCGCCGCGCGGGCGACCGTGGTGCCCTCGACGCCGGCGCGCTGCCCACCCTGCTGCCGGGTGGCCGCCCGGTCGACACCCCGGAGGCCCGGGTCGACGTGGCCGCCGCGTGGGGGGTCGGCTCGCTGCCCACCGCCGCCGGGCGCGACCTCAGCGCCATCCTGGCCGCCGCCGCCGAGGGCTCGCTCGCCGGCCTGGTCGTCGGTGGCGTCGACCCCGACGACCTGCCCGACCCCGAGCTCGCCCGCCGCGCGCTCTCGACGGCCTCCTTCGTCGTCAGCCTCGAGCAGCGGCACAGCGCCGTCACCGCCGAGGCCGACGTGGTGCTGCCCGTGGCCTTCGACGTGGAGCGCGAGGGCAGCTACCTCGACTGGGAGGGGCGTCCGCGCGAGTTCGCCACGGTGCTGTCCAACCCCCAGCTCGCCTCGCCGATGCTGCCCGACACCCGGGTGCTGCACCTGCTCGCCGAGGAGCTGGGGGTCGAGCTCGGCCTGCCCGACGTGCGCAGCGCGCGCGCCGAGCTCGAGGAGCTGGGTCCCTGGGAGGGCAGGCGGACCGCTGCGCCGGCCGCAGGCGTACCCGCACCTCCGCAGCCCGCAGCGGGCCAGGCGGTCCTGTGCACCTGGCACGAGCTGCTCGACGCCGGCCGCCTCCAGGACGGCGAGCCGCTGCTCGCCGCCACCGCCCACGTGCCCGTGGCCCGGGTCTCGGCGCCCACCGCGGTCGAGCTCGGCTTCTCCGGCCCCGGTCCTGCTGGCCTCGGCGAGCTCACCGTCTCGACCGGGCGCGGGTCGCTGACGCTGCCGCTCGTCGTCACCGACATGCCCGACCACGTCGTGTGGGTGCCGACCCGGTCGGCCGGCAGCGAGGTGCGCAAGGCGCTCGGCGTCGGCAACGGCGCGACCGTCTCGGTCGAGCGCAGGGTCGCGGCGGCCGTGCTCGACGCGCCGGCCGCGGACGCCGCAGGAGACACCACTCAGGAGGACGCGCTGTGAACCACGCGCAGCAGCTGCTCGCCGACGACCCCTGGTGGCTGATCGCCGGCAAGGCCGTCGTGATCTTCGGCTTCCTGGTGCTCATCACGCTGTTCAACATCTGGTTCGAGCGCCGCGTCGTCGCGCGCATGCAGCACCGCGTCGGCCCGAACGTGCACGGCCCGTTCGGGCTGCTGCAGTCGCTGGCCGATGGCGTGAAGCTGGGGCTCAAGGAGGACGTGATCCCGAAGGGCGCCGACAAGGTGGTCTTCGTGCTCGCGCCGCTCATCTCGGTGACGCCCTCGTTCCTGGCCTTCGCCGTCATCCCGTTCGGGCCCGAGGTCTCGGTCTTCGGCGAGCGCACGACGCTGCAGCTGGCCGACTTCCCGGTCGGCGTGCTCTACGTGCTGGCCATCGCCTCGATCGGCATCTACGGCATCGTGCTGGCCGGCTGGTCGAGCGGCTCGACCTACCCGCTGCTGGGCGGCCTGCGCTCGAGCGCTCAGATGATCTCCTACGAAGTCGCCATGGGGCTCAGCTTCGTGGCGGTGTTCCTCTTCGCCGGGTCCATGAGCACCTCGGAGATCGTCGCCGCGCAGCACCGCGTCTGGTACGCACTGGTCTTGGCGCCCTCGTTCATCATCTACTTGATCTCGATGGTCGGCGAGACCAACCGTGCGCCGTTCGACCTGCCGGAGGCCGAGGGCGAGCTCGTCGGCGGCTTCCACACCGAGTACAGCTCGCTGAAGTTCGCGCTGTTCTTCCTCGCCGAGTACATCAACATGGTCAACGTCTCCGCGCTGGCCGTCACGATGTTCCTCGGTGGCTGGCGGGCGCCCTTCCCGCTCTCGCTGTGGGCCGGTGCCAACGAGAACTGGTGGCCGGTGCTGTGGTTCGTCGCCAAGGTGATGATCCTGATCTTCGTCTTCGTGTGGCTGCGCGGCACGCTGCCCCGGCTGCGCTACGACCAGTTCATGCGGCTGGGCTGGAAGCGGCTCATCCCCGCGTCGCTGGTGTGGATCCTCGCGGTGGCGACCCTGCGGGTGCTCACCAACGACGACTCGCTCACGAAGACCCAGCGCTACACCACGGTCGGCATCGCGATCGCCGTGATCGTGGTGGCCTTCGCCGCCTGGGACGTGCTGGCCGGTCGCAAGGAGCCCGACGAGCCCGCCCGGGTGCACCGCGCCCCGGTCGAGCGCGACCCGTTCGCCGGTGGGTTCCCGGTGCCGGCACTGCCCGGCGAGTCGCACAGCGCCCCGGTGGTCGCGCACGCGCAGCGCACGACCGACACTGACGAGCAGGAGGTCACCCATGCCTGAGCCCAGCACGACGCCCGAGCCGGGGCTGCTCGACGGGGTCAAGGGCTTCGCCGTCACCTTCGGCACGATGTTCCGCAAGCCGGTGACCGAGCAGTACCCCCGCGAGAAGGTGCCGACGGCGCCGCGGTTCCACGGCCGCCACCAGCTCAACCGGCACCCCGACGGGCTCGAGAAGTGCATCGGCTGCGAGCTGTGCGCCTGGGCGTGCCCCGCCGACGCGATCTACGTCGAGGGCGCCGACAACACCGAGGAGGAGCGGTTCTCCCCGGGCGAGCGCTACGGCCGCGTCTACCAGATCAACTACCTGCGCTGCATCCTCTGCGGCCTGTGCATCGAGGCGTGCCCGACGCGCGCGCTGACGATGACCAACGAGTACGAGCTGGCCGACACCACGCGGGAGAGCCTGATCTACGACAAGGAGGACCTGCTCGGGCCGATGCTGCCGGGCATGGTCGAGGCGCCGCACCCCATGGCCGAGGGGACCGACGAGCAGTCCTACTACTCGGGCAGGGTCGCCAGGGCGACGGACGCGCAGATCCGCTACGTTGCCGAGCGCGCCGCCGAGTCGGCAGGCAGCGGTGCCCCCGGCGCCGAGCCGGCGACCACGGGCGCCACCGCGGCGACCGGGCAGGTCAGCTCGTGACGGGCACCCTGGCAGCCGCGACGACGTCCAGCACGGAGGCCATCGGCTTCTGGCTGCTCGCGCCGCTCGCGGTGCTCGCCTCGGTCGGCATGCTGCTGGTGAAGAAGGCCGTGCACTCGGCGCTGCTGCTCGTCGTGACCATGGTGGTGCTCGCCGCCTTCTACCTCGCGCAGAGCGCCCCCTTCCTCGGCGTCGTGCAGATCGTCGTCTACACCGGCGCGGTCATGATGCTGTTCCTGTTCGTGCTGATGCTGGTCGGCGTCGACTCCAGCGAGTCGCTGGTCGAGACGATCCGCGGGCAGCGGCTGGTCGGGCTGCTGCTGGCGCTCGGCTTCGCCGCCATCGTCGTCGGTGCGCTGGGCCGGGCCGCGTTCGGCGACCGCCGTCCCGTCGGGCTCGGAGCCGCGAACGCGCAGGGCAACGTGCAAGGCATCGCCCAGCTGCTGTTCACCCGCTACGTGTTCGCCTTCGAGGTCACCAGCGCGCTGCTCATCACGGCGGCGCTGGGCGCCATGGTGCTCACCCACCGCGAGGCCATGGCCCCGCGCCTGACGCAGCGCGAGCTGTCGGAGGCGCGCTTCCGCAGCTCGACCCACCCCGGGCCGCTGCCGCCTCCGGGCGTCTACGCGCGCCACAACGCCGTCGACTTCCCGGCGCTGCTGCCCGACGGCACCACCTCGGACCTCTCGGTCTCGAAGGTGCTGGTCGCCCGCGGCGACGTGCAGGACATCCGGCACGGCGCGCACCCGGTGGCCGACGACGTGCGCGAGATCGAGGAGAGCGGACACCCGTGAACGTCGCCAACTACCTCTACCTCTCGGCGATCCTGTTCTCCATCGGCGCCGCCGGCGTGCTGCTGCGGCGCAACGCGATCGTCGTGTTCATGTGCGTCGAGCTCATGCTCAACGCGGTCAACCTCTCGTTCGTCACCTTCGCGCGCATCCAGGGCAACCTCGACGGCCAGATCATCGCGTTCTTCGTGATGGTGGTCGCGGCCGCCGAGGTCGTCGTCGGGCTCGCCGTGATCATCACCATCTTCCGTGCCCGCCGCTCGACCTCGGTCGACGACGCGAACCTGCTGAAGTACTGAGGACGGACGCGTGACCTCCACTTCGTACGCGCTGGCGCCTGCCCTGCTCGCGCTGCCCGTGGCCGGTGCCGCGGTGCTGCTGCTCGGCGGACGCCGCACCGACCGGTTCGGCCACGTCATCGGCACGCTGGCCTCGGTCGCGGCCTTCGTGGTCGCGGCCGTCGTCTGGGTGCAGATGATCGGCCGCGACGAGGCCGACCGTCCCGCGGTGCAGAAGCTCTGGACCTTCGTCCACACCGGCGGCTTCCGTGTGGACGTCGGCCTGCAGCTCGACCAGCTCTCGATCGTCTTCGCGCTGCTCATCACCGGCGTCGGGTCGCTGATCCACGTCTACTCGATCGCCTACATGGAGCACGACGCCCACCGGCGCCGGTTCTTCGCCTACCTCAACCTGTTCGTCGCGGCGATGCTGCTGCTGGTCCTGGCCAGCGACTACCTGCTCGTCTACGTCGGCTGGGAGGGCGTGGGGCTGGCGTCCTACCTGCTCATCGGGTTCTGGAGCCACAACCCGCCCTACGCGACCGCGGCGAAGAAGGCGTTCGTCGCCAACCGCGTCGGTGACATCGGCATGTCGCTGGCCATCGTCATGATGTTCACGACTTTCGGCGCCACCGACTTCGCACGCGTGCTGCCCAACGCCGGCTCGGCGAGCGACGGGCGGCTGACCGCCATCGGCCTGCTGCTCCTGCTCGCCGCCTGCGGCAAGTCCGCCCAGCTGCCGCTGCAGTCCTGGCTGGGCGACGCCATGGCCGGTCCGACGCCGGTGTCGGCCCTGATCCACGCGGCGACGATGGTGACTGCCGGGGTCTACCTCATCGTGCGCTCCGGGGCGATCTTCGACGAGTCGCCCGACGCCCGCCTGGTCGTGACGATCGTCGGTGCCGCGACGCTGCTGTTCGGTGCGCTGATCGGCACGGCCAAGGACGACGTCAAGAAGGCGCTCGCCGCCTCGACCATGAGCCAGATCGGCTACATGGTGCTGGCCGCGGGCCTCGGACCCGCCGGCTACGCGATCGCCATCTTCCACCTGCTGACGCACGGGTTCTTCAAGGCCGGGCTCTTCCTCGGCGCCGGCTCGGTGATGCACGCGATGGGCGACCGCACCGACATGCGCCGCTTCGGCGGGCTGTGGCGGGTCATGCCCGTCACCGGCGCGACCTTCGGCCTCGGCTACCTCGCCATCATCGGCTGCCCGCCGTTCTCCGGCTTCTGGAGCAAGGACAAGATCATCGAGGCCGCCTTCGACAAGGGCGGCACGAGCGGCTGGATCCTCGGCCTGGTCGCCCTGCTCGGCGCCGGCATCACCGCCTTCTACATGACGCGCGTCTTCGTCATGACGTTCCTCGGGCCGCGCCGCTGGCGCGACGACGTGCACCCGCACGAGGCACCGACGCTCATGACCGCGCCGATGGTCGTGCTCGCGCTCGGCTCGGTCTTCCTCGGTGGCGTCCTCACCATCGGCGCGACCCTGCAGAACTGGCTCGAACCGGCCGTGGGCAAGAGCGCCGAGGAGGGCGCCCACACGATGTCGCCGCTGGTGCTCAGCCTGCTGACGCTGCTGGTGGTGCTGGGCGGCGTCGCCGGTGCGGCCGCGATGTACGCGCGCCGCGAGGTCCCGCTCACCGCTCCGGTCGCGGGCCCCCTGACCGTCGCGGCCCGCAACGACCTCTACCAGGACGCGGTCAACGAGGCGGTGCTCATGCGCCCCGGCCAGTACGTCACCCGCTCGCTGGTCTTCGGCGACCTGCGCGGGGTCGACGGCCTGGTCAACGGGTTCGCCGCCGTCATCGGCGGCACCTCGGGACGCCTGCGCCGGCTCCAGACCGGGTTCGTCCGCAGCTATGCCCTGTCCGTGCTCGGCGGCGCCGTGCTGCTCGCCGGCGCCCTGCTGATCGTGAGGATCTGAAGCGATGACGCGACTGTCGAAGGCGAGCGTGCACCGTGGCTGACCCCGCCTTCCCCTGGCTCAGCGTCGCTGCGGCCGTCCCCGCCGTGGGCGCTCTCGCGGTGGCCGCCGTGCCGCGCGGGCGCGAGGAGCTCGCCAAGCGGGCTGCGCTCGCCGTCTCGCTGGTGACGCTGGCGCTGGTCCTCGTCGTGGCCCTGCAGTTCGACCGCGACTCGGGCCAGCACTTCCAGTTCACCGAGCTGCACGAGTGGATCCCGGCGCTGGGGGCGAGCTACTCGCTCGGCGTCGACGGCATCGCCCTGGTGCTGCTCGGGCTCACCGCGGTGCTCTCGCCGGTGTGCCTGCTGGCGTCCTGGAACGACGTGCCGAGCGAGGGACGCTCGCGACCGCAGGCCTTCTTCGCGCTGATGCTGCTCGTCGAGTCGCTGCTGGTGCTGGTCTTCAGCGCCACCGACGTCTTCCTCTTCTACGTCGCGTTCGAGTTCTCGCTGATCCCGATGTACTTCATCATCGGCGGCTTCGGTGGTCCGCGGAGGTCCTACGCGGCGGTCAAGTTCCTCATCTACTCGCTGCTGGGCGGCCTGCTCATGCTGGCCGCGGTCATCGGCACCTACGTCGCCGGCCCGGGCGGCGAGCGCGGCTTCCTCCGCACCACGCTCGAGGCGTCCTCGATCGACCCGACCACCCAGCGCTGGCTCTTCCTCGGCTTCATGGCGGCCTTCGCGGTCAAGGCGCCGCTGTGGCCGTTCCACACCTGGCTGCCCGACGCGGCGGCCGAGGCGCCGCCGGGGGGAGCGGTGATGCTCGTGGGCGTGCTCGACAAGATCGGCACCTACGGGATGATCGCCTACTGCCTCCCGCTGTTCCCCGACGCGAGCGTCTGGGCCCGGCCGGTGGTCATCGCGCTGGCGGTCGTCGGCATCGTCTACGGCGCCCTGGTCGCGATCGGCCAGGCCGACATCATCCGGCTGGTCGCCTACACCTCGATCTCGCACTTCGGCTTCATCGCGCTGGGCATCTTCGCGATGACGACGCAGTCGCAGAGCGGCTCGACCCTCTACATGCTGAGCCACGGCTTCTCGACCGCCGGGCTGTTCCTCATCGCCGGCATGCTCGTCCAGCGCCGCGGCTCCCGCCGGATCGCCGACTTCGGCGGGGTCCAGACGGTGGCGCCGCTGCTGGCCGGCAGCTTCCTGCTGGCGGGCCTCTCCAGCCTGGCACTGCCCGGCTTCTCGAGCTTCGTCAGCGAGTTCCTCGTGCTGGCAGGCACTTTCGAGCGCTACAAGGTCGTCGCCTGCATCGCGGTCACCGCGATCGTGCTGGCCGCGCTCTACATCCTCATCCTGTGGCAGCGCACGATGACCGGCCCGGTGGCCGAGGGGGTGGGCGGCGTCCGCGAGATGGTGGCCAGGGAGGCCTGGGTCGTGGCCCCCGTCATCGCCCTGCTCATCGGGCTCGGGGTCGCCCCGCAGGTCGTGCTCGACGTCGTCAACCCGGCTGTGGGCCGCACGCTACAGTCCGTCGACCAGCACGACCCGGCCCCCGTGGCCGGGCAGGCGGCGACGGCCGAGAGGACGACGAAGTGAACACGGCTGCCGCGGTCGACACCTTCCCCACGCCCCACATCGAGTACTTCGCGCTCTCGCCGCTGTTCGTCGTCCTGGGCGCCGCCGTCGTCGCGGTCCTCGTCGAGGCGCTGGCACCACGCGCGTACCGGTGGGCGCTCCAGCTCGCGGTCTCGGTGCTCGGGCTGCTCGGCGCGCTGGCCATGGTCGGCGTCGTCGCCTCCGGCGACCGCCGGGGCGTGATGGCCGAGGGTGCGGTGGCCGTCGACGGTCCCGCTCTCTTCCTCCAAGGCACGATCCTGCTGCTGTCGCTGGCGGCGCTGCTGCTCATCGCCGAGCGCTCGCTCGACTCCGGCTCGGCCGGCGCCTTCACTCCGCAGGCGTCGGCGCTGCCGGGCTCCGACGCGGAGCGCTCCGGCGCGCTTGCCGGCGTCGCCCAGACCGAGGTCTTCCCGCTCACGCTGTTCGCGGTGAGCGGCATGCTGCTGTTCCCGGCGGCCAACGACCTGCTGCTGATGTTCGTGGCGCTCGAGGTGCTCTCGCTGCCGCTCTACCTGCTGTGCGGGCTCGCCCGCCGGCGCCGCCTGCTCTCGCAGGAGGCGGCGATGAAGTACTTCCTGCTCGGCGCCTTCTCCTCGGCGTTCTTCCTCTACGGCATCGCGCTGCTCTACGGCTACGCCGGCACCGTGCGCCTCTCGGGCATCGCCGACGCCGCTGCGACCGCCTCGGGCAGCGACGCGCTGCTCCTCACCGGGGTGGCCCTGCTGACCGTCGGCCTGCTGTTCAAGGTCGGCGCCGCGCCGTTCCACGCCTGGACGCCCGACGTCTACCAGGGCGCCCCGACGCCGGTGACCGGCTTCATGGCCGCCTGCACCAAGGTGGCCGCGTTCGGGGCCCTGCTCCGCGTCTACTACGTGGCGCTCGGCGGGCTCAAGTGGGAGTGGCGCCCGCTGATGTGGGGCGTCGCCATCCTGACGATGCTCGTCGGTGCGGTGCTCTCGCTCACCCAGACCGACGTCAAGCGCATGCTCGCCTACTCCTCGATCGCACACGCCGGCTTCCTCCTCGTCGGCGTGCTCGCGGCCGACGACAAGGGCATCTCGAGCGTGCTGTTCTACCTGGTCGCCTACGGCTTCGCGACGGTCGGCGCGTTCGCCGTCGTCACCCTCGTCCGCGACGGGGCGGGCGAGGCCACCCACCTCTCCCAGTGGGCCGGCCTCGGGCGCCGCTCGCCCTGGGTGGCCGGCGCGTTCGCGCTGTTCCTGCTCGCCTTCGCCGGACTGCCGCCGACCTCGGGCTTCATGAGCAAGTACTCCGTGTTCAGCGCCGCGCTCGACGGCGGCGCCCCGCAGGTCGTCGTCGTCGGCGTGCTCGCCAGCGTCGTCGCCGCGTTCTTCTACGTGCGCGTCATCGTCCTCATGTTCTTCACCGAGCCGGGTGCCGACGCACCGGTCGTCGTGGTGCCCAGCATCCTCACGACCATCGCGCTCACCCTCGGCGTCGCGGTGACCCTGGTGCTCGGCGTGGCGCCCCAGCCGGTACTCGACCTCGCGTCCAACGCCGCGGGTTTCGTACGCTGAGCCCCCTCATGCCTGCACCGATCTCGACCTCACCCCGCAGCCTCGGCCTCCCGGCGATCGACCCGGCCCTCGAGGCCGAGCTCGCCGACTCGCTCGAGGAGGTCGAGCGGCGACTGCGCGACGACGTCACGAGCGAGTTCGGCCTGGTCACCGACGCCGCCCGCCACCTGGTCGACGCGGGCGGCAAGCGCTTCCGCCCGATGCTCGCGCTGCTGGGCGCCCAGTTCGGCGACCCGGCGCGCCACGGGGTGGTCGAGGCGGCGGTCGTCGTCGAGCTGACGCACCTCGCCTCGCTCTACCACGACGACGTCATGGACGACGCGACGCTGCGCCGCGGGGCGCCGAGCGCCAACGTACGCTTCGGCAACTCGGTCTCGATCCTGGTCGGCGACTTCCTCTTCGCTCGCGCGGCGGCCCGCACGGCCGAGCTCGGGGCCGACGCGGTGCTGCTGCAGGCACGCACGTTCGAGCGGCTGGTCGTCGGGCAGGTCAGGGAGACCGCGGGACCCGGTGCCGGCGACCCCCTCGAGCACTACCTCGCGGTGCTGGCCGACAAGACCGGCTCGCTCATCGCCACGAGCGGTCGGCTCGGCGCCCTCCAGGCTGGCGCCAGCGAGCAGGTCGCCGACACGCTGACGCGCTTCGGCGAGCTCATCGGCGTCGCGTTCCAGCTCGCCGACGACCTCCTCGACGTCGAGGCCGAGTCACAGGCGTCCGGCAAGGCGGTGGGCACGGACCTGCGCGAGGGCGTCGCGACGCTGCCCGTGCTGTGGTTCCGTCGGGTCGCCGATCCGGCCGACCCCGCCGACGCGCGCCTGGCCGAGCTGCTCGACGGCGACCTCGGCGACGACGCCCGGCTCGCGGAGGCGGTCGCCCTGCTGCGCGCCCACCCGGCCATCGAGCAGGCCCGGGCCGACCTGGTGCGCTGGTCGGAGGACGCCCGGGCCGTGCTCGCCGACCTGCCCGACGTCCCGGCGCGGGCGGCCCTCGAGGCGCTGTGCGACGCAGTGGTGCAGCGCACCGGCTGACTTCTGGACCTGTCTAGTAGACAAGTCGCGGTCCGCGGCGCTACGGTGGACCTCGTGATCGCGTCCCGTGTCCGCCGCCGCCTCCACGGCCGGCCCTACCTCGACACCGGTCGACGCACCACCGCAGCCTGTCGCTCCGGGGTCTGACACCCGGCCGCGACCGACGACCCGCTCGTCGCGGCCCTCCGTCCGTCTCCCGAGGAGCCCGCGCATGTCCCGCACCGCTGCACCCCTGTCCCTGTCCGCTCTCGTCGAGCTGGTCCAGGACCTCGCTGCCGACCCGTCGACCTGGGCGCCCCGGCTCGAGCGCCACCCCGACCGGCGCTGGTGGACCAGGCTCGCCGGCGACGACACCGTCGACGTCTGGCTCATCACCTGGCCGGGCGGCGGCTCGACCGACCTGCACGACCACGGCAGCTCCTCGGCGGCGTTCACCGTCGTCGAGGGCGTCCTGGAGGAGGTCCGCCCGGAGCCCTCCGGCGGGCTCGAGGCCGCCGACCTGCGCGAGGGGCAGGTCCAGTGGGTCGCCCCCGGTGTCGTCCACGACGTGCGCAACGCGACCTCGACGCCGGCGGCCAGCATCCACGCCTACTCGCCTCCGCTCGAGCAGATGACCTACTACCGCCGTGCGCCCGGTGGCCTCGAGCCGGCCTACACGATCACCGGCGACGAGCCCGAGCAGGCGTGGTGAGCGTCCTCACCCCGCCCCGCAGCACTGCTCCCCGCCGCAGCATCGAGCAGGTGCTGGCCGACGCCCGTGCGCGCATCGAGCGGCTCGACCCGGCCGCCGCGGCCCTGGCCCAGCGCGAGGGTGCGGTCCTCGTCGACATCCGACCCGACGAGAACCGCCTCGCGGAGGGGGAGATCCCGGGCGCGGTGGTGCTGCACCGCAACGTGCTCGAGTGGCGGTTCGACCCCGCCAGTGGCGCGCGGGTGCCCGAGGCCTCCTACGACCTGCAGGTGGTCGTGGTCTGCAACGAGGGCTACACCTCGAGCCTGGCCGCCGCCGCGCTCGTCGAGCTGGGCGTCTGGCGGGCGGCCGACCTCGTGGGCGGGTTCCGCGCGTGGAAGGCCGCGGGCCTGCCGGTCCTTCCGAGGTCCTAGGAGTCCGAGGCCGCGCAGTCGCCGCAGGTGCCGAAGACCTCGACGGTGTGGGTCACGTCGACGAAGCCGTTCTGCCCGGCCACGGTCGCGGCCCAGCGCTCGACGTCCGGGCCCTCGACCTCCACCGTGCGCCCGCAGCTGCGGCACACCAGGTGGTGGTGGTGGCTCGCGCTGCACCGGCGGTAGACCGACTCGCCGTCGGTGCGGCGCAGGACGTCGACCTCGCCCGCCTCCGCCAGCGTCTGCAGGGCGCGGTAGACCGTGGTGAGGCCGACGGACTCGCCGCGCGAGCGCAGCAGGGCGAACAGGTCCTGGGCGCTGCGGAAGTCGTCGAGCTCGTCCAGCGCCGCCGCGACCGCCGATCGCTGCCGCGTCGAGCGCGTGCGGGTCGGTGCGAGTTCGTTGAGAGCCACGTGTCCAGTATGCCCATGGCGTGCTGGGCGACGATCCCTGTGATCTGCCTCACGCACGGGGCAGTCCGGAGCGGGCGCCGCGACGAAGAGGAGACGGCGTGCTGGACCTCCCAGCACCGTACGGAGCCAGAAAGGCCCCCGAACGTGACCCGACAGCCAGCCGTTCCTCCCGCCCGCACGAAGAACCTCGAGCAGCGCCGACGCAGCCGGCTGCCTGCACTGCTCGCCACCACCGCCCTGGTCGGCACGGCCTTCGCCGTCCTGCCTGCCGGGTCGGCGTCGGCGTCCAGCCACCGCGAGGCACCACTGGTCGCGGGGACCCCGAAGCTCGACGCCACGGACACCTACGCGTTCGTGAGCCCGGACAAGCCCGACACGGTCACCATCCTGGGCAACTTCCAGCCGTTCGAGGAGCCCTCCGGCGGCCCGAACTTCTACCCGTGGTCCGACGACGCGAAGTACGACATCAACATCGACAACAACGGCGACGCGAAGGCCGACATCACCTACGAGTTCACCTTCAGGAGCGCGTACCAGGACCGGAAGTCCTTCCTCTACAACACCGGCGCCGTCACGAGCCTGACCGACCCCGACCTCAACTTCCGGCAGACCTACTCGGTGCGACGGATCGACGCCGACGGCCGCTCGAAGCTGCTGCGCAAGGCCGACGCCGCCCCGAGCGACGTCGGTGCCGCGTCCATGCCCGACTACGGCGCGCTGCGCGACGGCGCGGTCCAGCCGGTCGCCGGGGGCGGTCACGTCTTCGCCGGCCAGGCGGACGACCCGTTCTTCCTCGACCTGCGCATCTTCGACCTGCTCTACGGCGGCAACCTCAGCGAGGTCGGCAACGACACGCTGCACGGCTACAACGTCAACACGCTCGGCATCCAGATCCCGAAGTCCCAGCTGACCGCAGGCGGCGACCCCGTCATCGGCGTCTGGACCTCCGTGCTGACGGAGAACTCGAAGGGCCGCCAGGTCTCCGTCTCGCGCTTGGGCAGCCCCCTGGTCAACGAGGCCGTCCTCCCGGTGAAGGAGAAGGACGTCTGGAACGCGTCGGTGCCCTCCGGTGACGCGCAGTTCGGGAAGTACGTCCTCGACCCCGAGGTGCCCAAGCTCGTGCAGTCGATCTACGGCATCCCGGCCCCGGCCACCCCGCGCAACGACCTCGCACAGGTCTTCCTCACCGGCGTCCCTGGGCTGACCCAGCCGAAGAAGGTCACGCCGAGCGAGGAGCTCCGCCTCAACACCGCCGTCGCGCCGTCGGCGACCCCGAACCGGCTCGGCGTGCTCAAGGGAGACCTCGCCGGCTTCCCGAACGGCCGTCGCCTCGGCGACGACGTCGTCGACATCTCGCTCCAGGCGCTCGAAGGTGCCCTGCTGCCGGGCCACGCGGCCGCGGTCGACGGGCTCGGCGACGGGGTGGACGCCAACGACAAGGCGTTCGGCACGACCTTCCCCTACGTCGCCCTGCCGTGGTCGGGCTCGGTGACCCGACCCGGCCCGCAGGGCGCGACCAGCTTCCTGACCGGTGCGCGTCCGACCGGGTCCGGCTCGCCCGCCGGTGGTCTCGGCGAGCCGGTGGCTCTCGGCTCGCTGGGGCTGCTCGCTCTGCTCGGAGCGGGGGTCGCCGTGCGCCGTCGGCGCACGGCTCTGCCGGCCTAGCCGGGCAGCGTCCCGCACGTCCGCTCGAGCCCCTTGCCCCGGCGTCCCGGGCAGGGGGCTCGAGCGTCGTGACGCGGCGGAGGTGGCATGACGTTGCGTAGTGGCCACCTTGCCCGCTGTCGACCTCTCTGTGCATCAAAGGCGGCAATTGGTGTAGAACAGGCGCTCTCGTCGCCGATCAAGGAGAGTCCGTGCAGCGTCACCGAGCAAGGGGCGGGCACAGCCGCCGCGCCTGGAAGACCGTCCTAGCCGGAGGGCTCGCTGCGGCGACCCTGCTGGCGACCGCCCTGCCCGCCTCCGCGAGCCACTTCCGAGCCTCGGTCACCACGACGACCTTCGCCAACGGCGTCGTCACCTGGCACGTCGACGGCGCCTGGCGCAAGACGTCGAACGGGACGTTCTTCGGCGGCAACTCCGCGAACATGACGCTGACGCGAGTCAGCAACGGCACCACCGTGACCGGCCTCCCGCGGACGCTGGTGACCGCGCCGCAGAACACCACCGACCCGCTGTTCGACCTGAGCAGCGAGACGCTCACGGTCGACATGACCAGCCTGCTCGGCTCGCCGGACACCTACCAGTTCTACCGGGCGTCCAGCGCCCGGGTGGCCGGCGTGCGCAACACGAGCGGCAACGACTCGTTCTCGCAGGCGATGGCGGTCACGGTGAACCCCGGCGGCACGGTGTCGTTGCCACCGCAGTTCGACCACGACAACCTCTACACGCTCATCCCCATCGCAGGGACGAGCGAGCTGTCGCTCGACTACCGGGCCACGGACCCCGAGGGCACGGCGGTCACCTACCAGCAGTTGACGAGCCCCACCGGCCCGGACTTCGGCGCCACGGCACTGCCGTGCTCCTCGTTCACCGGCGGGGTGCTGCGCCTGTCCGCGGCCCTCTGCCCGGGCGGCACGACGTTCTCCTCCCAGTACTCCGCGGGCGACTTCTACGCGGTCAAGGTGAAGGCCACCGACGCCGACGGCCAGTTCTCCGAGACCGACACCCTGTTGAGAGTGCCCGTCATCCCGACGGCCACGCTGCCCGCGCCGACGTCGGTCACCTCCACCGCCCCGGGCACGATCGTGGTCCCGGTCGGGCTCGTCGACACCGACACCTCGGTCGACACGTACTCCGTGACCTGCACGAACACCGCGGACCCCGCCGACGTACGCACGGGCACGGGCACGACGCGCAACGTGCAGGTCTCCGGCCTCACCGACGGCGCCTCCTACAGCTGCGTCGCCACCGCGACGAACGGGCTGGGCGGGAACCCCTCTGCGTCGACCACCTACCGGACCCAGAGCGTCGCCTTCAGCCCCACCGCCGCCCTGCCGGCGACGGCTGCTCCGGTCACCCTCACCGCGACCGCGTCCTCGGGCCTGCCCGTCACCTACGCCAGCAGCACCCCGGCGGTCTGCACCGTCTCGGGAGCGACCCTCACCGTGGTGGCCCAGGGCACCTGCAGCCTGCTCGCCAGGCAGGCTGGCGACAGCACGTACGTCGCTGCCTCCACCGCGGCGACCGTGCTGGTCGCTGGCGCCCCCGCTCCCGCCGCCTCCTCGTCCACGGGGTCGGGCACGACCCCGCAGTCGGTGACGGTGCCGGTCGGCCCCGGCCAGTCGGTCACGCTGCTCGACGCGTCCGGCACCCCCACCACGACGGTCACCGTCCCCGGCCAGGGCACCTACGTCCTCGACCCGGCGACCGGAGCGGTGACGTTCACCCCCGTCCTGGGCTTCGCCGGCACGGCGACCCCCGTCACCGTCCGCGTCACCGATGCGTTCGGCCAGGCCGGCACGAGCACCTACACCCCGACGGTCACTGCGCCGCCCGCCCCGGCTCCGGCTCCGCGGACGAGCAGCGGGACCGGGACCGGCACCCAGACCGTCCGCGTCCCCGTCCCGGCCGGCGGCTCGGTCACGCTCCTCGACGCTGCGGGCGCTCCCGCCGCCACGGTGGTCGTGCCGGGTCAGGGCACCTACCTGCTCGACCCTGCGACGGGCACCGTGAGCTTCGTGCCGGTCGCCGGCTTCAGCGGGACCTCGACGCCGGTGGTGGTCCAGGTCACCGACGCCTACGGGCAGGTCGTGCGCACCACGTACGCCGCCACGGTGAGCTCGCCGACGCCCACGGCGGCGGCACCGGTCAGCTCGACCGGCGGGCCGGGTGCTGTCCAGTCGGCGATCGTGGCAATCCCGTCGGGCGGATCGGTGACGCTGCTCGACGCGCAGGGGCGGCCGAGCACCCGCGTGGTCGTGCCCGGGCAGGGCGTCTACTCGCTCGACGTGACGACAGGCGTCATCACGTTCACGGCCGCGGCCGGCTTCACCGGTCGCGCGACGCCGGTCACCTTCCGCGTGACCGACGCCTACGCGCAGACCAGCAGCGCCACGTACGCCGCCTCCGTCGTCGGTGGGGTGACCAGCCCGACCGCCACGCTCACGGCCGTACGGGCCAGGGGTGCGCAGGTCGCCACCTCGTCGGCGACGCGGGGCACGCTGCCGACGACCTGTCGCATCGACATCGGTCGGATCTCGCGGTGCACGGTGACGGCGTACGCGACGGTGAGCGGGCGACGGGTCGTCGTCGGCACCGGCACCGGCGTGGTCGCCACGGGGGTGCAGACCCACGCCGTGCGGGCGACCGTGCAGCTCACGGCGGTCGGCCGGGCGCTCGCCGCGCGACCCGGCGGCGTGCCGCTCGCGCTGGTGGCTGCCGCGACGGCCAGGGGGCCGGGCTCGGCTGTCGTCGCGACGACCCGCGCGCGGGTGGTCGCCAACACGCTCGTGGCGCCGCGCCCGGTCTTCTTCGACACCTCGCGCGCGGTGCTCCGGCCCGGTGAGCGCAGCTACCTGGCGCAGCTGCGCAACGTCCTGATCGGCGTCCGGGTCATCCGGTGCGACGGGTTCACCGACTCACGGGGCGGAGCTGAGAACGCCACGCTGGCGCGGGCCCGGGCGAGCGCGACCTGCGCCTTCCTCGCTCGAGGCACCGCCATCCGCGCGGTGGTGGTCTCGCACGGCGAGACCAGCCCGGTGGGCGACAACGCGACCTCGCGCGGGCGCTCGCTCAACCGGCGCACCGACGTCCGGTTCGGCTACTAGCCGTCCCGGTCGGCGACCAGGAGCCCCTCTCCCCGCTCGGGGAGGGGGGCTCCGGCGCGCCTGGCCCGGTAGGCCCGCACCTGGTCGCTGGCGAAGACGGCGAGCGAGGCCCACACCAGCCCGAAGCCCGCCCACCGGGTGCGCGTCATGGGCTCGTGGCGCACGAGCACGCCGATGCCGAGCTGGAGGGTCGGCGTGACGTACTGCAGCAGGCCCATGACGCTGAGCGGGACGCGCAGCGCGGCCATCCCGAACAGCAGCAGCGGCGCGGCGGTGACGAGTCCGGTCGTGGCCAGCAGCACGTCGTGCTCCGCGCCGGCCGACAGGCTGCCGCGGCCGGTGAGCTCGATGCCCGCCAGCAGCGCCACGGCCAGCGGTGCCAGCACCAGCGACTCGACGGCGAGCCCGGGCAGCGGCTCCACGGCCGCCTGCTTCTTCAGCAGGCCGTACGTTCCGAACGAGAGCCCGAGCACCAGAGCGATCCAGGGCACACTACCGTACGCGGCGGTCAGCACGAGCACGCCGGCTCCCGCGACGGCGACGGCGGCCGCCTGCGCCCGGCGCAGGCGCTCGTGCAGGACGACGACGCCGAGCAGCACCGAGACCAGCGGGTTGATGAAGTAGCCGAGCGCCGCCTCGACGACGTGCCCGGTGTTGACCGCCGCGATGTAGACGCCCCAGTTGGTGCCGTTGGCGACCGCGGCTGCGGCCAGCACCCCGGCCTGGCGCCGCGACAGCCCGCGCCACGGCAGCGGCCGGCGCATCACGAGCAGCACGGCCAGGCACGTCACGGCCGTCCAGAACACCCGGTGGGCGAGGATCTCGAGCGCTCCCGCCGGCTCGAGCAGCGGGAAGTAGAGCGGGAAGGCACCCCACAGCACGTAGGCGCCGAACGCCGCCCAGAGGCCCGTGGCGGCACGGGCCTCAGGGGCGGGAGCGGCGGCTACGCGACGGTCCAGGTGTCGCCGCCGGCGAGCAGCGCGGCGAGCGCCTCGTCGCTGTCGCCGGGGCCCTGCGTCTCGGCCGCCCGGGCCAGCTGGTCGGCGACCATCGCGCCGTAGGCCGGACGCGCGACGTCGCGGAAGACGCCGAACGCGGTGCGTGCGAGCGAGGCGTCCTGCAGGCGCGAGAGCGCGAAGGCGTGCGTCGGGTCGGGGTTGCCCGGCTCGTGGACGACCAGGCGGTCGGCGTTGTCGTCGGTGACGTCGTCGACCTCGCGCAGCTCGCCCGAGGCCGGGTCGCGGACGATGCCGTACTGGCCCTGGTTGCCCCAGCGGACCGGCGCGCCGGCCTCGAGCCGGATGCCGAACTCGTCGCGCGTCTCCGGGTCCTTGAGGACGTCGAAGGCGCCGTCGTTGAAGATGTTGCAGTTCTGGTAGATCTCGACCAGCGCCGAGCCCTTGTGCTGGGCGGCGGCGCGCAGCACCGAGGTCAGGTGCTTGCGGTCGGAGTCGAGCGTGCGCGCGACGAAGCTCGCCTCGGCGCCGATGGCCAGGCTCACCGGGTTGAACGGCGAGTCGAGCGAGCCGAGCGGAGAGGACTTCGTGATCTTGCCCAGCTCGGACGTGGGCGAGAACTGGCCCTTGGTCAAGCCGTAGATCTGGTTGTTGAAGAGCAGGATCTTGAGCTCGACGTTGCGGCGCAGCGCGTGGATCAGGTGGTTGCCGCCGATCGAGAGCGCGTCGCCGTCACCGGTGATGACCCAGACCGAGAGGTCCTGCCGGCTCGTCGCGAGTCCGGTGGCGATGGCCGGGGCACGCCCGTGGATCGAGTGCATGCCGTAGGTGTTCATGTAGTAGGGGAACCGGCTGGAGCAGCCGATGCCCGACACGATGGCGATGTTCTCGCGCGGCACGCCGAGCTCGGGCATGAAGCCCTGCACCGCGGCGAGGATCGCGTAGTCACCGCACCCCGGGCACCAGCGGACCTCCTGGTCGGTCTTGAAGTCCTTGGCGCTCAGCGACGGGGTCGGGAGGTCTTGCGTGGTGCTCACCGGTTCTCCACCTCTGCCTGCTTCTCGACGTCCTCGACGAGCCCGGTGATGACCTCGGCGAGCTCGACCGCGCGGAAGGGCAGGCCGCGTACCTGGTTGTAGGGGGTGACGTCGACGAGGTACTTGGCGCGCAGCAGCATCGAGAGCTGGCCGAGGTTCATCTCGGGCACCAGCACCCGGTCGTAGCCGCGCAGGACCTCGCCGGTGTTGGCGGGGAAGGGGTTGAGGTGGCGCAGGTGGGCCTGCGCGACCTTGTGCCCGGCCCGGCGGGCACGGCGCACGGCGGCACCGATGGGGCCGTAGGTCGAGCCCCACCCGAGCACCAGCACCCGCGCGGTCTCGCCCGACTCGTCGGCGGGGTCGTCGACCTCGAGCTCGGGGATGAAGCGCGCGATGCCGTCGACCTTGGCCTGGCGGGTGCGGACCATGAGGTCGTGGTTGGCCGGGTCGTAGGAGATCTCGCCGGAGCCCTCGGCCTTCTCGATGCCGCCGAGGCGGTGCTCGAGACCGGGGGTGCCGGGCAGCGCCCACGGGCGGGCCAACGTCTCGGTGTCGCGCAGGTAGGGCCAGAACACCGGCTGGCCCTTGGGGTCGGTGTGGTTGGGCTCGGTCGCGAACTCGACGCGCAGGTCGGGCAGCTCGGAGACCTCCGGCAGCTTCCACGGCTCGGAGCCGTTGGCGAGGTAGCCGTCGGAGAGCAGGAAGACCGGCGTGCGGAAGGTCAGTGCGATGCGGCACGCCTCGATCGCCGCGTCGAAGCAGTCGCTGGGGGAGCGCGGCGCCACGACCGGCATCGGCGACTCGCCGTTGCGGCCGAACATCGCCAGCAGCAGGTCGGCCTGCTCGGTCTTGGTGGGCAGGCCGGTCGAGGGGCCGCCGCGCTGCACGTCGACGATGACCAGCGGCAGCTCCTGGATGACCGCCAGGCCGATGGTCTCGGCCTTCAGCACGACGCCCGGCCCGCTGGTCGAGGTGACGCCCAGCGCGCCGCCGAAGCTCGCGCCCAGAGCGGCGCCGACGCCCGCGATCTCGTCCTCGGCCTGGAAGGTCGTCACGCCGAAGCGCTTGTGCCGCGAGAGCTCGTGCAGGATGTCGGAGGCCGGCGTGATCGGGTAGGCGCCGAGGAACAGCGGCAGGCCGCTGCGGCGGGCGGCGGCGACCAGGCCGTAGGAGAGAGCCAGGTTGCCCGTGATGTTGCGGTAGGTGCCCGTGGGCATCGGAGCCGGCTTGACCTCGTAGGAGACCGCGAAGTCCTCGGTGGTCTCGCCGTAGTTGTAGCCGGCGCGGAAGGCGGCGATGTTGGCCTCGAGGATCTCGGGCCGCTTGCCGAACTTGCGCTCGAGGAACGCGACGGTGCCCTCGGTCGGGCGGTTGTAGAGCCACGAGAGCAGGCCCAGCGCGTACATGTTCTTCGCGCGCTCGGCGTCCTTCTTGCTGATCGAGGTGCCCTCGACCGCGCGGACGGTGAGCGTCGTCAGGGGGATGCGCCGGACGTTCCAGCCCTCGAGGGTGTCGTCGTCGAGGGGGTTGGCGTCCCAGCCGACCTTCGAGAGGTTGCGCTTGGTGAACTCGTCGGTGTTGACGATCGCCAGCGCGCCCTTGGGCAGGTCCTTGAGGTTGGCCTTGAGCGCGGCGGGGTTCATCGCGACGAGCACGTCGGGCGCGTCGCCCGGGGTCATGATGTCGCGGTCGGCGAAGTGGAGCTGGAAGCTCGAGACGCCGGGCAGGGTGCCGGCTGGTGCGCGGATCTCGGCGGGGAAGTTGGGCAGCGTCGAGAGGTCGTTGCCGAACGACGCCGTCTCGGCGGTGAACCGGTCACCGGTGAGCTGCATGCCGTCGCCGGAGTCACCGGCGAAGCGGATGACGACCCGCTCGAGCTGCTGGACCTGCTTGGCCACGCGCACTAGCCTCCTGCACGAGCGAGGTGCCTCTGTGGCCCCGTGCCCGCGGTCGATGGTGTTGCGTCCCGGGTGTGCACGGCGTCGCCCTTGCCGCCGACCCCCCATCCTAGGCCGGTACGCGTGGCGCGCCCGCCGGTCGACCGCACCCTGAGACGCATCAGACAGGGGTGCAACAGCGAGCGGGGCCGTCCGGCTTCCCGCCGGACGGCCCCGCTCGCTGGTTGTGTCGTAGGTCTCGCCGGGACCTGGCCCGTCAGATCTCGTTCTGGCAGGCGTTGTAGTGCTCGTCGAACAGCGAGGCCGAACCGCCGTCGGTGAACGTCGTCCCGGACACGGCGTTGTCCTCGCCCGAGCCGGGGATGGCCGTGCACTGGACGTCCCTGGGGTAGCTGAGCGGGAAGAGCACGTGGTGCACCTGCACCGCGTCCGCGATGCCGGCGCTGGTCCCCCGGTTGTCGGTCACGCTCCACCCCGAGCCCTTGAGGTCGATCCAGGAGTCGGCGGAGTTGGCCCCGCTGTAGCCGGAGTGCAGGAACGTGTTGCCGGTGATGACGCCTCCCGACGTCCCCTCCTTCACGTCGACGCCCTCGGCGGTGGTGTCCTGGATCGTGTTGCCCTCGATCAGGTTGCCGTCGGAGCGGTCGGGCGTCATGTCGTCGCCGGTGCTGCGCTTCCAGTTCTTGACCGCGGAGCCGACGTAGACGCCCTCGCCGAAGCCCGGGCTCGACTTGCCCGTGTCGTGGATCCAGCTGTTCCGGAGCACGGAGCGGGTGGTGCCCTTGCGGAAGTGGACGCCCTCGTTGCCGATGTCGGTGACCTGGATCCCGTCGAGGACGGTGCCCACGGAGCCGTCGAGCAGCACGCCCTTCTGCGAGTGGGACAGCGTGATGCCCTTGACGACGACCCAGCTGCCGGTGATGTAGAGGCCGGTGCCGCTGCCGATGCCGCCGGAGCTCAGGACCGCGTCCCGCGGGCCCTGCAGGACGATCGGGTGGTCCGGCGTCCCGCTCGCGGAGATGACCAGGCGCGAGAGGTAGAGGCCGGGGGTGAGCGTCATGACGGTGCCGGGACGGGCGCCGACGGCGGCCTTGCGCAGCTCGGAGGTCGTGCCGGGGTCGAACGTCGGGCTCATCTGGTCGACCGTCCAGTCGGTCGTGTGGTCACGCCCGGGCTCGGGCTGCGAGCCCTGCGTGGGCGGGACGCTGAACCCGGGCTTCGGCGAGCTCCCCTTCGAGCCCGGAGCCGTGCTCCCCGGCACCGGCGTGCTGCCGGGGCCGGTGCCCGTGCCGCCGGGGCCGGTGCCCGTCGTGGGGCGCGGGCTCGGGTTCACGGTCGACCCGGGGGCCGGCAGGTTGTCGCCGGGGGTCGTGGTGCCTCCGGGCGCGGGGCGGCCGGCAGCTCGGGGGAGCGCGGCCCCGCCGGTCGGTGCGGGCTGGCGGGGGCAGTGCGCGAGGACCGCGGTGTATGTCTTCTTCTCGGCCGCGGTGGTCCAGAGGCCGTACTTCGCCTGCACCGCGATGCGCCGCGCGACGTAGCTGCAGCTCCTGGCCGTGGTGGCCGGCTTCCAGGTGGAGGCGTCGCGGTTGCCGCGGCGGGCGCTCGTCGCCTTGTCGACCGTCACGAGGTTGAGCGGGTCGTTGGCGAAGATGAGCCGCTTCTGCGCCGTCCAGGACCGGGCCCCGGTGCGCCACGCCTGCTGGGTGGTCACGACGCGGTCGACGGCGGTGTTCGCCGGGTGCGTGCGCGAGTAGCGGATCGTGCGCCCGGTGTAGAAGCTGTGGAACGACCCGCGCGCCACGACGCAGCGGCTGCGCGGCGCCAGGACCGCGGTGCGGCCGAGGTCGCGCCAGAGGATGTCGTTCTTGGTGTCGCAGGTGTCGTGGTTGATGTCGGCCCACGCCTTGCCGAACCGCGCTGCGGTGTAGCCGGTCACCGGCGCGTAGGCCTTGACCTTGACCTTCGCCAGCACCGTGCGGGCGGTGGGCGCGGCCGCCTGCGCCGGGCTGGAGACGGCGGGCACGCCGACCAGGCCTGCGAGCAGCAGCGCGGGGACGGCGGCGACGGCGGCGCGCGGGCGCAGCGCGACCCTCTCGCGGAGCCTCGACAGGTTGACGTGCACGGTTGGACCCCCCACTCGGCGGCCTCCTGGAGACCGGCGGACGACGAGCGGCGCCCCTGGAGGGCACCGGCGAGCGGACTCTAGCCCAGCGGTGCGGGCCTGGAGGCGGTTCTCCACAGGTTCTGGGCGAACGGGGACCCCGGCACTGCGCCGACTATCCTCAGGGCACCGTGCCAGACACCGCCGCACCCGCAGGCCAGCCCGGGACCCGCGTCCTCGACTGGGGCTCGCGCCTGCGGCTCCACGTCCTCGACGCGGGGCTCGCCTGCTGCGCGGTCGAGGTCTCGGCCGCGGCGGCCCGCCGGCAGGTCGACCACCCCGGTGCGGCACCCTTCGCGCACGACCCCGAGCGCGCCGACGTGCTGCTCGTGAGCGGCACGGTCACCGACAAGCTGCTGCCCTCGGTCGTGGCCGCCTACGACGCGCTCCCCGGACGCCGCCTGGTGGTCGCCTTCGGCGCCTGCGTCGCCAGCGGGGGGCCCTACTGGGACTCCTACAGCGTCACCAAGGGCGTCGACCAGGTGCTGCCCGTCGACCTCTACGTGCCCGGCTGCCCGCCGCGGCCGGAGGCCCTGACCGAGGGCCTGGCCCGGCTCGAGCGCTCCCTCGCCGACGGCGCACCCCTCTCGTGAGCGCCCCGTTCGAGACCGCGCAGGTCGAGCAGGCGCTCGCCGGGCTCGGTGCTGCGCTGCGCGGCACGGCGCGGACCCTGGCCACGCCGTCCGACCTGCCGCGCGCCGCGGTGGCGCCCGAGGCGTGGGCGGTCGCGCTCCGAGCGCTGCGCGACGGTCTCGGCACGACGTGGTTCGACTGGCTGACCGGCGTCGACGAGTCCGACCACCTCGAGGTGGTCGCCTGCCTGCTGGCGCCCTCCGGTCCCTCCGCGGGCCACGGCGTGCTCCTCACCACCGCCCTGGACCCCGGCGCGCCGGTCCTCGAGACCGCGGTGGGCGTCTTCCGCGGCGCGGCGTGGCACGAGCGGGAGGCGCACGAGATGTTCGGCATCGACTTCGCGGGCCACCCCCGCCTGCGTCCCCTGCTGCTGCCGCCGGGGTTCGAGGGCCACCCGCTGCGCAAGGACTTCGTGCTCGCCTCCCGCGTGGCGCGCCCGTGGCCCGGCGAGCACGAGCCGAGCGGCCGCACCCGGCGACGGGCGCTGCCGCCCGGCGTTCCCGAGCCGGGCACCTGGGGCGAGGACGCCGCGGAGCGTACGCGGTGAGCGCCCTCCCGCCGCGCAGCCGCGGCGTCATCGCCCTGAGCGAGCCGAACTGCACCGTCTGCATGCTCTGCGTCCGCGAGTGCCCCGACTGGTGCATCACCATCGACTCGCACGTCGAGCGCGTGCCCGCCGAGGGTCCCGGCGGCCGGCCGCGCTCGGTGCACGTGCTCGACCGCTTCGACATCGACTACGGCCTCTGCATGTACTGCGGCATCTGCGTCGAGGTCTGCCCCTTCGACGCGCTGTTCTGGGCGCCCGGCACCGACTACTCCGCGGCCGAGCCCGAGCAGCTGGTCCACGGCAAGGAGCGGCTCGGCGAGTGGCTCGCCGACGCGCCGTCCGCACCGCGCGACCAGGGGAACGACTAGCCGGTCCGGCGACGTTCGTGCAGGTGAGACGGCGCAGCCGTCGAGACGGAGAGGCTTCGGTGCACGGCTACCACAACGGGCTCAAGACCGCGGTCCTGCTGGGCGCGCTCTCGGCCCTCATCCTCGGCGTCGGCCAGCTGGTCGGCGGCTCGCGCGGGTTGACGATCGCGTTCGTCATCGCGCTCGGCGTGAACGCGTACTCCTACTTCAACAGCGACAAGCTCGCGCTGCGCTCCATGCGCGCCCGCCCGGTGAGCGAGGTCGAGGCGCCCTGGCTGTACGCGATGGTGCGCGAGCTCTCGACCTCGGCCCAGCAGCCGATGCCCCGGCTCTACGTCTCGCCGACCCAGGCGCCCAACGCGTTCGCGACGGGGCGCGACCCGCAGCACGCCGCGGTGTGCGTCACCGAGGGCATCGTCGCCATGCTCGAGCCGCGCGAGCTGCGCGGCGTCATCGGCCACGAGCTCTCGCACGTCTACAACCGCGACATCCTCATCTCCTCGGTCGCCGCGGCGCTCGCGAGCATCGTGATGTACGTCGCGCAGTTCGCCATGTTCCTGCCGATCGGCGGGGGCAGCGACGACGAGGACCGGCCCAACCCGCTCGTGCTGCTGCTCGGGCTCCTGCTCGCCCCGCTCGCCGCCTCGCTGATCCAGCTCTCGATCAGCCGGTCGCGGGAGTACCAGGCCGACGCCTCGGGCGCCGCCCTGACCGGCGACCCGCTGGCGCTGGCCAGCGCCCTGCGCAAGATCGACGCCGGCGCGAGGGCACTGCCCCTGCGGCCGGAGCCGCGGCTCCAGACCACCAGCTCGCTGATGATCGCCAACCCGTTCGGCGCCGGCGGGGCGGGCCGGCTGTTCTCCACCCACCCGCCGACGGCCGAGCGCGTCGCCCGGCTGGAGGAGCTGGCCGGCCGGCGCCCCTGGTAGGGCGCCGGCGACCGCTCCGCTAGCGGTAGTTGACGAACTGCAGCGCGACGTCGAGGTCCTTGCCCTTGAGCAGCGCGATGACCGTCTGCAGGTCGTCGCGGCTCTTGGACGAGACGCGCAGCTCGTCGCCCTGCACCTGCGCCTTGACCGCCTTCGGGCCCTCGTCGCGGATGATCTTGGCGATCTTCTTCGCGTCGTCCTGGGCGATGCCCTGCTTGATCGTGGCGCTCAAGCGGTAGTCCTTGCCCGACTGCGCGGGCTCGCCCGCGTCCAGGGACTTGAGCGAGATGCCGCGCTTGATGAGCTTCTCCTGGAAGACGTCGTAGGCCGCCTTCAGCCGCTCCTCGGAGGAGGCCTCGAGCAGCACGCCCTCCTCGCCCGACCACTTGATCGAGGCGCCGGTGCCCTTGAAGTCGAAGCGCTGCGAGAGCTCCTTCGCGGTCTGGTTGAGCGCGTTGTCCACCTCCTGGCGGTCGACCTTGCTCACGATGTCGAACGACGAGTCGGCCACTGCTCTCCTTGTGCTCTCGTGGGACGTGCGGTGCGTACGGTGCGGTGCCGGCGGTGCGCCCGGGGCCGGTCGGCCGGCGGTCGCCCCATCCGCTATTCTTCCGCAGTCGCCGGCTCGCCGGTGACGCGGCAGGTTGCCCGAGTGGCCAATGGGAGCGGACTGTAAATCCGTCGGCTTAGCCTACGAAGGTTCGAATCCTTCACCTGCCACCTCCGCACGGCGCCCGGCCACCTCGGCCGGGCGCCGTACGTGCTCCTGGGCCCTGCTGCAGGCCCTCGCGCCGCTCCCGGACACCCGTTCGAGTGCTCGATGAACCTGCGCGGAGGGTCGCCGTCTCCTACCGGGTGTGCAGCACCTGTCCCCGCTGCCCGCAGCGCCGGCCGCGGGTGGTTCCGCGCCCTCTCTCGCCGCGCCCCCTACCCTGGGTGGGCTGGGGAGCCGACGACCCGCGCCCTCGGGGGCCGACGGGTGGCGGCTCCGCGAGACCGTCGACAGGAGCCGCATGGACACGCCGGAGGCGTTCGACCGCCTCCTGCGCGACCGGTCGGCCGCGCTGCTGCGCACCGCCTACCTGCTCACCGGGGACCGGCACCTCGCCGAGGACCTGCTGCAGTCGGCGCTCACCAAGACGTTCCAGCGGTGGTCCACGCTGCGCGACGAGGCGGCCGGCGAGGCCTACGTCCGCAAGGTGATGGTGAGCATCTACACGCGCTGGTGGCAGCGCAAGTGGAACGGCGAGCGCCCGACCGCCGAGCTGCCCGACGTCGAGCTGCTCGACCCCTACGGCGCGGCCGACGAGCGCGAGTACGTCCGCCGCCTGCTGACCTCGCTGCCCCGGCGCCAACGCGCCGTGATCGTGCTCCGGTTCTACGAGGACATGAGCGAGAAGGACATCGCCGAGGCGCTCGAGATCTCGACGGGCACGGTCAAGAGCACGGCCTCGGCCGCGATGACCCGCCTGCGCACGATGATCGCCGAGGAGCAGGGCCCCGCCCGCGTCCGCCAGTACGAAGGAGGTGACCGACCGTGACCCGAGAGCCAGCCGGCTCCCACGGCCCCGACCAGCCGCACGAGCCCGACCAGCTCGGCGAGCTGCTCCGCCACGGGCTGGGACGCCTCGCCGACGAGACGCCGCGCTACGTCGACACCGCCGAGCTGCGCGAGACCGTCGTGGCCCGCGCCCACTCCGACCGGGCGTCGAAGCGGATGATGGCCACGGCCGCCGCGCTCGTCCCGCTCGCCGCTGCGGCCGGCTGGGTCATCGGCAACGCGGGCGGCAGCGGCACGGTCGACGGCGGCGACCTCGGTGCGAGCACGCCCGGCGTCGTCGTCGCGACGGCGAGCGCGTCACCCACCCCGACGCCGACACCCTCCGCGTCGGCCACCACCCGCGTGCAGGTGCAGCCGGGCACACCGGGGCCCGGGTCGTCGCCCGGCCGCGGGTCGTCGCGGCCGACGCCCCCGGTGGCCTCGTCGCTGCCGACCGTCCCGACGGTGCCCACCCTGCCGACCACGAGCGCCACGGCGAGCGCGACCACCTCGCCGACTCCGACGGCCACGCCCGACGGCGACCCGCTGGTCGTCCAGCTGACCGTGTCGTCCAACGGGCGCACGGCCGCCGGCGCCTACCGCGCCCACTACACCGTGACGTTCAGCGGCGGCGACCGGGCGCCGGTCACCGTGCTGCTCTACCAGGGCTCGAAGATCCTCTCGCGCCAGGACCTCGGCGTCGCGTGCAGCGGGCCGTCGTTCGACGACGACGCCTCCGGCGACGTGACGCTGCCCGGCCCGGGCCCCTACCTGTTCACCGGCGTCGTCAAGGCCGGCTGCGCAGGCCAGGAGGACCGCGAGACCGACCAGGTCCGCTGGACCTGGAAGGAGAGCGGCCCGACCTCGACGCCGACCCCGACGCCGACCGACCAGCCGAGTCCCACGCCGACGCCGACCGGCGGCGCCACGGCGCCCGCCACTCCGAGCGCGACCCCGACCTCGAGCTCCGCCCTCGACCCGACCCCGGACGCCAGCCTGCGCGGCTCGGGCTCGAAGGCGGGCCGTCCGCTGGACGGGTCGCTGGGCGGCGCTCCCGGCGCGACGCCCGCTGCGACTCCCGGCACCACGGCCGACCCCGTGCGGTGACCGGCTCCCCGGCGGCGCGGGAGGGGGCCGCCGGGGTCCGGTTGGTGGTGGGGGTCCCGGGCCGTGTATCCTCGGTCCTCGCGGGTCCACCTCGCACGCCCCAATAGCTCAGACGGCAGAGCGTCTCCATGGTAAGGAGAAGGTCTACGGTTCGATTCCGTATTGGGGCTCTGAACAAGCCGGCGGCGCCCCTCGCGGGGCCCGCACCCGGCGGTGGCGACACCGCCGCTCGGCGGTGTAGCTCAGTTGGCAGAGCAAGCGGCTCATAATCGCTGTGTCACCGGTTCAAGTCCGGTCACCGCTACCCCGCGTCCTTCGCTGCACGCACCCACGCTCCACCCGTGCCGCCGTCCGGCACGTACGCTCGTCCCCGCACTGCTCCACACGCACTGCTCCACACGAAGACAGGGAAAGAGGCTGCACCCGTGGCTGCCACCGACGTCCGTCCGAAGATCACGCTGGCCTGCACCGAGTGCAAGCACCGCAACTACATCACCAAGAAGAACCGGCGCAACGACCCCGACCGGCTCGAGCTGAACAAGTTCTGCCCGAACTGCCGCTGCCACCGCGCCCACCGCGAGACCCGCTAGTCCTCCGGCTCCCCGAGCGCGCGCCCGCCGTGCCCCTCGACGCGTCCCTGGCCGGGCGCACCTACCCGGCCACCGCGCCCTACGAGGTCGCCGTCGAGAAGCTGCGCGAGTTCGCCCTCGCCGTCGGCGAGCCGGCGAGCGAGCCGTCCGCGCTGGTCGAGGCCGTGCCGACGTTCCCCTTCGTGGTGGCGTGGCGCGGCCTCGAGCCGTTCCTGGCCGACCCCGACCTCGACATCTCCCTCGAGCGGGTCGTGCACGGCGCCCAGCGGTTCGCGATGAGCCGCGCGCTGGTGCCGGGCGACCGCGTGCGCGCCACGGCGACGATCGAGTCGGTGCGGGTCCTCGGCGGCTCGGCCGTCGTCAGCGCGCGCGTCGACCTCGCGGCCGACAGCCCCGGGGGCGGCGCCCCGGAGCCCGTCGGCTCCGCCTGGTCCACCCTGGTCATCGCCCCGCGCGGGGACGCGCAGTGAGCCGCCGGCCGGCCGCAGGCGTACGCGTCGGCGACGAGCTCGCGCCCCTCGAGCTGCGCGTCACGCGCGCCGACCTCGTGCGCTACGCCGGCGCGTCCGGCGACTTCAACCCGATCCACTGGGACGAGCGCACCGCGCTCGCCGTCGGCCTGCCCGGCGTCATCGCCCACGGCATGTTCACGATGGCCTGCGCCGCCCGGCTGCTCACCGCGTGGGCGGGCGAGCCCGGCGCCGTCGTCGACTACTCGGTCAAGTTCGTCAAGCCGCTCGTCGTCCCGCCGGGCCCGGAGGGCGCGCCGCTCCGCCTCTCGGGCCGGGTGACCGAGGTGCTCGAGGACGGTCGCGTACGCGTCGAGCTCGCCGCCGTCTCCGACGGCGTCAAGGTCCTCGGCGGCGCCAAGGCGCTGCTCCAGCTGGCACCGTGAGCACCACGCTCGCCGACCTGACCACGCTGCGCGTCGGGGGGCCGGCCGCCCGGCTCGTCGAGGCCACCGACGAGGCCGAGCTCGTCGACGCGGTGCGCAGCGCCGACGCCGCGGGGGAGCCGCTCCTCGTCGTCGGCGGCGGGAGCAACCTGCTGGTCTCCGACGAGGGCTTCCCGGGCACCGTCGTCCACGTCGCGACGCGGGGCACCGCGCTGGTCGACTGCGGCTGCGGCTACCCCACGCTCGCGCTCGCCGCCGGTGAGCCCTGGGAGGGCGTCGTCGACCGCGCCGTCGAGGAGTCGCTGGCCGGCATCGAGTGTCTCGCGGGCATCCCCGGCAGCACGGGCGCGACGCCCGTGCAGAACGTCGGTGCCTACGGCCAGGAGGTCGGCGACACCGTCGAGCGCGTCCGCGTCTGGGACCGGCTCGAGTCCCGCGTCCGCACGCTGCCCGCCGGCGACTGCGGCTTCGGCTACCGCACGAGCCGGTTCAAGCGCGAGCGGCTGGCCGACGGGAGCCTGCGCTACCTCGTGCTGACCGTCGAGCTCGCCCTGCGCCCCGCCGAGCAGTCGAACCCCGTGCGCTACGCCGAGCTCGCCCGCGCGCTGGGCGTCGACGAGGGCCAGCGCGCCCCGCTCGCGCAGGTGCGCGACACCGTGCTCGAGCTGCGCCGGCGCAAGGGCATGGTGCTCGACGCCGCCGACCCCGACACCCGCAGCGCCGGCTCGTTCTTCACCAACCCCGTGCTCGACGCGCCGGCCGCCGCCGCCCTGCCGGAGCAGGCGCCGCGCTGGCCCGCGGCCGACGGCCGGGTCAAGGTGCCGGCCGCCTGGCTGATCTCGGCCGCCGGCTTCGCGCCGGGGCACGGGCGCGGCGACGCCCGCATCAGCACCAAGCACGTGCTGGCCCTGACCAACCGCGGCTCCGCCACCGCCGCCGAGCTCGTGGCGCTCGCGCGCGAGGTCCGCGACGGCGTGGCCGAGCGGTTCGGCGTCGTGCTCGAGCCGGAGCCGGCGCTCGTGGGCCTGGGCCTCGACGCCGCGCCGGTCGGCTAGGAGTCCAGGCCGCCGGCGGGCTCGTCGGCGGCGAGCCACGCGTCGACCTGCGCCAGCAGCGTCCGCTTGACGTGGTCGGGCGCGAACGACGCCCGCACCGAGGAGGCCGCCAGGCCGGCCAGCGCGGTGTCGTCGAGGCCGTGCTCGGTGCGCGCCACGGCGTACTGCGCGACGAGGCGCGAGCCGAAGAGCAGCGGGTCGTCGGCCCCCAGCGCCACCGGGACCCCCGCCTCGACCAGCGTGCGCAGCGGCACCTCGCGCGGGCCGCCGTAGACGCCGAGCGCGACGTTGGACGCCGGGCAGACCTCGCAGGCGACGCCTCGGCGGGCGAGCTCCTCGAGCAGGCGGGGGTCCTCGGCGGCGCGTACGCCGTGGCCGAGCCGCGCCGGCTCCGCCGCGACCAGCACCTCGCGCACGTGGTCGGGGCCGCGCAGCTCCCCGCCGTGGGGCACTGTCGGCAGCCCGGCCCGCCGGGCGATGGCGAACGCGCCCGCGAACTCGGCGGTGTCGCCGCGCCGCTCGTCGTTCGAGAGGCCGAACCCCACGACGCCGTCGCCGGCGTAGCGGGCGGCCAGGCGCGCGCCGGTGCGGGCGTCGAGCGGGTGGCGCGTGCGGTTGGCCGCCACGACGACCCCGATGCCGACGCCCGTACGCTCCTCGGCCTCGCGCGCCGCGGCGAGGAACAGCTCGAGGAAGGAGGTCGCGCCGTCGAAGCGGGCGGCGTAGCCCGAGGGGTCGACCTGCACCTCCAGCCAGCGCGAGCCCTCGGCGTGCTCGTCCTCGGCCGCCTCGCGCAGCAGCCGGCGCACGTCGTCCTCGGTCGTCAGCACCGAGCGGGCGACGTCGTAGAGCCGCTGGAAGCGGAACCAGCCCCGCGAGTCGACGTCGGTCAGCTGCGGCGGGGCGTCGGTGCGCAGCGACTCCGGCAGCCGCACGCCGGCCTTGTAGGCGAGCTCGACCATCGTGCGGTGCCGCATCGAGCCGGTGAAGTGCAGGTGCAGGTGCGCCTTGGGCAGCGTGGCGAGGTCGCGCGGCATCCGGGCGGTCGGCTCAGCCCTGCTCGGCGAGCAGGCGCTGCACGCGCCCGACCCCTTCAGCGAGGTCGGCGTCGCCGAGCGCGTAGGACAGGCGCACGTAGCCCGGCGTCCCGAAGGCCTCGCCGGGCACCAGCGCGACCTCGGCGGCCTCGAGAACGACCTCGCACAGCTGCGCGGAGGTCTCGACGCGCCGGCCCGCGACCTCGCGGCCGAGCGCGCCCTTCACCGAGGGGTAGCAGTAGAACGCGCCCTCCGGCTCCGGGCACACGAAGCCCGGCACCTCGTTGAGCATCTGCACCATCGTGCGGCGGCGGCGGTCGAACGCGGTGCGCATCTCGCGCACGGCCGACAGGTCGTCGGTGACGGCCGCGAGCGCCGCGGCCTGCGAGACGTTGGCGACGTTGGAGGTCGCGTGGCTCTGCAGGTTGGAGGCGGCCTTCACGATGTCGGCGGGCCCGATCAGCCAGCCCACCCGCCAGCCGGTCATGGCCCAGGTCTTGGCCACCCCGTTGACGACGATCGTGCGCTCGGCCAGCTCGGGCACCAGCGCGGGGACCGACGAGAACCGCGCCTCGCCGTAGACCAGGTGCTCGTAGATCTCGTCGGTGACCACCCAGATGCCGCGCTCGAGGGCCCAGCGGCCGATCTGCTCGGTCTGCTCGGGGGAGTAGACGGCCCCGGTGGGGTTGGACGGGGAGACGAACAGCAGCGCCTTGGTGCGCGGGGTCAGCGCGGCCTCGAGCGACTCGAGGTCGACCTTGTAGCCGGTGGTCTCGTCGGTGTGGACCTCGACCGGCACGCCGCCGGCCAGCCGGATGCTCTCGGGGTAGGTCGTCCAGTAGGGCGCCGGCACGATCACCTCGTCGCCCGGGTCGAGCAGCGCGGCGAAGGCGTTGTAGACGGCCTGCTTGCCGCCGTTGGTGATGAGGACTTGGGAGGCGGGGACCTCGAAGCCCGAGTCGCGGGCCGTCTTGGCGGCGACCGCCTCGCGCAGCTCCGGCAGGCCGGCGGCGGGTGTGTAGTGGTGCATCCGGGGCTCGGAGCAGGCCCGCACGGCCGCCTCGACGATGTGCGCCGGGGTGGCGAAGTCGGGCTCGCCGGCACCGAAGCCGATGACCGGCCGGCCCGCCGCCTTGAGCGCCTTGGCCTTCGCGTCGACCGCGAGCGTCGCCGACTCGGCGATGGCGCCCACGCGGGCGGAGACGCGGGCAGGGACGCGGGCGGTGGAGGCGGCGGCGCTCATGGCAGGCATGCTGCCAGACCGGGCCGGCGCTCCGCCCGCCGGTTGCCGAGCGGTCGCGGGTTCGACCGCGGGAGGCGCCACGCCGTACACTGGTCCGTCGGCGACGTGTCGACACCGCACGCGCAGAGCAGAAGCACGCCAGCCCGAGCCCGCTCGGCCGCACCTCGACCCGCAGACCGACCACTCGACCACTCGACCACAGGAGCCGACCCCGTGACAGAGCTGCACGACGGCAGCAGCGCCGCGTCCGAGCGCGAGGCACCCCGGCGACCCGCGCGGGGCGAGCGGGGCAGCCTGCCGGCACGGGTCTCCCTCTACGTCCGGCAGGTCATCGCCGAGCTGCGCAAGGTCATCTGGCCGACCCGCAAGGAGCTGTCGAACTACACGACGGTCGTCATCGCCTTCGTGCTGGTCATGATCGCCCTGCTCTCGGTCCTCGACTACGCGTTCGGCCGACTCATGTTCTGGGCGTTCAGCTAGCCCCTCCGCGCACCCGGCCCGCCGCGACGAGCCGTGCCCACCATCCCCTCAGCGCCTGCACGTCCCCTCAGCGCACATCCCCTCAGTGCACGTCCCCTCAACGACGGGGAAGACCCGACAAGACGGAGCCGCCCACCGTGTCCCAGAGCCCATTCGACGCCCCGCACACCGAGAGCGAAGAGGCCGCCGCCGCCGAAGGCGCCTTCACCGGCTCTCCGTACGTCTCGGGCGCGGGCATCGACCCCTTCGCCGCCGACCCCGGTGACGACACGGGCGCCGGCACCGACGCGCTCGGGGGCACCGACGACGCCTCCGGCGGCTACGTCGAGGGCTGGGCCGTGGCCGACGCCACCGAGGAGGAGCTCGCGGGCGAGGTCGGCGTCGAGCACCCCGGCAGCCCCGACTCGGTCGAGTCCGCGGATGCCTCCGCCGAGGACGGTTCCGCCGAGGACGGCTCCGCCGAGGACGAGGAGGGCGACCCGGTCGAGGAGTTCTACGCCGCGCTGCGCCGCGCCCCGGGCGACTGGTACGTCGTCAACTCCTACGCCGGCTACGAGAACCGCGTGAAGGCCAACCTCGAGCAGCGCATCGCGACCCTCAACATGGAGGACTACATCTTCCAGATCGAGGTCCCGATGGAAGAGGTCACCGAGATCAAGAACGGCCAGCGCAAGCTGGTGCGCCGCACCAAGTTCCCCGGCTACGTCCTGGTGCGCATGGACCTCACCGACGAGTCGTGGGGCACCGTGCGCAACACCCCGGGCGTGACCCAGTTCGTCGGCCACGCGCACAACCCCTCGCCGCTGAGCCTCGACGAGGTCGGGCGCATGCTCGCCCCCGAGCCGGTGGCCAAGAAGGGCGCGGGCGCCGCTGCGGCCGAGGTCAAGGTCGTCGACTTCGCCGTCGGCGACTCGGTCATGGTCACCGAGGGCCCGTTCGCCACCCTGCACGCCACCATCAACGAGATCGACGTCGACGCCCGCAAGGTCAAGGGGCTCGTCGAGATCTTCGGCCGGGAGACCCCGGTCGAGCTCCCCTTCAGCCAGATCCAGAAGATCTGACCTCGACCGCCACGGTCGAGGCGCACCCAACGAGGACGCGAGAGAGATGCCCCCCAAGAAGAAGCTCGCAGCGATCATCAAGCTGCAGATCAACGCCGGTGCAGCCACGCCGGCGCCGCCGGTCGGCCCTGCCCTGGGTCAGCACGGCGTCAACATCATGGAGTTCGTCAAGGCCTACAACGCGGCGACCGAGGCCCAGCGCGGCCAGGTCGTGCCGGTCGAGATCAGCGTCTACGAGGACCGCTCGTTCACGTTCGTCACCAAGACCCCGCCGGCGGCCCGCCTGATCCTCGCCGCGGCGGGGCTGCAGAAGGGCTCGGCCGAGCCGCAGAAGACCAAGGTCGGCAAGCTCACCCGCGAGCAGGTCCGCGAGATCGCGCAGACCAAGATGCCCGACCTCAACGCCAACGACATCGACGCCGCCGAGAAGATCATCGCCGGCACCGCCCGCCAGATGGGCATCACCGTCGAGGGCTAGTGCCGGCCCCGGGGACCTCCCGGACCTCGCACCCCTCGCAGTGGCAGGGCCTCGCGCGGCCCGTACCACGACCTCCCACAGACACCAGGAGAAGCAGTGAAGCGCAGCAAGGCCTACCGCTCCGCCGTCGAGAAGATCGACGCGGACAAGTCCTACGCCCCGCTCGAGGCCGTCCGCCTCGCCCGGGAGACCTCCACCACCAAGTACGACGCGACCGTCGAGGTCGCCCTGCGGCTGGGCGTCGACCCCCGCAAGGCCGACCAGATGGTCCGCGGCACGGTCAACCTGCCCCACGGCACCGGCAAGACGGCTCGCGTCCTCGTCTTCGCCAACGGTGACCGCGCGGAGGCCGCCCGCGCCGCCGGCGCCGACATCGTGGGCTCCGACGAGCTCATCGACGAGGTCGCCAAGGGCCGGCTCGACTTCGACGCCGTCGTGGCGACCCCCGACCTCATGGGCAAGGTCGGCCGCCTCGGCCGCGTCCTCGGCCCGCGCGGCCTCATGCCCAACCCCAAGACGGGGACGGTGACCGCTGACGTGGCGAAGGCGGTCACCGACATCAAGGGCGGCAAGATCGAGTTCCGGGTCGACCGGCACGCGAACCTGCACTTCATCATCGGCAAGACGAGCTTCGACGACCAGTCGCTGGTCGAGAACTACGCCGCCGCGATGGAGGAGGTCAACCGCCTCAAGCCCTCGGCCGCCAAGGGCCGCTACATCCGCAACGCGACCCTGGCGACGACCATGGGCCCGGGCATCCCGCTCGACGCCTCGCGCACCCGCAACCTGATGGAGGAGGAGACCGCCTCCGCCTGAGGCCCTCCCGCTCTGCGACGACGGCGCGGCACCCCTGCCCGGGGTGCCGCGCCGTCGTCCTGCGCGAACCTCCGTGTCCGAAGCCGTCGGCACGTACGCGCTGGTCGGCGCGCAGCGCGTTCGGACGCAGCGATTTGGTGCCGGCCGACAGCGTCGCGTACTGTGGAGCCTGCCGAAGACCGCTGGCTGCCTGCTCCCCGCCCGACGACGTGTCGTGCTGGAGCAGGCCGAAGGACCCGGACCACCCGGGCGGCCCGCGCAGGTGACCGGAAGTGCTGCAGCCCGCTCGAGAGCGTGCCTGCCCCACCGCCCCGTGCGCCTCGCGCCGGGGCGTTCGTGTTCTCCGGGCCCTCCGCTGCCCAGCACCGAAGGAGGACCCATGGCGAAGCCTGAGAAGGCAGCTGCCGTCGCCGAGCTGACCGAGCACTTCAGCAGCTCGTCCGCGGCGGTGCTCACCGAGTACCGCGGGCTCACCGTCGCCCAGATGAAGGAGCTCCGCCGCTCCCTGGGCGAGGGCGCCACCTACGCCGTCGTGAAGAACACGCTCACCAAGATCGCAGCTCGCGAGGCCGGCGTCACCGGTCTCGACGACCTGCTCTCCGGCCCGTCGGCCATCGCCTTCGTCAAGGGCGAGCCCGTCGAGGCGGCCAAGGGCCTGCGTGACTTCGCGAGGGCGAACCCGCTGCTCGTCATCAAGGGCGGTGTGCTCGACGGCAAGCCGGTGAGCGCCGCCGACATCACCAAGCTCGCCGACCTCGAGTCGCGCGAGGTGCTGCTCGCCAAGGCCGCTGGCGCGATGAACGCCACGATGGCCAAGGCCGCTGCGCTGTTCCAGGCCCCGCTCAGCCAGGCGGCCCGCCTGGCCGAGGCCCTCCGCGCCCAGCGCGCCGAGGGCGCCCCTGCCGAGGAGGCACCGGCTCCGGCCGAGGCCGCCGAGGAGGCGCCGGCTGCGGCCGACGCCGCCACGGAGGCTCCGGCTGCTGCCGACGCCGCCGAGGCACCGCTCGAGGCCTGACAACCGCCTCGTCCGACCCTGATCCGCAAGCCCCACCGTACGGAAGGACCCGCCACCATGGCGAAGCTCAGCACTGACGAGCTCCTCGACGCGTTCAAGGAGCTCACGCTCATCGAGCTCAGCGAGTTCGTGAAGCAGTTCGAGGAGACCTTCGGCGTCACCGCCGCCGCTCCTGTCGCCGTCGCGGCCGCCCCGGCTGCCGGTGGCGCCGGTGGCGACGCCGCCGCTGCCGAGGAGCAGGACGAGTTCGACGTCATCCTCGAGTCGGCCGGCGACAAGAAGATCCAGGTCATCAAGGAGGTCCGCGGCCTCACGTCCCTGGGCCTCAAGGAGGCCAAGGACCTCGTGGACGGCGCCCCCAAGCCCGTCCTCGAGAAGGTCGCCAAGGACGCCGCCGAGAAGGCCAAGGCCGCTCTCGAGGGCGCCGGCGCCACGGTCACCGTCAAGTAGCACCCCCTCCGGGCCCCGCGCCCGGAACCCCGTCAGAGCCGTCCGCGCACGCCGCGCGGGCGGCTCTGCGGCGTTCGGGGCCCGTCCGCCGGCCGGTCCCGGGCGCCGGCCCTGGCACCCGCGCCCGGCGCGCCACGCACCCCTCGACCCGGACGGGTGCTTGACCTCGGGGTGCCTCTCGGGCCATCCTGCTCGCGCCGGACCGACGCGGCTGCGCACCGGGGCACGACCACCGGCGAGCAGGAGTTCAGCGCGGCGCGCTCGGGGTAGTACTGCGGCGTCCGGCCAGCGGCACGGACGACGGGGAGACCTCGTCGGGGCCGGGTTCCAGAGGGGCCTTGCGGCAGCCTGCCTTCATGGGTATGCTGTCGCTTTGCGCTGCCCTGTGAGACTTCAAATGCCCCGTGTACCCGCTCTGAGGGTCCCGGAGGTGGGGGTTGTTGGGCACGCACCCCGCTTGCCTCGAGCTCCGAGCCTCGGAAGGACCCCTCTTGGCCGCCTCGCGCCCCGATTCAGGCACGACCGTCATCCACAGCAGCACCGCTACCGCACCACGTCGCATCTCCTTCGCCAAGATCCGTGAGCCGCTCGAGGTTCCGAACCTCCTGGCCCTCCAGACCGACAGCTTCGACTGGCTGCTCGGCAACTCCAAGTGGAAGACCCGCATCGAGGGACTCCGCGCCCAGGGCGTGCTGGTCCCCGACAAGTCCGGTCTCCAGGAGATCTTCGAGGAGATCAGCCCCATCGAGGACTTCCAGGGCACCATGTCCCTGTCGTTCTCGGACCCGGAGTTCTACGAGCCGAAGTACTCGGTCGACGAGTGCAAGGAACGTGACATCACGTTCTCGGCCCCGCTGTTCGTGACCGCCGAGTTCATGAACAACAACACCGGCGAGATCAAGTCCCAGACGGTCTTCATGGGCGACTTCCCGCTCATGACCGACAAGGGCACCTTCATCATCAACGGCACCGAGCGCGTCGTGGTGTCGCAGCTGGTGCGCTCGCCGGGCGTCTACTTCGACAAGACGCTCGACAAGACGTCCGACAAGGACATCTTCGGCGCCAAGATCATCCCGAGCCGCGGCGCCTGGCTCGAGTTCGAGATCGACAAGCGCGACCAGGTCGGCGTCCGCGTCGACCGCAAGCGCAAGCAGTCGGTCACGGTGCTGCTCAAGGCCCTCGGCTGGGACGACGCCAAGATCCTCGAGGAGTTCGGCCAGTACGAGTCGATGCGGTCCACGCTGGAGAAGGACCACACGACCGGCCAGGACGACGCGCTGCTCGACATCTACCGCAAGCTGCGCCCGGGCGAGCCGCCCACCCGCGAGGCCGCGCAGACGCTGCTCGAGAACCTCTACTTCAACCCGAAGCGCTACGACCTCGCCAAGGTCGGCCGCTACAAGGTCAACAAGAAGATCGGGACCGACGCCGAGATCAACGCGGGCGTCCTCACCGTCGACGACATCGTCGGGGCCATCCGCTACATCGTGGCCCTGCACGCCGGCGACACGAGCGTCGAGGCCCCGCGCGGCACCGTGCGCGTCGAGGTCGACGACATCGACCACTTCGGCAACCGGCGCCTGCGCACGGTCGGCGAGCTCATCCAGAACCAGGTCCGCACGGGCCTGAGCCGGATGGAGCGCGTCGTCCGCGAGCGCATGACGACCCAGGACGTCGAGGCGATCACGCCGCAGACCCTGATCAACATCCGCCCGGTCGTGGCGAGCATCAAGGAGTTCTTCGGGACCTCCCAGCTCAGCCAGTTCATGGACCAGACCAACCCCCTCGCGGGCCTGACGCACAAGCGCCGCCTCTCCGCGCTGGGCCCCGGTGGTCTGTCCCGCGAGCGCGCCGGCATGGAGGTCCGCGACGTCCACCCGAGCCACTACGGCCGCATGTGCCCGATCGAGACCCCTGAGGGCCCGAACATCGGCCTGATCGGCTCGCTCGCCACCTACGCGCGCATCAACGCGTTCGGGTTCGTCGAGACGCCCTACCGCAAGGTCGTGGGCGGCAAGGTCAGCGACGAGGTCGACTACCTGACCGCCGACGAGGAGGACGAGCACGTGGTGGCGCAGGCCAACGCGCCGCTCACCGCCGACGGCAGCTTCGCCGAGCCGCGCGTCCTGGTCCGCCGCAAGGGCGGCGAGGTCGAGTACATCCCGGCCGACGACGTCGACTACATGGACGTCTCGCCGCGCCAGATGGTCTCGGTCGCGACCGCGATGATCCCGTTCCTCGAGCACGACGACGCCAACCGCGCGCTCATGGGCGCCAACATGCAGCGCCAGGCGGTGCCGCTGCTGCGCAGCGAGTCCCCGCTGGTCGGCACGGGCATGGAGTACCGCGGCGCCAAGGACGCGGGCGACGTCATCGTGGCCGAGAAGGGCGGTGTCGTCTCCGAGCTGGCCGCCGACTTCATCACGGTGACCAACGACGACGGCACCTACCAGACCTACCGCGTCGCGAAGTTCCGCCGCTCCAACCAGGGCACCGCGTTCAACCAGCGCCCGATCGTCAACGAGGGCCAGCGGGTCGAGGCCGGCCAGGTCCTCGCCGACGGCCCCTGCACCGACAACGGCGAGATGGCGCTCGGCAAGAACCTGCTGGTCGCGTTCATGTCGTGGGAGGGCCACAACTACGAGGACGCGATCATCCTCAGCCAGCGCCTGGTGCAGGACGACGTCCTCTCCTCGATCCACATCGAGGAGCACGAGGTCGACGCCCGCGACACCAAGCTCGGCCCCGAGGAGATCACCCGGGACATCCCGAACGTCTCCGAGGAGGTCCTCGCCGACCTCGACGACCGCGGCATCATCCGCATCGGCGCCGACGTCGTCCCCGGCGACATCCTGGTCGGCAAGGTCACGCCCAAGGGCGAGACCGAGCTGACCCCGGAGGAGCGCCTGCTCCGCGCGATCTTCGGCGAGAAGGCCCGCGAGGTGCGCGACACCAGCCTCAAGGTCCCGCACGGCGAGTCCGGCAAGGTCATCGGCGTCCGGGTCTTCGACCGCGACGAGGGCTTCGAGCTCCCGCCGGGCGTCAACCAGCTGGTCCGGGTCTACGTCGCCCAGAAGCGCAAGATCACCGACGGCGACAAGCTCGCCGGCCGGCACGGCAACAAGGGCGTCATCTCGAAGATCCTCCCGGTCGAGGACATGCCGTTCCTCGAGGACGGCACCCCGGTCGACATCGTGCTGAACCCGCTGGGCGTGCCCGGCCGCATGAACGTCGGCCAGGTGCTCGAGACCCACCTCGGGTGGGTCGCCAAGACCGGTTGGACGGTCGAGGGCGAGGACGCCCCGGGCGAGACCTGGAAGACCGACCTGCGCCGCATCGGGGCAGACGTGGGCGAGCCCGGCACCAACGTGGCGACCCCGGTCTTCGACGGTGCGCGCGAGGCCGAGATCACCGGCCTGCTCGACTCGACCAACGTGACCCGCGACGGCCAGCGCCTGATCGGGTCCTCGGGCAAGGCGCGGCTGTTCGACGGCCGCTCCGGCGAGCCGTTCCCGGCGCCGATCTCGGTGGGCTACATCTACATCCTGAAGCTCCACCACCTGGTCGACGACAAGATCCACGCCCGTTCGACCGGCCCGTACTCGATGATCACCCAGCAGCCCCTGGGCGGCAAGGCGCAGTTCGGCGGCCAGCGCTTCGGCGAGATGGAGGTGTGGGCCCTCGAGGCCTACGGCGCCTCCTACGCGCTGCAGGAGCTGCTGACCATCAAGTCCGACGACGTCCTCGGCCGCGTCAAGGTCTACGAGGCGATCGTCAAGGGCGAGAACATCCCCGAGCCCGGCATCCCCGAGTCCTTCAAGGTGCTCATCAAGGAGATGCAGTCGCTCTGCCTCAACGTCGAGGTGCTGTCCAGCGACGGCATGTCGATCGAGATGCGCGAGACCGACGAGGACGTCTTCCGGGCGGCCGAGGAGCTGGGGATCGACCTGTCGCGGCGCGAGCCGAGCAGCGTCGAAGAGGTCTAGGCCGTACGCCTGCGGCCGGGTCCGCGGCACACCCTCCACGGGTGCCGCGGACCCGGCCCGGGCGAGGCCCTGACATGGAACGTGCGCGAGAGACATAGCGAGAGAAGGACCCACGTGCTCGACGTCAACTTCTTCGACGAGCTGCGCATCGGCCTGGCCACTGCGGACGACATCCGCACGTGGAGCCACGGCGAGGTGAAGAAGCCCGAGACCATCAACTACCGGACTCTCAAGCCTGAGAAGGACGGTCTGTTCTGCGAGAAGATCTTCGGTCCCACCCGGGACTGGGAGTGCTACTGCGGCAAGTACAAGCGCGTCCGCTTCAAGGGCATCATCTGCGAGCGCTGCGGCGTCGAGGTCACGCGCGCCAAGGTGCGCCGTGAGCGCATGGGCCACATCGAGCTCGCCGCGCCCGTCACGCACATCTGGTACTTCAAGGGCGTCCCGAGCCGGCTGGGCTACCTGCTCGACCTGGCCCCCAAGGACCTCGAGAAGATCATCTACTTCGCGGCCTACATGATCACGTTCGTCGACGAGGAGCGCCGCCACCAGGACCTGCCCTCGCTCGAGGCGCAGATCGGCGTGGAGCGCAGCCAGCTCGAGCAGCGTCGCGACTCCGACGTCGAGGCACGCCAGCGCAAGCTGGAGGAGGACCTCGCGGCCCTCGAGGCCGAGGGCGCCAAGTCCGACGCGCGCCGCAAGGTCCGCGAGGGCGCCGAGCGCGAGATGAAGCAGCTGCGCGACCGCGCGCAGCGCGAGATCGACCGCCTCAACGACGTCTGGGACCGCTTCAAGGGCCTGAAGATCCAGGACCTCGAGGGCGACGAGATGCTCTACCGCGAGATGCGCGACCGCTTCGGCGAGTACTTCGACGGCGGCATGGGCGCTGCGGCGATCCAGGCCCGCCTGAAGTCCTTCGACCTCGACGCCGAGGCGGAGAAGCTGCGGGAGATCATCCGCACCGGCAAGGGCCAGAAGAAGACCCGTGCGCTCAAGCGCCTCAAGGTCGTCAGCGCGTTCCTCAACACGACGAACTCGCCCAACGGCATGGTGCTCGACTGCATCCCGGTCATCCCGCCGGACCTGCGCCCGATGGTCCAGCTCGACGGCGGCCGCTTCGCCACCAGCGACCTGAACGACCTCTACCGCCGCGTCATCAACCGCAACAACCGGTTGAAGCGCCTGCTCGACCTCGGCGCGCCCGAGATCATCGTCAACAACGAGAAGCGCATGCTGCAGGAGGCCGTCGACGCGCTGTTCGACAACGGCCGCCGCGGCCGGCCGGTGACGGGCCCGGGCAACCGGCCCCTGAAGTCGCTGTCCGACATGCTCAAGGGCAAGCAGGGCCGGTTCCGCCAGAACCTGCTCGGCAAGCGCGTCGACTACTCCGGCCGCTCGGTCATCGTGGTCGGCCCGCAGCTCAAGCTGCACCAGTGCGGCCTGCCCAAGCAGATGGCGCTCGAGCTCTTCAAGCCCTTCGTCATGAAGCGGCTGGTCGACCTCAACCACGCCCAGAACATCAAGTCGGCCAAGCGCATGGTCGAGCGTGCCCGTCCGGTCGTGTGGGACGTCCTCGAAGAGGTCATCACCGAGCACCCGGTCATGCTCAACCGCGCGCCGACGCTGCACCGCCTGGGCATCCAGGCCTTCGAGCCGCAGCTGGTCGAGGGCAAGGCCATCCAGATCCACCCGCTGGTCTGCACCGCCTTCAACGCCGACTTCGACGGCGACCAGATGGCGGTCCACCTCCCGCTGTCGGCGGAGGCGCAGGCCGAGGCCCGGATCCTCATGCTGTCGAGCAACAACATCCTGAGCCCGGCGCACGGTCGTCCGATCACCGCGCCGACCCAGGACATGGTGCTGGGCATCTACTTCCTCACCTCGCTGCGCGAGGGAGCACCGGGCGAGGGCCGCGTCTTCGGCTCGGTGTCGGAGGCCGTCATGGCCTACGACCAGCGCAGCCTCTCGCTGCAGGCGAAGGTCCGCATCCGGCTCGACTCGATCGTGCCGCCGGCGGGCTTCGCGACCCCCGAGGGCTGGGAGCCGGGTGCTCCGTTCCTGCTCGAGACGACCCTGGGCCGCGCGCTGTTCAACGAGGCGCTGCCCGAGGACTACCCCTTCGTCGACGCGATCGTCGACAAGAAGGTGCTCTCGGGGATCGTCAACGACCTCGCCGAGCGCTACCCGAAGGTCCAGGTCGCTGCGACGCTCGACGCCCTCAAGGCGGCCGGCTTCCACTGGTCGACCCGTTCGGGCGTGACGATCTCCATCGAGGACGTCGTCACCCCCAAGGAGAAGCAGAGCATCCTCGACACCCACGAGCAGCGCGCGGAGAAGGTGCAGGGCCAGTACGAGCGCGGCCTGATCACCGACGACGAGCGCCGCCAGGAGCTCATCAACATCTGGACCGAGGCGACGAACAAGGTCGCCGAGGCCATGCAGCAGTCGTTCCCGCTGCACAACACGGTGTTCATGATGGTCAACTCGGGCGCCCGAGGGAACTGGATGCAGGTCCGCCAGATCGCCGGCATGCGCGGCCTGGTGGCCAACCCGAAGGGCGAGATCATCCCGCGCCCGATCAAGGCGAACTTCCGCGAGGGCCTCTCGGTCCTCGAGTACTTCATCGCCACCCACGGCGCCCGCAAGGGCCTCGCGGACACCGCCCTGCGCACCGCCGACTCGGGCTACCTGACCCGTCGTCTGGTCGACGTCTCGCAGGACGTGATCATCCGCGAGGAGGACTGCGGCACCGACCGCGGCATCGTCATGCTGATCGGCGAGCCGAAGGCCGACGGCACGGGGCTGGTGCGGGCCGAGAACGTCGAGACCAGCGTCTACGCGCGCACCCTCGCCGAGGCGGCGCTCGACGCGAACGGTGTCGAGGTGGCGCCGGCCGGCGCCGACCTCGGCGACGTGGTCATCGGCAACCTGATCGCGGCCGGCATCGACCGCATCAAGGTGCGCTCGGTCCTGACCTGCGACAGCAAGGTCGGCACCTGCGCGATGTGCTACGGACGCTCGCTCGCGGCCGGGCACCTGGTCGACGTCGGCGAGGCGGTCGGCATCATCGCCGCCCAGTCGATCGGCGAGCCGGGCACCCAGCTCACGATGCGTACGTTCCACACCGGCGGCGTCGCGGGTGACGACATCACCCACGGCCTCCCGCGCGTGGTCGAGCTGTTCGAGGCGCGCACGCCCAAGGGCGTCGCGCCGATCGCCGAGGCCTCCGGACGGGTGGCGGTCGAGGACAGCGACAAGCAGCGCAAGCTGGTCATCACCCCGGACGACGGCTCCGAGGAGCTGGCCTACCCGGTCTCGAAGCGCTCGCGGCTGCTCGTCGCCGACGGCGACCACGTCACGGTGGGCCAGAAGCTCATCCAGGGCGCGGTCGACCCGAAGCAGGTGCTGCGCATCCTCGGCCCGCGCCAGGTGCAGATCCACCTGGTCGAGCAGGTCCAGGAGGTCTACCGCTCGCAGGGCGTGTCGATCCACGACAAGCACATCGAGGTGATCGTCCGCCAGATGCTCAAGCGGGTCACGATCATCGAGTCCGGCGACGCCGAGCTGCTGCCCGGCGAGCTGGTCGAGCGCGGCCGCTTCGAGGAGGAGAACCGTCGGGTGCTCGCCGAGGGCGGCCAGACGGCCTCGGGTCGTCCCGAGCTGATGGGCATCACGAAGGCCTCGCTGGCGACCGAGTCGTGGCTCTCGGCGGCCTCCTTCCAGGAGACCACCCGCGTGCTCACGACCGCCGCCATGGAGGCCAAGAGCGACCCGCTGCTCGGCCTCAAGGAGAACGTCATCATCGGCAAGCTCATCCCGGCCGGTACGGGCCTGCCCCGCTACCGCAACATCCGGGTGGAGCCCACCGAGGAGGCGAAGGCGGCGATGTACGCGCTGCCCGGCTACGAGGAGCTCGACTACTCGGCGTTCGGCCAGGGCTCCGGCCAGGCCGTGCCGCTCGAGGACTACGACTACGGCCCGTTCCGCGGCTAGTCGTCCCGCACGTCGCGCAGAGGCCGTCCTCTCCCCGCTCGGGGAGGGGGCGGCCTCTCGGCGTCTCCGGTGTCCCCGGCGTCGGTCGTCCTGGCGTGCGCGGCGGGCCCGAGCCCGCGGTGCTGGCAGGATGTGCCGACCAGCCGGGGGAGCCCCCGCGGCACGAGCGAGGGGATCGACGACGTGAGCGACTCGGGCAGCACGGGCGGGCCCTGGGGGTCCGGGGAGCCGGCGCCCGAGCAGCCGTCCTACGGTTCCCAGCCCTACGGCCAGCCGCCGTACGGCCAGCAGCAGCCGTCCGGCCAGCAGCAGCCGTACCAGCCCTACGGCGGGCAGCCCTACGGTGCGCAGCAGCAGTACGGCGCGCAGCCGTACGGCTCGCAGTACGGTGCGCAGCCCTTCGGGCAGCAGTACGGCCAGCCGTACGGCTACGGGTACGCCGCGCCGCAGACCGAGGGCACCGCGGTCGCGGCGCTCGTGTGCGCGATCGGCTCGTTCGTGGTGTGCCCGGTCGTGCCGGCGGTCGTCGCGCTGTTCCTGGCCCGCAGCGCCGACGCGGCGATCCGCGCGTCGCACGGCGCCAAGACGGGGGAGGGGCTGGCCAAGGCCGCCCGCATCGTCGCCTGGGCCAACATCGTGCTCGCCGTGCTCGCGGTGCTCGCGCTGGGCGGGCTGCTGGTGCTGGGTCTCACCCTCGGGGACAGCTCGGGCACGAGCGTCGACTACAGCTGAGCGACCGGCGCTCGGCCCTCGCACAGGGCCCTCTGCGCGCGTACGCTGGTGCACCGGGGCGGACGCCCGCCCCCGGGAGCACCCGTGCGACCGCCCGGTCTCGTGCCCATCCGGCCACGCTTTGACCGAGCGGCACAACGCTGGGTACTCTCGTACTTCGTGCCTGGGTGAACCCAGGCCCACGCATGCGCGCATCCGAGCCGCAGTCCGGGCGACACGCCCGACCGCGGGGGTGGCGAGTGCGGCAGCCCGGCCCGCAGTGTGCGGCGGGGCGCGGGACGGGATCTGGAAGGGAAGTACGGACGCGGTGCCCACGATTCAACAGCTGGTCCGCAAGGGCCGGCAGGACAAGGCCACGAAGACGAAGACGCCGGCGCTCAAGGGGAGCCCCCAGCGTCGCGGCGTCTGCACGCGCGTCTACACGACGACGCCGAAGAAGCCGAACTCTGCGCTGCGCAAGGTCGCCCGTGTGCGCCTGACCAGCCAGATGGAGGTCACGGCCTACATCCCCGGCGTCGGCCACAACCTGCAGGAGCACTCGATCGTGCTCGTGCGCGGCGGTCGTGTGAAGGACCTGCCGGGCGTCCGCTACAAGATCATCCGTGGGTCGCTCGACACGCAGGGTGTGAAGAACCGCAAGCAGGCTCGCAGCCGCTACGGCGCGAAGAAGGAGAAGAGCTGATGCCCCGCAAGGGACCTGCACCCAAGCGACCCCTCGTCGTCGACCCGGTCTACGGCTCGCCGCTGGTGACCCAGCTCGTCAACAAGGTGCTCCAGAGCGGCAAGAAGTCGATCGCCGAGCAGATCGTCTACGGCGCCCTCGAGGGTGCCCGCGAGAGGTCCGGCGCCGACCCCGTGGTGACCCTGCGCCGCGCGCTCGACAACGTGAAGCCGACCCTCGAGGTCCGCAGCCGCCGTGTCGGTGGCGCGACCTACCAGGTGCCGGTCGAGGTCCGCCCGGGCCGCTCCACCACGCTGGCGCTGCGCTGGCTGGTGGGCTACTCCAAGGGCCGCCGCGAGAAGACGATGACCGAGCGGCTCATGAACGAGCTCCTCGACGCGAGCAACGGGCTCGGGGCGAGCGTCAAGCGCCGCGAGGACACCCACAAGATGGCCGAGAGCAACAAGGCCTTCGCGCACTACCGCTGGTAGTCGCGCCCGTGCGCGGGGTACCACCACTCCGGTGCCCCGCACACCAGCCGGACCGCCCACGAGCGGGCCGGCACACCACAGACACCTGCTGACACACCTCAGCTGACAGAGGGACGCGAACAGCCTCATGGCGACCGACCTGCGCACCACCGGCCTGGCCCAGGTCCGCAACATCGGGATCATGGCCCACATCGACGCGGGCAAGACCACGACCACCGAGCGGATCCTGTTCTACACGGGCATCAACTACAAGATCGGTGAAGTCCACGAGGGCGCGGCGACGATGGACTGGATGGAGCAGGAGCAGGAGCGTGGCATCACGATCACGTCCGCTGCGACCACCTGCACGTGGGACAACCACACCATCAACATCATCGACACGCCGGGCCACGTCGACTTCACCGTCGAGGTGGAGCGCTCGCTGCGCGTCCTCGACGGCGCCGTCGCCGTGTTCGACGGTGTGGCCGGCGTCGAGCCGCAGTCCGAGACCGTGTGGCGCCAGGCCGACCGCTACGGCGTGCCGCGCATCTGCTTCGTCAACAAGCTCGACCGCACCGGTGCCGAGTTCCACCGCTGCGTCGACATGATCGTGGACCGCCTCGGTGCCACCCCCCTGGTGCTGCAGATCCCGGTCGGGTCCGAGGGCGGCTTCCGCGGCGTCATCGACCTCATCGCCATGAAGGCCCTGCTCTGGAGCGAAGAGGCCAGCAAGGGCGAGATGTACGACACGGTCGAGATCCCCGCGTCGCACACCGAGGCGGCGCAGGAGTGGCACGACAAGCTCGTCGAGACCCTCGCCGAGAACGACGACACGGTGATGGAGCAGTACCTCGAGGGCAACGAGCCCACCGAGGACGAGATCATCGCCGCGGTCCGCCGCGCGACGATCGCCAGCAAGATCACCCCGGTGCTCTGCGGCTCCGCGTTCAAGAACAAGGGCGTCCAGCCCATGCTCGACGCGGTCGTGCGCTACCTGCCCTCCCCGCTGGACGTCGGTGCCGTCGAGGGCCACGCCGTGGGCAACGAGGACGAGGTCATCTCCCGCGAGCCCGACGACAAGGCCCCGCTGTCCGCCCTCGCGTTCAAGATCATGAGCGATCCGCACCTCGGCAAGCTCACCTACATCCGGGTCTACTCCGGCACCCTGGACACGAGCACCCAGGTGCTCAACAGCACCAAGGGCAACAAGGAGCGCATCGGCAAGATCTACCGGATGCACGCGAACAAGAAGGAGGCCATCGACACCCTGACCGCCGGCCACATCGGCGCGGTCATGGGCCTGAAGAACACGACGACCGGTGACACGCTCTGCGCCACCGACGCCCCCGTGATCCTCGAGTCGATGAACTTCCCCGCGCCGGTCATCTCGGTCGCCGTCGAGCCCAAGTCCAAGGGCGACCAGGAGAAGCTCGGCGTCGCGATCCAGCGCCTCGCCGAGGAGGACCCGACGTTCGTGGTCCGCACCGACGAGGAGACCGGCCAGACGATCCTCGCCGGCATGGGCGAGCTGCACCTCGAGGTGCTGGTCGACCGCATGCGCCGCGAGTTCAACGTCGAGGCCAACATCGGCAAGCCGCAGGTCGCCTACCGCGAGACGATCCGCAAGACGATCGACCGCTACGACTACACCCACAAGAAGCAGACCGGCGGTTCCGGCCAGTTCGCGAAGATCCAGATCGCGCTGGCCCCGACCGGCGGCGCCGACGGCGGCTACGAGTTCGAGAACAAGGTCACCGGCGGCCGCATCCCGCGCGAGTACATCCCCTCGGTCGACGCGGGCGCCCAGGAGGCCATGGAGCTCGGCATCCTCGCCGGCTACCCCATGGTCGACGTCAAGGTGACCCTGCTCGACGGCGGCTACCACGAGGTCGACTCCTCCGAGATGGCGTTCAAGATCGCCGGCTCGATGGCGTTCAAGGAGGCGGCCCGCAAGGCCGACCCGGTGCTGCTCGAGCCGATGATGGCCGTCGAGGTGATCACGCCCGAGGACTACATGGGCGAGGTCATCGGTGACCTGAACTCCCGCCGTGGTCAGATCCAGGCCATGGAGGAGCGCTCCGGCGCGCGTGCCGTGAAGGCCCTCGTGCCGCTGTCGGAGATGTTCGGCTACGTCGGCGACCTGCGCAGCAAGACGCAGGGCCGCGCGAGCTACTCCATGCAGTTCGACTCCTACGCCGAGGTCCCGCGCAACGTGGCCGAGGAGATCGTCAAGAAGGTCCGCGGCGAGTAGCCGCTACCCTGCTCCACCTGTTCACGCACGACCCCAGCACCACCCCGCGCACCAGAGCGCACGACCAAGCAGTGCGGCCACACGGCCGCGGCATCTCGTAAAGTCCTGAGGAGGACACCACCGTGGCGAAGGCGAAGTTCGAGCGGACCAAGCCGCACGTCAACATCGGGACGATCGGGCACATCGACCACGGGAAGACGACGCTCACCGCGGCGATCACCAAGGTCCTGCACGACCGCTACCCGGACGTCAACCCCTTCACGCCGTTCGACCAGATCGACAAGGCGCCCGAGGAGCGGCAGCGCGGCATCACGATCTCGATCGCGCACGTCGAGTACCAGACCGAGGCGCGCCACTACGCGCACGTCGACTGCCCCGGTCACGCCGACTACATCAAGAACATGATCACCGGCGCGGCCCAGATGGACGGCGCGATCCTCGTGGTCGCGGCGACCGACGGCCCGATGCCGCAGACGAAGGAGCACGTGCTCCTGGCCCGCCAGGTCGGCGTGCCCGCGATCGTCGTGGCCCTCAACAAGTCCGACATGGTCGACGACGAGGAGATCCTGGAGCTCGTCGAGCTCGAGGTCCGCGAGCTGCTCTCCGAGTACGAGTTCCCGGGCGACGACCTGCCGGTCGTGCGCGTCTCGGCCCTCAAGGCGCTCGAGGGCGACCAGGAGTGGGCCGACAAGCTCATGGAGCTGATGGACGCGGTCGACACCGCGATCCCGCAGCCCGAGCGCGAGGTCGACAAGCCGTTCCTCATGCCCGTCGAGGACGTCTTCACGATCACCGGCCGCGGCACCGTCGTGACCGGACGCATCGAGCGCGGCGTCGTCAAGGTCAACGAGACCGTCGACATCGTCGGCATCCACGAGACCAAGCAGACGACGACCGTCACCGGCATCGAGATGTTCCGCAAGCTGCTCGACGAGGGCCAGGCGGGCGAGAACGTCGGCCTGCTCCTCCGCGGCATCAAGCGCGAGGACGTCGAGCGCGGCCAGGTCGTCATCAAGCCGGGCACGACCACCCCGCACACCGACTTCGAGGCGAACGTCTACATCCTCTCGAAGGACGAGGGCGGCCGGCACACGCCGTTCTTCAACAACTACCGCCCGCAGTTCTACTTCCGCACGACCGACGTGACCGGCGTCGTGACCCTCCCCGAGGGCACCGAGATGGTCATGCCGGGCGACAACACGGAGATGACGGTGGCCCTCATCCACCCCATCGCCATGGAGGACGGCCTGCGCTTCGCCATCCGCGAGGGTGGCCGCACCGTCGGTGCGGGTCGCGTCACCAAGATCAACAAGTAGCACCCTCCTCGGGCCGGCGCGCACCCTGCGCGCCGGCCCGAGGCGTGCCCGCCCCCGCCGCCCCGGCGGGGGAGCGGGTCCCAGCCCGGCCCCTGGCGACTGCCGCCGCCAGGGGGCGGATTGGACCTGGAGGGCCTGCATGCGCCATACTGACGAGGTTGCCCTGACGGGGCCTGCTCCCGCGTGTGCTCCAAGGCCGGTCCGCCGGTACCAGGAGCGCGGTGCGGAGAGGGACCCGTCGAGGCCCGCTCGCAGGCGGTCCACCTGCTCCGCACGACCTCCAGCCGCTCCGGCGGGGGGAGGGCTGCGGCGCAGCAGAGGCCGCAGAGCGTCCTGGAGCGCGACACGCCCGACCTCGGGGGTCGGAGCGAGCGCTCCGGGGCACGCAGGACCAGCGCGACCGGCCCGGCCCAGCAGGGCCGGCGGGACGAGCGAGCAGCAGCTCCACACTGTGCGGCACTAGACAAAGGACGATCACCACGCCATGGCGGGACAGAAGATCCGCATCCGGCTGAAGGCCTACGACCACGAGGTCATCGACTCTTCGGCGCGCAAAATCGTCGAGACCGTGACCCGCACTGGTGCACAGGTCGCCGGCCCGGTGCCGCTGCCGACGGAGAAGAACGTCTACTGCGTCATCCGCTCGCCGCACAAGTACAAGGACTCGCGCGAGCACTTCGAGATGCGCACCCACAAGCGCCTCATCGACATCCTCGACCCGACGCCGAAGACGGTTGACTCGCTCATGCGGCTCGACCTGCCGGCCGGCGTCGACATCGAGATCAAGCTCTGAGGGATTCGACTGATCATGGCTGCACAGGTACGCAACGTCCGAGGCATCCTCGGCGAGAAGCTCGGCATGACCCAGGTCTGGGACGACGCCGGCAAGCTCGTCCCCGTCACCGTCGTCCAGGCCGGTCCGTGCGTCGTGACCCAGGTCCGCACGCCCGCCACCGACGGCTACTCCGCCGTCCAGCTCGGCTGGGGCGCGATCGACCCGCGCAAGGTCGTCAAGCCCCTCGCCGGCCACTTCGAGAAGGCCGGGGTCACGCCCCGCCGCCACCTCGTCGAGGTCCGCACCGAGGACGCCGGCGACTACGCGCTCGGCCAGGAGGTCACCGCTGAGGTGTTCGAGGCCGGCACGAAGGTCGACGTCGTCGGCCGGAGCAAGGGCAAGGGCTTCGCCGGTGTCATGAAGCGCCACGGCTTCAAGGGCCTGGGCGCCGGCCACGGCGTGCAGCGCAAGCACCGCTCGCCCGGCTCCATCGGCGCCTGCGCGACCCCCGGTCGCGTGTTCAAGGGCGTGCGCATGGCCGGTCGCATGGGCGCCGTGCGCACCACGACCCAGGGCCTGACGGTCCACGCGGTCGACGCCGACAAGGGCCTCGTGCTCATCAAGGGCGCCGTCCCCGGCCCGCGCGGCAGCCTCGTGCTGGTCCGCACGGCCTCCAAGACTCCGCTGAAGGGGGCTGGCAAGTGAGCACCGTCGACGTCCTCACCCCGGCCGGCGAGAAGGCCGGCACCGTCGAGCTGCCTGCAGAGGTGTTCGAGGTCCAGGTCAACGTCGCGCTGATGCACCAGGTCGTCGTGGCCCAGCTGGCCGCCGCGCGCCAGGGCACCCACGACACCAAGACCCGCGGCGAGGTGCGCGGCGGTGGCCGCAAGCCGTTCCGCCAGAAGGGCACCGGCCGCGCCCGCCAGGGCTCGACGCGCGCCCCGCAGTACGTCGGCGGTGGCGTCGTGCACGGCCCGACCCCCCGCGACTACTCGCAGCGGACGCCCAAGAAGATGAAGGCCGCCGCGCTGCGCGGTGCGCTCTCCGACCGGGCGCGCCACGGCCGGGTCCACGTGCTGACCGCTCTGGTCGAGGGCGACGCGCCGTCGACGAAGGCCGCGCTCGCGACGCTGACCACGATCAGCTCGCGCCGCCACCTGCTCGTCGTGCTCAACCGCGGCGACGAGGTCGGCCTGCGCTCGGTCAAGAACCTCGAGCAGGTCCACTGGATCTACTTCGACCAGCTCAACACCTACGACGTGCTCGTCTCGGACGACGTCGTCTTCACCCGCGGCGCGCTCGACGCGTTCCTCGCCGAGCGCGTGGGTGCGAGCGCGGTCGCCCGCGAGAGCGAACTGGCAGAGACCACCGAGGGGAGCGAGCAGTGAGCGCCGTCAACGGAGCGAGCCCGAGCCGGGCGCTGCTGGCGCGCGGTCCGCGCGACGTCCTGCTGGCACCGCTGGTGAGCGAGAAGAGCTACGGCCTGCTCGACCTCAACCAGTACACCTTCCTGGTGCGGCCGGACTCCAACAAGACCGAGATCAAGACCGCTGTCGAGAAGGTGTTCGGGGTGCGGGTGACCTCGGTCAACACGATGAATCGAGAGGGCAAGCGCAAGCGGACCCGTTTCGGGACCGGGCAGCGCGTGTCCACGAAGCGAGCGGTCGTGACCCTCGCAGACGGTGACCGCATCGACATCTTCGGCGGGCCGGTCTCCTGACCCCGGGCGACCGGGCACCGAGACACAGCCGCTGAAGATCCGAACAGCTGACGAGGACGCGACACCCCATGGGCATCCGCAAGTACAAGCCGACGACGCCGGGACGGCGTGGCTCGAGCGTTGCCGACTTCGCCGAGATCACGCGCAGTGAGCCGGAGAAGTCGCTGGTCGTCCCCCTTCCGAAGAAGGGCGGCCGCAACAACACCGGCCGCATCACCACGCGCCACCAGGGCGGTGGGCACAAGCGCGCCTACCGCATCATCGACTGGCGCCGCGACGACAAGGACGGCGTGCCGGCCAAGGTCGCTCACATCGAGTACGACCCCAACCGCACCGCGCGCATCGCGCTGCTGCACTACGTCGACGGCACCAAGCGCTACATCGTGGCGCCGAACCGCCTGAAGCAGGGCGACGCGATCGAGAACGGCCCCGCCGCCGACATCAAGCCCGGCAACAACCTGCCGCTGCGCAACATCCCGGTCGGCACCGTGGTGCACTGCATCGAGCTGCGGCCGGGGCAGGGCGCGAAGATCGCCCGCTCCGCAGGCACCAGCGTGCAGCTGGTCGCCAAGGAGGGCGCCTACGCGCTGCTGCGCATGCCCTCGGGCGAGACGCGCAACGTCGACGCCCGCTGCCGCGCCACGATCGGCGAGGTCGGCAACGCCGAGCAGTCCTCGATCAACTGGGGCAAGGCCGGCCGCAACCGCTGGAAGGGCATCCGCCCCAGCGTCCGCGGTGTCGCCATGAACCCCGTCGACCACCCGCACGGTGGTGGTGAGGGCAAGACCAGCGGTGGTCGCCACCCGGTCAACCCGAACGGGAAGCCGGAGGGCCGGACCCGCCGGGCCTCCAAGCCCAGTGACCGTCTCATCATCCGCCGTCGCAAGACCGGCAAGAAGCGCTAGGGAGCAGGTAGCCAGCGATGCCGCGCAGCTTGAAGAAGGGTCCTTTCGTCGACGACCACCTCATGAAGAAGGTGGACGTGCAGAACGACAAGGGCACCAAGACAGTCATCCGTACCTGGTCCCGGCGCTCGATGATCGTGCCGGCCATGATCGGCCACACGATCGCGGTCCACGACGGCCGCAAGCACGTGCCCGTCTTCGTGACGGACTCGATGGTGGGCCACAAGCTCGGCGAGTTCGCCCCGACGCGCACCTTCCGCGGTCACGTCAAGGACGACCGGAGGTCGCGTCGTGGCTGAGAACAAGACCCGCCACCTCGGCGACAACGAGGCCCTGGCGACCGCGCGCTACGTGCGCATGTCGCCGATGAAGGTCCGCCGCGTCGTCGACCTGATCCGCGGCCTCGACGCCGAGCAGGCCCTCACGGTCCTCAAGTTCGCCCCGCAGGCGGCGAGCGAGCCCGTGGGCAAGGTCGTCGCGAGCGCGGTGGCCAACGCCGAGCACAACAAGCAGCTCGACCCGGCCACGCTGCGGGTCAGCCAGGCCTACGTCGACGAGGGTCCCACGCTCAAGCGGTTCCGGCCGCGCGCGCAGGGCCGGGCCTACCGGATCCGGAAGCGTACGAGCCACATCACCGTTGTCGTGGAGTCGGTCCAGCAGCAGGCTGCCGACCGCACGAAGGGAGGGACCCGCTAGTGGGTCAGAAGGTCAACCCGCACGGGTTCCGGCTCGGCATCACCACCGACTTCAAGAGCCGCTGGTACGCCGACAAACTCTACAAGGACTACGTCAAGGAAGACGTCGCGATCCGCCGCTTGATGACGCGCGGCATGGAGCGCGCCGGCATCTCGAAGGTGGAGATCGAGCGCACGCGCGACCGCGTACGCGTCGACATCCACACCGCGCGCCCGGGCATCGTCATCGGCCGCCGCGGCGCCGAGGCCGACCGCATCCGCGGCGAGCTGGAGAAGCTCACCGGCAAGCAGGTGCAGCTCAACATCCTCGAGGTCAAGAACCCCGAGGTCGACGCGCAGCTGGTCGCCCAGGGCGTCGCCGAGCAGCTCTCGAGCCGGGTGTCGTTCCGGCGTGCCATGCGCAAGTCGATGATGAGCGCGACCAAGGCCGGCGCCAAGGGCATCCGCGTGCAGTGCTCGGGCCGCCTCGGCGGTGCCGAGATGTCGCGCTCGGAGTTCTACCGCGAGGGTCGCGTGCCGCTGCACACGCTGCGCGCGAACATCGACTACGGCTTCTACGAGGCGCGCACCACGTTCGGGCGCATCGGCGTCAAGGTGTGGATCTACAAGGGCGACGTCACCAGCCTGACCGCCGAGCGCCAGGCGGCTGCGGCCGCCGCCCGCGCCGGGTCCCGCGACCGCTCCGCCGCCCGTCCGCCCCGCGGCGGTGCCGGTGCCGGCTCCCGCGGCCCGCGCCGCGACGCCGAGGTCGGCGCGACGCCGACCGCGGCGGGCGACACCGCCCACGAGGCCGGTCCGCACCAGTCGCAGACGACGGCCTCCGCCGTCGAGCAGGTCGTCGTCGAGGCCCAGCAGGGCTCGACCCCCGGACAGGAGGGCTGACCCGTGCTGATTCCCCGTCGGGTCAAGCACCGCAAGCAGCACCACCCCGGTCGCTCGGGCGCCGCCAAGGGCGGAACCCGCGTGACGTTCGGCGAGTACGGCATCCAGGCGCTGGAGCCGGCCTACGTGACGAACCGGCAGATCGAGTCCGCCCGTATCGCCATCACGCGGCACATCCGCCGTGGCGGCAAGGTGTGGATCAACATCTACCCGGACCGTCCGCTCACCAAGAAGCCGGCCGAGACCCGCATGGGCTCCGGCAAGGGCTCGCCGGAGTGGTGGATCGCCAACGTCAAGCCCGGACGCGTGATGTTCGAGCTGTCCTACCCCAACGAGAAGACGGCCCGGGAGGCTCTGATGCGCGCCGCGCACAAGCTGCCCATGAAGTGCCGCATCGTGAAGCGCGAAGAGGGTGTCGTCTGATGGCTCTCGGGACCAAGGCCGTCGAGTTCCGCGGCCTCGACGAGGACGAGCTGATGTCCAAGCTGCGCGAGCACAAGGAAGAGCTGTTCAACCTGCGCTTCCAGGCCGCCACCGGGCAGCTGGACAACCACGGCCGCCTCAAGTCGGTGCGTCGCGACATCGCCCGCATCTACACCATCCTGCGCGAGCGCGAGCTCGGCATCACCCAGGTCGACACCACGGAGGGAGCAGCGTGAGCGAGCAGATCGCAGAGACCAGCGGGACCACCAGCCAGGCTGCGGCCTCGCGCGGCTACCGCAAGACCCGCGAGGGCCTCGTGGTGAGCGACAAGATGGACAAGACCGTCGTCGTGGCCGTCGAGGACCGCTTCAAGCACCCGCTCTACGGCAAGGTCGTGCGCCGCACGAGCCGCCTGAAGGCGCACGACGAGCGCAACGACGCCGGTGTCGGCGACCGCGTGCTGCTCATGGAGACCCGGCCGCTGTCGGCGACCAAGCGCTGGCGCGTCGTCGAGATCCTCGAGAAGGCGAAGTAACCGATGATCCAGCAGGAGTCGCGACTGCGCGTCGCCGACAACACCGGGGCCAAGGAGCTCCTGTGCATCCGGGTCCTCGGTGGCTCGGGCCGGCGCTACGCGGGCATCGGCGACGTCATCGTCGCCACGGTCAAGGACGCCATCCCCGGCGGCACGGTGAAGAAGGGCGACGTCGTCAAGGCGGTCGTCGTCCGGACCTCCAAGGAGCGCCGCCGGCCCGACGGTTCCTACATCCGCTTCGACGAGAACGCTGCCGTCATCATCAAGGACGGCGGCGACCCCCGCGGCACGCGCATCTTCGGCCCGGTGGGCCGCGAGCTGCGCGAGAAGCGGTTCATGCGCATCATCTCGCTCGCCCCGGAGGTGGTCTGAGCCATGTCGAAGCCCCGCATCAAGAAGGGCGACCGCGTCCTCGTCATCGCCGGCAAGGACAAGGGAGCGACCGGCCGCGTCCTCGAGGTCCTCACGGACCGCGACAAGGTCGTCGTCGAGGGTGTCAACCGGATCAAGAAGCACACCAAGGTCGGCCAGACCGCGCGTGGCGCCAAGACCGGCGGCATCGTGACGACCGAGGCCGGCATCCACATCAGCAACGTCATGCTGGCCGTGGAGAAGGACGGCAAGCGCGTCGGCACCCGCGTCGGCATCCGCGAGGAGCAGGTCGAGCGCGGCGGTCGCACCAAGACATCTCGCGTCCGCGTCGCCAAGCGGACCGGTGAGGACATCTGATGAGCACCACCACCGAGGAGCGGACGATCCCGCGCCTCAAGCAGCGCTACCGCAGCGAGATCGCGGGCGCCCTGACCGAGCAGTTCGGCTACGCCAACCCCATGCAGGTCCCGACGCTGGTCAAGGTCGTGGTCAACATGGGCGTCGGCGAGGCCGCTCGCGACTCGAAGCTGATCGAGGGCGCCGTGCGCGACCTCGCGTCGATCACCGGCCAGAAGCCGGCGGTCACGAAGGCCCGCAAGTCGATCGCGCAGTTCAAGCTGCGCGAGGGCCAGCCGATCGGGGCGCACACCACGCTGCGCAACGACCGCATGTGGGAGTTCCTCGACCGCCTGCTCTCGACCGCGCTGCCGCGCATCCGCGACTTCCGCGGCCTCTCGCCCAAGCAGTTCGACGGTGCGGGCAACTACACCTTCGGCCTGACCGAGCAGTCGATGTTCCACGAGATCGACCAGGACCGCATCGACCGCGTGCGGGGCATGGACATCACCGTGGTCACGACCGCCAAGTCCGACGACGAGGGTCGTGCCCTGCTGCGTGCCCTCGGCTTCCCGTTCAAGGAGTCCTGAGCCGTGGCCAAGAAGTCCCTGATCAACAAGGCCCTCGCGAAGCCGAAGTTCGCCGTCCGCGGCTACACCCGCTGCCAGCGCTGCGGCCGGCCGCACTCGGTCTACCGCAAGTTCGGCCTGTGCCGCGTCTGCCTGCGCGAGATGGCGCACCGCGGCGAGCTGCCCGGCGTGACCAAGAGCAGCTGGTAGCCGTCCTGCTCGTCCTGCACGACCCGCACCACCCGTACGCACGCCACTCCCAGAACGCCACAGGCCCCGGGGCTCTCGAGCCCCGGTGGAACCCGGCGGGAAAGCAGTCCCGGCCATGACGATGACCGACCCGATCGCAGACATGCTCACGCGTCTGCGCAACGCCAACACGGCGTACCACGACGAGGTGCGCATGCCGCACTCGAAGCTCAAGTCCGGCATCGCCGAGATCCTCCAGCAGGAGGGCTACATCGGCGGCTGGCGCGTCCAGGACGCGACCGTGGGCCAGGAGCTCGTGGTCGACCTGAAGTACGGCCCCAACCGCGAGCGCTCGATCGCCGGCCTGCGCCGCGTGAGCAAGCCCGGTCTGCGGGTCTACGCGAAGTCCACCGGCCTGCCCCGCGTGCTGGGCGGCCTCGGCATCGCGATCATCTCCACGTCGTCCGGTCTGCTGACCGACCGGCAGGCATCGAAGCGGGGCGTGGGCGGAGAAGTCCTCGCCTACGTCTGGTAAGGGGAGCGTCACCATGTCGCGCATCGGCCGCCTGCCCGTGCAGGTCCCGAGCGGTGTCGACGTCCTCGTCGACGACCGCACCGTCAACGTGAAGGGTCCCAAGGGCGAGCTCACGCACGTCCTCGCGGAGCCCATCACCATCCAGCGCTCCGAGGACGGCACGCTGCAGCTGTCCCGTCCGGACGACAGCCGCGAGGCCAAGTCGCTCCACGGGCTCTCGCGCACCCTCGTCGCCAACATGATCCAGGGCGTCACCGCGGGCTACTCGAAGACCCTCGAGATCGTCGGCGTGGGCTACCGCGTCACGGCCCGTGGCTCCTCGCTCGAGTTCGCCCTCGGCTTCAGCCACCCGGTCGTCATCGACCCCCCGGAGGGCATCACCTTCACCGTCGAGGCCCCGACGCGGTTCGTCGTGTCGGGCATCGACAAGCAGAAGGTCGGTGAGGTCTCCGCGAAGATCCGCAAGATCCGCAAGCCCGACCCGTACAAGGGCAAGGGTGTGCGCTACCAGGGCGAGGTCGTCCGGCGCAAGGTCGGAAAGGCTGGCAAGTAATGGCACTCGGGATCAAGCGCAAGCGCGTAGAGGCCAAGGGCATCAAGCGCGCGCGGCGGCACCTGCGGGTCCGCAAGCGCGTCACCGGCTCGGCCGTGCGGCCGCGCATGGTCGTGAGCCGGTCCTCCCGGCACATGGTCGTGCAGGTCGTGGACGACACGCTGGGCCGCACGCTGGCCTCGGCCTCGACGCTCGAGGCAGACCTGCGGGCCCTCGACGGCGACAAGACGGCCAAGGCCCGTCGCGTCGGCGAGCTGGTTGCCCAGCGCGCCCAGGCGGCCGGCGTGACCGCCGTGGTCTTCGACCGCGGCGGCAACAAGTACCACGGTCGTGTCGCCGCTGTGGCGGACGCGGCTCGCGAGGCCGGCCTGTCCTTCTAGGACGAGCCCGCCACTGACGACTGACGACCGAAACGAAGGAAGAGAGACCCCCATGCCTGGACCCCAGCGCCGTGGCGGCGGTGCCGGTGGCGGCACCGGCGCAGCCGGCGGCGGAGACCGTCGCGACCGTCGCGGTCGCGACGACCGTCGCACCGACTCCGGTGCCGACAAGACTGCCTACGTCGAGCGCGTCGTCGCGATCAACCGCGTCGCCAAGGTCGTCAAGGGCGGCCGCCGCTTCAGCTTCACCGCGCTCGTCGTCGTCGGCGACGGCGACGGCACCGTCGGTGTCGGCTACGGCAAGGCCAAGGAGGTGCCCGCGGCGATCGCCAAGGGCGTCGAGGAGGCCAAGAAGCACTTCTTCAAGGTCCCGCGCATCCAGGGCACCATCCCGCACCCGATCCAGGGCGAGGCCGCTGCCGGCGTCGTGCTGCTGAAGCCGGCCAGCGCCGGTACCGGCGTCATCGCCGGCGGTCCGGTGCGCGCCGTGCTCGAGTGCGCAGGCATCCACGACGTGCTGTCGAAGTCGCTCGGCTCGTCCAACGCGATCAACATCGTGCACGCCACGGTGGCCGCGCTGCGCGGGCTCGAGCGCCCGGAGGCCGTGGCCGCGCGCCGCGGCCTGCCGCTCGAGGACGTCGCCCCGGCGGCCCTCCTGCGCGCTCGCGCGGCGGGGGTGGCCTGAGGTGGCACGGCTCAAGGTGCAGCAGACCCGTTCGAAGATCGGTGGGACCCAGGTGCAGCGCGACACGCTGCGCACCCTGGGCCTCAAGCGGATGGGTGACGTGGTCGTGAAGGAGGACCGTCCCGAGATCCGCGGGATGGTCCGCGCCATCGCGCACCTGGTCACCGTCGAAGAGGTGGAGTAGTCATGGCCAAGGGCAACACCGGCGAGACGCCGCTCAAGGTCCACCACCTGCGTCCGGCCCCGGGCTCCAAGACCGCGAAGACCCGTGTGGGTCGCGGTGAGGGCTCCAAGGGCAAGACCGCGGGCCGTGGCACCAAGGGCACCAAGGCTCGCTACCAGGTCCCCGGGCGCTTCGAGGGCGGGCAGATGCCCCTCCACATGCGCCTGCCGAAGCTCAAGGGCTTCAAGAACCCGTTCCGCGTCGAGTTCGAGGTGGTCAACCTCGACAAGCTGCAGACGCTGTTCCCCGACGGCGGCGAGGTCACCGTCGAGGCGCTGCTCGAGCGCGGCGTCGTCAAGAAGGGCCGCCCGGTCAAGGTCCTCGGCGAGGGCGAGATCAGCGTGCCGGTCCAGGTGACCGTCGACGCGTTCTCCGCCTCGGCCAAGGACAAGATCGTCGCCGCCGGCGGTTCTGCGACGGAGCTCTGACCCCTCGGTCGAGGCTCCTCCCCGCCGTGGCCCAGACGCCCGCCCCCCCTCCTCGCCCCTGACCGTCCGCGGCCCGGGGCGAGGGACGGAGGGCGGGCGTCTGGCGTACGGTGCGTTATCGTCGGTTGTCCTGCCTCACCTCGAGCTCCGCGACCGGCCCCCACTCTCGCCACCTCCGGGTGGCTCCGCGCAGGAGGATCTGTGCTCACCGCGTTCGCCCGGGCGTTCCGTACGCCTGACCTGCGCAAGAAGCTGCTGTTCACGCTGGCCGTCATCGCGCTGTTCCGGCTGGGCTCGCTGCTCCCGACTCCCGGCGTGTCCTACCACGCCGTGCACATCTGCACCGACCCTGACAACCTGCAGGACAGCAGCGGGATCTACGGCATGGTCAACCTGTTCAGCGGGGGAGCGCTGCTCCAGCTCTCCGTCTTCGCGCTCGGGATCATGCCCTACATCACCTCGAGCATCATCGTGCAGCTGCTCACGGTGGTCATCCCGCGCTTCGAGGCCCTCAAGAAGGAGGGCCAGTCCGGCACGGCCAAGCTGACGCAGTACACCCGCTACCTCACGGTCGCGCTGGCCGTGCTGCAGTCCACCGCCCTGCTGGCGCTCGCCCGCACGCCGGGCCGCATCTTCAGCGGCTGCCAGGAGGACCTCGTCCCCGACGAGTCGCTGTTCCGCCTGGTCACGATGATCGGCGTCATGACCGCGGGCACCGCCGTCATCATGTGGCTCGGCGAGCTGATCACCGACCGCGGCGTCGGCAACGGCATGAGCCTGCTGATCTTCACCTCGATCTGCTCCGGGTTCCCCAACGGGCTCTGGAACGTCAAGGTGGCCAAGGGCTGGAGCGCGTTCATCGCGGTGATCGTGGTCGGCCTGGTGGTCGTCGCCGCGGTCGTGCTGTTCGAGCAGGCCCAGCGCCGCATCCCCGTGCAGTACGCCAAGCGCATGGTGGGCCGCCGGATGTACGGCGGCACGTCCACCTACATCCCGCTCAAGGTCAACCAGGCCGGCGTCATCCCGGTCATCTTCGCCTCGTCGCTGCTCTACCTGCCCCAGCTGGTGTCCCAGCTCGGCGGCAACACGACGACCGGCTGGCGCGGCTGGGTGCAGCGCTACCTCGCCCGCGGCGACCACCCGCTCTACGTGCTGGTGTTCGTCGTGCTGATCATCTTCTTCACGTTCTTCTACGTCGCGATCACCTTCAACCCGAAGGAGATCTCCGACAACATGAAGCGCTACGGCGGGTTCATCCCGGGCATCCGGGCGGGCCGGCCGACCGAGGAGTACCTCGACTACGTCCTCTCGCGCATCACGCTGCCGGGCTCGCTCTACCTCTCGGTCATCGCGATCATCCCGATCATCGCGCTGGGGCTCTTCCACGCCAACCAGAACTTCCCGTTCGGCGGCACCAGCGTGCTGATCATGGTCGGCGTGGGCCTGGAGACGCTCAAGCAGGTCGAGAGCCAGCTCCAGCAGCGCAACTACGAGGGGTTCCTCCGCTAGTGCGCCTCGTCCTCGTGGGCCCGCCGGGTGCGGGCAAAGGTACCCAGGCGCAGTTCATCGCCGCGCACTACGACGTGCCGAAGGTCTCGACCGGCGACATCTTCCGCGCCAACGTCAGCGGCGGCACGCCCCTCGGGCTCGAGGCCAAGCGCTACATGGACGCCGGCGAGCTGGTGCCCGACTCGGTGACCATCGCGATGGTCGACGACCGGCTCACCTCCGGCGACGCGGCCAAGGGCTTCCTGCTCGACGGCTTCCCGCGCAACGTCGCCCAGGCCGAGGTGCTCGCCCAGATCCTGGAGAAGGGCGGGGTCGCCCTCGACGTCGTGCTCGAGCTCGAGGTCGACGACGAGGAGGTCGTGCGCCGGCTCTCGGGGCGGCGCACCTGCCGCACCTGCGGGCACGTCTGGCACGTCGACTTCGACCCGCCCCAGGTCGCCGAGGTGTGCGACCACTGCGGCGGTGAGCTGTTCCAGCGCGACGACGACAAGGCCGACACCATCCGGCGCCGGCTCGAGGTCTACGCCGAGCAGACCGCGCCGGTGCTCGGGTGGTACGCGGAGCGCGGGCTGCTGCGCCGCATCGACGCGACGGGGCCGGTCGACGGCGTCACGGCGCGCGCGATCGCGACGCTGCGCGAGTTCGACGTCTGAGCTGAGGACGACGCGTGCCACTGCGCCGGCGCAAGGACGCCTTCGAGATCAAGGGCCCCGAGCAGCTCGCCCTCATGCGCCGGGCGGGCCTGGTCGTGGCCGACGCGCTCGAGGCGATGGTCGAGGCGGCCCGGCCGGGGCTCACCACGCGCGAGCTCGACGCGGTGGCCGAGCGGGTCATCCGCGCGGCCGGTGCGGTGCCCTCGTTCCTGGGCTACCACGGGTTCCCCGCCACGACGTGCCTGTCTGTCGGCGACGAGGTCGTCCACGGGATCCCGGGCGACCGGGTCCTGCAGGAGGGCGACGTGCTCTCGCTCGACTGCGGCGCGATCTTCCAGGGCTGGCACGGCGACTCCGCGGTCACGGTCGTGCTGGGGGAGCCCGGCACCGAGGTGGCCGCCCTGCTGCGTGCGACCGAGGACGCGATGTGGGCCGGCATCGCCGCCGCGCGCGTCGGCGGGCGGCTCGGCGACGTCAGCGCGGCGGTCGAGACGGCCGCCCGCGGCGCCGGCCCCTTCGGGGTGGTCGAGGGCTACGGCGGGCACGGCATCGGCTCGGCCATGCACATGGACCCGCACGTCCCCAACGTCGGCCGGCCCGGCCGGGGCCCGGCCCTGGTCGAGGGCATGGCGCTGGCGATCGAGCCGATGCTCGTGCTCGGTGACGCCGAGGTCCACGAGCTCGACGACGGCTGGACCGTGGTGACCGACGACGGCTCGCCCGCGGCCCACTTCGAGCACTCGGTCGCGCTCACCGCCGACGGGCCGTGGGTGCTGACCGCCCGCGACGGCGGCGCGGCCCGGCTGGGCGCCCTGGGCGTCGCGGTCGGCTCCCTCGGCGCCTGAGGGTCGGCCGGGGCGTCCCGGGGTCTCCGAGGGTCGCTCGGCCGGCGGTCCTCCGGCTCGCGTTTGGTCCAAGGGTCCCGCGTCGCGTAGACTCGCATGTCGGCCCATGTGGCCGACCCTTGTCGTGCGTTCTCGAGCCCTCCGCCCGAGAGCCGCCAACCCCAGATTGTGGAGGACATGCCGAAGAAGGAAGGGGCCATCGAGATCGAGGGCACCGTCATCGAGTCCCTGCCCAACGCGTTCTTCCGGGTAGAGCTCGCCAACGGGCACAAGGTCCTCGCTCACATCTCCGGCAAGATGCGCCAGCACTACATCCGGATCCTCCCTGAGGACCGGGTGGTCGTCGAGCTCAGCCCGTACGACCTCAACCGCGGGCGCATCGTCTACCGCTACAAGTAGCACCCACAAGCACATTCGACCGAGTAGGAGCCCGGGCGTTCTCCGCGCACCGGCGAGACGTCAGAGGTCCACGTGAAGGTCAAGCCCAGCGTCAAGCGCATCTGCGACAAGTGCAAGGTGATCCGCCGCCACGGCCGGGTCATGGTGATCTGCTCGGCCACGCCGCGGCACAAGCAGCGCCAGGGCTAGCCAGCGGCTGGTCCCGGAGCTCCTCCAGACGTTCCACCGGCCGGCGAGTCCTCGCGGACCCGCCGGGGGTGCGGCCCAGACCACCGCACCAGGCACGGCCCGGCACCTCCGGGCCGCGCGCAAGGTCCAGCGACCCGACCCCCGGGCGGCGCAGGCGTACGAGCCCGGCTCGTGCACCCCGCGGCTCGGGACGACACCCCCGGCACGGAGGCCGGGGACCTGCCCTCCCGGGCGACCGGGGGGAGCGGGAACGGCGCTGGACGAGATCCTCCGACACCTCAACAGGAGCGCATCCCCTCATGGCACGCCTCGTCGGCGTCGACCTCCCGCGCGAGAAGCGCGTGGAGATCGCCCTGACCTACATCTTCGGCATCGGCCGCACCCGGGCTCTCGAGACCCTGGCCAGCACCGGCGTCAACTCCGACACCCGGGTCCGCGACCTCTCCGAGGACGACCTGGTCAAGCTGCGCGACTGGATCGAGGCGAACTACCGCACCGAGGGCGACCTCCGGCGCGAGGTGGCCGCCGACATCCGTCGCAAGGTCGAGATCGGCTCCTACCAGGGACTGCGGCACCGCCGCGGCCTGCCGGTCCACGGTCAGCGCACGCACACGAACGCCCGCACCCGCAAGGGACCGCGTCGCGCGATCGCCGGCAAGAAGAAGCCCGGCAAGAAGTAGTCCCCGTCCCCCGTCACGAGCCGTAGTACGGCCCCGTCCCGGACGGACGAGACCGACGACCTCCGCAGAACCCCAGGAGCGAAGCAGTGCCCCCCAAGTCACGGCAGCAAGGCGCCGCAGCCAAGAAGGTGCGTCGCAAGGAGAAGAAGAACATCGCGCACGGCCATGCGCACATCAAGAGTACGTTCAACAACACCATCGTCTCGATCACGGACCCCACGGGCAACGTGATCGCGTGGGCGAGCGCCGGCCACGTCGGCTTCAAGGGCTCGCGCAAGTCCACGCCGTTCGCCGCGCAGATGGCTGCGGAGTCGGCCGCCCGCCGTGCCCAGGAGCACGGCATGAAGAAGGTCGACGTCTTCGTCAAGGGTCCCGGCTCCGGCCGCGAGACCGCGATCCGCTCGCTCCAGGCCACCGGCCTGGAGGTGGGCTCGATCCAGGACGTCACCCCCACGCCGCACAACGGCTGCCGTCCGCCCAAGCGCCGCCGCGTCTGACGCTGCCGACCCGCGAACCAGGAGACACACCACCATGGCCCGTTACACCGGGGCGGACTGCAAGCGCTGCCGCCGCGAGAAGATGAAGCTGTTCCTCAAGGGCTCGAAGTGCGATGGGCCCAAGTGCCCCATCGAGATCCGCCCCTACCCGCCGGGCCAGCACGGCCGCGGCCGGACCAAGGACAGCGAGTACCTGCTGCAGAAGCGCGAGAAGCAGAAGTGCGCGCGCATCTACGGCGTCCTCGAGAAGCAGTTCCGCGGCTACTACGAGGAGGCGAACCGCCGCAAGGGCAAGACCGGCGAGGAGCTGCTCCGCATCCTCGAGAGCCGTCTCGACAACGTCGTCTACCGCGCCGGCTTCGCGCCGAGCCGTGACGCCGCGCGCCAGCTGGTCCGCCACGGGCACATGCTGGTCAACGGCCACAAGGTCGACATCCCGTCCTACCGCGTGACCGAGAACGACATCGTCGAGGTCCGCGCGAGCTCGGTCGAGATGACCCCCTTCGTCGTCGCCCGCGCCACCTCCGGCGAGCGCACGGTGCCGGCGTGGCTCGAGGTCGTCCCCAACCGGATGCGCATCCTCGTGCACGCCCTCCCGGCCCGGCAGGTCATCGACACGCCGGTCCAGGAGCAGCTGATCGTCGAGCTCTACTCCAAGTAGCCCCAGCTCGTCCGCGGTGCGGCTCCCCGGAGCCGCACCCGCGGGCGGCCCGCCCTTTGTGCTGCGACGTCATATTGCGGGCGTCGCCGGAAGGAAACCAGAACAGTGCTGATCGCCCAGCGGCCCACCCTGTCCGAGGAGCCCGTCTCCGAGTACCGCTCGCGGTTCGTCATCGAGCCGCTCGAGCCGGGCTTCGGCTACACCCTCGGCAACTCGCTCCGCCGCACCCTGCTCTCCTCGATCCCGGGTGCCTCGGTCACGAGCCTGCGCATCGAGGGGGTCCTCCACGAGTTCACGACCGTCCCCGGCGTGAAGGAGGACGTCACCGAGATCATCCTCAACGTCAAGAACCTGGTCGTCAGCAGCGAGCACGACGAGCCCGTCGTCATGTACCTGCGCAAGCAGGGCCCGGGCGCGGTCACCGCGGCCGACATCGCCCCGCCGGCCGGTGTCGAGGTGCACAACCCCGACCTGCACATCGCGACGCTCAACGAGAAGGGCAAGCTCGAGGTCGAGCTGACCGTCGAGCGCGGTCGCGGCTACGTCTCCGCCGTGCAGAACAAGCAGCCCGGCCAGGAGATCGGCCGGATCCCCGTCGACTCGATCTACTCGCCGGTGCTCAAGGTGACCTACAAGGTCGAGGCGACCCGCGTCGAGCAGCGCACCGACTTCGACCGCCTCGTCGTCGACGTCGAGACCAAGAACTCGATCTTGCCGCGCGACGCCATGGCCAGCGCCGGCAAGACCCTGGTCGAGCTGTTCGGGCTGGCCCGCGAGCTCAACGTCGAGGCCGAGGGCATCGACATGGGCCCCTCGCCGCAGGACCAGGCCTTCGCCGAGAACCTCTCGATGCCGATCGAGGAGCTCGACCTGACGGTCCGCTCCTACAACTGCCTCAAGCGCGAGGGCATCCACACCGTGGGTGAGCTCATGAGCCGCAGCGAGGCCGACCTGCTCGACATCCGCAACTTCGGCGCGAAGTCGATCGACGAGGTCAAGGCCAAGCTCGCCACCATGAGCCTGGCGCTCAAGGACTCCCCGCCCGGGTTCGACCCGAGCAGCGTCGTGGAGGCGTTCGGCGCCGACGACGACGCATCGTTCGCCGAGGACGAGCAGTACTAGCCCGCTAGTCGCTCGCACCTCCAGCCACCCGCCACCCGCCCCACCCGGATAGGAACCGCCCACCATGCCCACGCCCACGAAGGGTGCCCGCCTCGGCGGCAGTCCCGCACACCAGAAGCTCCTGCTGGCCAACCTGGCCACGGCGCTCTTCGAGCACGGGCGGATCCAGACGACGGAGGCCAAGGCCAAGCGTCTGCGCCCCTACGCGGAGAAGCTCATCACCTTCGCCAAGAAGGGCGACATGGCCTCGCGCCGCCAGGTGCTCACGGTCATCCGTGACAAGGGCGTCGTGCACAGCCTGTTCACCGAGATCGGCCCGCGCTTCGCGAACCGGCCGGGTGGCTACACCCGCATCGTGAAGATCGGCCCCCGCTCCGGCGACAACGCCCCCATGGCGGTCATCGAGCTGGTCGAGGCGCTCACCGTCGCCCAGGCGGCGGTCGGCGAGGCCGAGGCCGCGACCCGCCGCTCGGTCAAGGAGCAGGCGGCGGCCGCCGCTCCGGCCGGCGACGCGGCGGCCGAGCAGGCCGACGAGGCCCCTGCCGAGCAGGTCGCCGAGGGCACCGACGGGGCGCAGGGCACCGAGGCCGCCACGGAGGAGTCCGGCGAGTCCGGCAGCGACGTCTCGGCGCCCGAGGGCGGCGACCAGGCGGCCGAGGAGGGCGCCTCGGCGCAGACCGAGCAGGCCACCGAGGTCGAGCAGGCCGAGGGCGACGACAAGTAGCCTGCGCCCCGGCGCACGCATGAGCAGCACGACCGACGGGCCCGGCCCCTCCTCGGAGGGGACCGGGCCCGTCGGCGTGCCGGGGCAGGGGCTCCCGGAGGACCAGGCGGAGCGGGAGCGCCGGGTGCGCCTGCGTCTCGACCTGGGCTACGACGGCACGGGGTTCTCCGGCTGGGCCCGGCAGCCCGGCCTGCGCACCGTCCAGGGTACGCTGGAGGAGGCGCTGGGCCTGCTCTGGCGCACGTCCGTCGAGCTGACGGTCGCCGGGCGCACCGACGCCGGTGTGCACGCGCGCGGGCAGGTCTGCCACGTCGACGCGCCCGTGGAGGCGTGGGCGGCGACGGAGGCCTCGCTCGTACGCCGCCTGGCAGGGGTCCTGCCTGCGGACGTGCGCGTGCGGCGGGTCGCGGCGGCACCCCCCGGCTTCGACGCCCGGTTCGCGGCGACCAGCCGGCGCTACGCCTACCGGCTGCGCGACGACCCCGCGGGCGCCGACCCGCTCGAGCGCGCCTGGACCGTGACGCACCCGCGCCCGCTCGACCTCGCCGCGCTGCAGGCGGCCGCGGCGCTGCTGCTCGGCGAGCACGACTTCGCGGCGTTCTGCCGGCGGCGCGAGGGCGCGACCACCATCCGGCGGCTGCTCCGGCTGGAGTGGGCGCGCGACGAGGCGGGGCGCGCGGTCGCGACCGTGGAGGCCGACGCGTTCTGCCACTCGATGGTGCGCGCGCTGGTCGGCGGCCTGCTCGCGGTGGGCGACGGGCGCCGCGAGCCCGGGTGGCTGCGGGAGGTGCTCGACGGGCGCGTGCGCGACCCCGGTGTCACGGTCGCGCCGGCGCACGGGCTGGTGCTCGAGGCGGTGGGCTACCCGCCCGACGACCAGCTGGCGGCGCGCGTGGTGCAGTCGCGCCGGGTGCGCACGCTGCCCGGGCAGGCTCCCGGTGAGGGCCCTCCCGAGCGCGGGTTTTGACCGGCCTGCTGCGGGCCGGTACTCTGACGAGTCGTTGTGTGTGCCGCGCTGTGCCCGTGGGAGACCGTTCTCCCCGAGCGGGCCCCCGCGCGGCAGACCCCCGAAGAGCCCCGCAGCGAAGACGCCCTGTAGTACGAGACCGCCCTGTAGTACGAGACGAAGGCAGCACTGTGCGCACGTTCACCCCGAAGCCCGGCGACGTCGAGCGTCGCTGGCACGTCATCGACGCCACCGACGTGGTGCTCGGGCGGCTCGCCAGCCACACCGCGACGCTCCTCCGGGGCAAGCACAAGCCGATCTTCGCCCCGCACATCGACACCGGTGACTTCGTCATCATCGTCAACGCGGGCAAGGTGGCGCTGACGGGCAACAAGCGGGAGCAGAAGATGGCCTACCGCCACTCCGGCTTCCCGGGTGGTCTCACGGCCACTCCCTACACCGAGCTGCTCGCCAAGGACCCGCGCCAGGCGGTCGAGCGCGCCGTGCGCGGCATGCTGCCGCACACCTCGCTCGGCCGCCAGCAGCTGAAGAAGCTCAAGGTCTACGCCGGCCCCGAGCACCCCCACACCGGGCAGCAGCCGGTGCCGTTCGAGATCACCCAGGTCGCGCAGTAGCCCTCGGGCACGCGCCGACCGACACACGCAGAGACACAGGAAGAGGCACCGTGGCGGAGACCACCGTCGAGTCCGTACTCGACAGCGACGACGAGGAGTTCGTCGGCGACTACAGCACCGAGAGCGAGGGCGGCGTCGCCGCTGCCCCCCGCCCCGCGGCCACCGGCCCCGGCGCGGCGACCGGTCGTCGCAAGGAGGCGGTCGCCCGCGTCCGCATCATCCCCGGCACCGGCCAGTGGCGCATCAACGGCCGCGCGCTCGAGGACTACTTCCCGAACAAGGTCCACCAGCAGCTGGTGAACGACCCGTTCAAGATCCTCGGCCTCGACGGCTCCTACGACGTGATCGCCCGCCTGCACGGCGGCGGCGTCTCGGGCCAGGCCGGCGCCCTGCGCCTCGGCATCTCCCGCGCCCTCAACGAGGTCGACGAGGAGGCCAACCGGCCCACGCTGAAGAAGGCCGGCTTCCTGACCCGCGACGCGCGCGCCACCGAGCGCAAGAAGTACGGGCTCAAGAAGGCCCGCAAGGCTCCCCAGTACAGCAAGCGCTAGTGGTGGGGGCTCCGCACGGCGGCCGCCTGTTCGGGACCGACGGCGTCCGGGGCCTCGCCAACGGCGAGCTGACGGCCGAGCTCGCGCTCGGCCTGTCGGTCGCCGCCGCCGCCGTCCTGCCTGCGCAGGACGGCGCGGCACCGCATGGAGCAGAGCAGCACAGCTCCCCCGAGCGCACTGCGGGTGCGCGCCCGACCGCCGTGGTCGGGCGCGACCCGCGCGCGTCGGGGGAGTTCCTGTCTGCGGCGGTCGTCGCCGGGCTGGCGAGCGCCGGCGTCGACGTGGTCGACGTGGGCGTGGTGCCGACCCCGGCGGTCGCGCACCTCACGGCCGAGCTGGGCGCGACGTTCGGCGTGATGCTCTCGGCGAGCCACAACCCGATGCCCGACAACGGCATCAAGTTCTTCGCTCGCGGCGGGCAGAAGCTCGCCGACGAGCTCGAGGACGCCATCGCCGCGCGCTACGCCGCGGGCGAGCCGGTCGAGGGCCGCCCGACGGGCGCTGCGGTGGGCCGCGTACGCCTCGCGCCCGAGGGCCTCGAGCGCTACGTCGCGCACGTGGTGTCCGCCGCCCCCCACCGCCTCGACGGCCTTCGGGTCGTCGTCGACGCCGCGCACGGCGCGGCCTCCGTGGCCGCCCCCGAGGTGCTGCGCCGGCTCGGTGCCGACGTCGTCGCGATCGGCGCGCAGCCCGACGGGCTCAACATCAACGACGGCTGCGGCTCCACGCACCTCGAGCCCCTGCGCGCGGCGGTGCTGGCCCACGGGGCCGACGTCGGCATCGCCCACGACGGCGACGCCGACCGCTGCCTCGCGGTCGACGCCGAGGGCCGCGACGTCGACGGCGACCAGATCCTGGCCGTGCTGGCGCTCGCGCTGCGCGACGAGGGGCGCCTGGCGCACGACACGGTCGTCGCGACGGTCATGGCCAACCTGGGCTTCCGGCTCGCGCTGCAGGAGCAGGGCCTCGAGGTCGTGGAGACCAAGGTCGGCGACCGCTACGTCCTCGAGGCGATGCGCGCCGGCGGATTCTCCCTCGGCGGCGAGCAGTCCGGCCACGTCGTGCTCGCCGACTCGGCGACCACCGGCGACGGCGTCCTGACCGCGGTGCACCTGCTCGGGCGGATGGCGGCCACCGGCCGCCCCCTCGCCGAGCTGGCTGCTGTCATGCAGCGGCTGCCGCAGGTGCTCCTCAACGTCTCGGGCGTCGACAAGTCGCGCGTCGAGCTCGACGACCAGGTCAGCGCCGCGGTGAGCGCCGCCGAGCGCGAGCTCGGGTCGACCGGCCGGGTGCTGCTGCGGCCCAGCGGCACCGAGCCCGTGGTTCGCGTGATGGTGGAGGCGCCCAGCGCCGACCAGGCGCAGGGCGTGGCCGACCGGCTCGCCGGCGTCGTACGCAGCGCGCTCGCACTCGTCTAGGGCGCAGCGCGCTCGCGGTGCCCCGGCACGGCCGCAGCACCGGAGCCTCAGGAGCGACGGGTCCTGGCCGATGGGGTGCCCGTGAGACTCGTGCGCCGGCGACCGCCCTCCTGGGCGCTGGTGCTGGGAGCCGGCCTGCTGGCCGCGGCGTTCCTGCGCCTCACGCCGGACGGCGCCGCGCAGGCCGTGCACTACCTCGGCACCGCCGTGCTGCCCCTCGTCGTCGCGGCACGCAGCCTGCACCGCCGGGGCGTACGGTCCGCGGGCTGGTGGCTCGTGCTGGCCGGTGCTGCGCTGGAGTCCGGCGGCGAGGTCGTCTGGGACGTCTACGACCTGGTGCTCGACCGCAGCCCCTTCCCCTCGCCGGGTGACGGGCTCTTCCTGCTCGGCCAGCTCACGATGCTGGCGGGGACCCTGGCCCTCGCGCCGCCGCGCGCCGCGCGCCGCAGCGGGCGGGGGAGCGGCCGGGCCGCGTACGCGTCGCCGCTCGCCGAGGTCCTCGTCGTCGGGCTCACCGCGGGCCTGCTGAGCTGGCGCTACGTCGTCAGCCCGACCCTCGACGGCTCGCAGAGCGCTCTGGCGCAGGTCATCAGCCTGGCCTACCCGACGCTCGACGTGGTGCTGCTCGCCGCTCTGGCGAGGCTGGCCTTCGAGGGCGCCACACGCCACCGCGCGGTGCTGCTGCTCGCCGCGTCGATGGCCGCCTCGCTGGTTGCGGACGTGGCCTTCGCCCTGCAGGACGCGAGCGGCTCCTACGCCGACGGCGGCTGGGTCGACTCCTGCTGGCTGGCGGGCTACGTGCTCGCCGGCGTCGCGGCGCTCCACCCGAGCGCCGGGACGCCGCTGCCGCAGGCGCCCGCCCGCGTCGTGACGCAGCGCCGCCTGGCGCTCGTCATGGGCTGCGGCGCCCTGGGGCCGGTGCTGCTGCTCGTCGAGGGCGCGTCGCGCGGCTCCGTGCGCGCGACCGGCGGCGTGACGGTCGTCGTGCTGCTGCTCGTGCTCTACCGCTCGCTCACCCTGCTCTCGGCCTTCGAGCGCAGCGCCGCGCTGGCTGCCCACCGCTCCTCGCACGACGCGCTCACCGGCCTGGCCAACCGGCGCAGCTTCGTCGAGCTGCTCGGCGCGGAGCTCGCTGCGGGGCGCGACGCCGCGGTCCTGCGGCTCGACCTCGACGGGTTCAAGGCCGTCAACGACGCCGCCGGCCAGCTGGCCGGTGACGAGGTGCTGCGCGAGACGGCTCATCGGGTCGCCGAGCTGCTCGCGCCCGGCGCGGTGCTGGCCAGGCTGGCGGCCGACGAGTTCGGCGTCCTGCTCGCCGAGCCGGAGCCGGGGGCGGTCGAGGCCCTGGCCGACCAGCTGGTCGAGCGCCTGCGCGCCCCCTTCGTCGTCGAGGGCCAGCAGTTCTGGCTGCGCGCCAGCGTCGGCTCCGCGACGCTCGCCTCGGCCGGAGCGGGCACCGACGCGCTCATGGGGGCCGCCGCCCTCGCCCTCCTGACCGCACGGGTACGCGGTGGTGGCCGCGCCGTCGCCCACGCTCCTGCGCTCGACGTCGAGGTGGGGCGCCGCCCGCTCGTCGCCGGCCGCCTGCAGTACGCCATCGAGCACGACGAGCTCGAGGTGCACTACCAGCCGCTGGTCGACCGCGCGGGCGCGGTGGTCGGTGCCGAGGCGCTGGTGCGCTGGCGCCGCGCCGGCCGGCTGGTGCCGCCCGGCGACTTCCTGCCCGCGGCCCGCTCCGCGGGGCTCATGGGCGCGCTCGACACCTGGGTGCTCGACCGGGCGCTCGCCCAGCTCGCCCGCTGGCGGGCGCAGGGCCGCCTCGACGTGCACCTGGCGGTCAACCTGTCGGTCGCCTCGCTCGAGCGGCCGGGCTTGGTCGCGGAGGTCGTGTCGGCGCTGAGGGCGCACGGCGTACCCAGCTCGTCGCTCGTGCTCGAGCTCACCGAGGAGGCGGCCGCCTCCGGGCCGGGCATCCGGCGCCGGCTCGCCGACCTGCGGGCGGCGGGCATCCGCATCGCGCTCGACGACTTCGGCACGGGCTACTCCTCGCTGGCCTACCTCGAGGGCATGCCGGCCGACGTGCTGAAGGTGGCCAAGGAGCTGGTCGACCCCCTCGCTGAGGGCGCCGGCGGCCGGGTGGTGCAGGCGCTGGTCGGCCTGGCGCACTCCTACGGGCTCACGGTGATCGCCGAGGGCGTCGAGCAGGAGGTGCAGCGCGAGCGGCTCACCGAGCTCGAGGTCGACTGGTTCCAGGGGTGGCTGTTCGGCCGCCCGGTGCCCGCCGACGCGCTGACCGCGCTGCTCGGAGCCGCCTCCCGGCGCGGTCCGGACCTGGCGGCCGCCGCGGCCAACTAGCCTGGGGTCCATGTGCGGAATCGTGGGCTACGTCGGCGGCAGGTCAGCTCTGGAGGTCGTGGTGGCCGGTCTGCGCCGGCTGGAGTACCGCGGCTACGACTCCGCGGGCGTGGCGCTGGTCGCCGACGGCAAGCTCGCCACCCGCAAGCGGGCAGGCAAGCTGGCCAACCTCGAGGCGGCGCTGGAGGAGGCGCCCATGCCGCCGAGCACCACCGGGATCGGGCACACGCGCTGGGCCACCCACGGTGCCCCCAACGACCGCAACGCCCACCCGCACCTCGACGACACGGGCAGCGTGGCGGTCATCCACAACGGCATCATCGAGAACTTCGCCGCCCTGCGCGCCGAGCTCGAGGCCCGTGGCCACGAGCTGGTCTCCGAGACCGACACCGAGGTCGTCGCCCACCTGCTCGCCGACGAGTTCGAGCCCGCCGGCTCCGACCTCGCCGAGGCCCTGCGCCGGGTGTGCGGGCGGCTCCAGGGCGCCTTCACCCTCGTGGTCTCGCACGCCAGCGTCCCAGACGTCGTCGTGGCGGCCCGGCGCAACAGCCCGCTGGTCGTGGGCCGCGGGGAGGGCGAGAACTTCCTCGCCTCCGACGTCGCCGCCTTCATCGCCCACACCCGCAACGCCGTCGAGGTCAGCGACGGCCAGGTCGTCGAGCTGCGCCCCGACTCGATCACGATCACCGACTTCGACGGCGTCGAGGCCACGCCGCACGAGTACCACGTCGACTGGGACGCCGCCGCGGCCGAGAAGGGCGGCTACCCCTACTTCATGCTCAAGGAGATCGCCGAGCAGCCCAAGGCCGTGGCCGACACGCTGCTGGGCCGGCTGCAGGGCGGCTCGCTCTCGCTCGACGAGGTGCGCATCTCCGACGACGACCTGCGCCAGGTCGACAAGGTCATCGTCATCGCCTGCGGCACGAGCTACCACGCCGGGCTGATCGCGAAGTACGCCATCGAGCACTGGACCCGCGTGCCGGTCGAGGTCGAGGTGGCGAGCGAGTTCCGCTACCGCGACCCGATCGTCGACCGCGACACGCTCGTGGTCGCGATCTCGCAGTCGGGCGAGAGCATGGACACGCTGATGGCGGTCCGCCACGCCCGCAAGCAGAAGGCCCGGGTCGTCGCGATCACCAACAGCAACGGCTCGACGATCGCGCGCGAGTCCGACGCGGTGCTCTACACCCATGCCGGCCCCGAGGTCGGGGTCGCCGCGACCAAGACGTTCATCACCCAGGTCGTGGCGTGCTACCTGCTGGGGCTGTTCCTGGCGCGCACCCGGGGGACGATGTACGACGACGAGGTCCGCTCGGTCGTGCGCGAGCTCTCCGACATGCCCGAGCACATCGACACGGTGCTCGACACCGTCGAGCCCGTGCGCGAGCTCGCCCGCTCGCTGGCCGGGGCGCGGGCCGTGCTCTTCCTCGGCCGTCACGTCGGCTACCCGGTGGCGCTGGAGGGCGCGCTCAAGCTCAAGGAGCTCGCCTACATGCACGCCGAGGCCTTCGCCGCCGGCGAGCTCAAGCACGGCCCGATCGCGCTGATCGAGGACGGCCTGCCGGTGGTCGTGGTGGTGCCCAGCCCGCGCGGCCGCTCGGTGCTCCACGACAAGATCGTGTCCAACATCCAGGAGGTCCGGGCCCGCGGCGCGCGCACCATCGTCATCGCCGAGGAGGGCGACGAGGCCGTCGTGCCCTACGCCGACACGGTGATCCGCGTGCCCCAGACCTCGACCCTGCTGGCCCCGCTGGTGTCGACGATCCCGCTGCAGGTCTTCGCGTGCGAGCTGGCGCTGGCCAAGGGCCTCGACGTCGACCAGCCGCGCAACCTGGCCAAGTCGGTCACGGTCGAGTGATCCTCGGGCTCGGCATCGACGTCGTCGACGTCGCGCGGTTCATGGCCGTCCTCACGCGCACCCCTCGGCTGCGCGAGCGCGTCTTCACCCCGGCCGAGGGCCGGCTGCCGGCCTCCAGCCTGGCCGCGCGCTTCGCGGCGAAGGAGGCCCTGGCCAAGTCGCTGGGCGCGCCGGCCGGCCTGCGCTGGCTCGACGCCGAGGTCGTCAGCGACGCGGCCGGCCGCCCCTCGCTCGTGGTGACCGGCACCGTGGCCGCCTACGCCGCCCGGGTCGGCGTCACCAGCTGGCACGTGTCGCTGAGCCACGACGCGGGCATCGCCTCCGCCGTGGTGGTCGCCGAAGGAGAGCGCTCGTGAGGTACGCCTACGCGGTCGACGACGTACGCAGCGCCGAGGCCGCGCTCGCCGCGACCCTGCCGCCCGGGACCCTGATGGAGCGCGCCAGCGCCGGCATGGCCGCGGCCTGCCTGCGCCTGCTGCGCGACGCGCGCGGCGGTGCCTACGGCGCCCGCGCGGTCCTGCTCGTCGGCTCCGGCGACAACGGCGGCGACGCCCTGTTCGTCGGTGCGCGGCTGGCGCGCCGCGGCGTACGCGTCGCTGCCCTGCTGCTCTCCGAGCGGGTCCACGAGGCCGGCCTCGCCGCCCTGCTCGGCGCCGGGGGCCGCGTCACCGGGTCGCTGGACGAGCTCGACGCCGCCGACCTGGTGCTCGACGGCATCGTGGGCATCGGCGGGCGGGGCGGGCTGCGGCCCGAGGCGGCCCGGGTGGTGCGCCGGGCCGAGGCCGGCGGGGCGCTGCTGGTCGCGGTCGACGTGCCGAGCGGGGTGGACGCCGACACCGGCGAGGTCGCGGGCGACGCGGTGCACGCCGACCTCACCCTCTGCGCCGGCGTGCTGAAGCCCGGGCTGCTGGTCGACCCGGCGGCCGGCTGCGCCGGCCTCGTCGAGGTCGTCGGCATCGGGCTCGAGCCGCTGCTGGGTGCGCCGGCCCTCGAGGTCCTCGACGCCGCCGACGTGGGGGAGCTGCTGCCCGAGCCGGGTCGCGAGTCCGACAAGTACCGTCGCGGCGTCGTGGGCGTCTCCGCGGGCAGCGACGCCTACCCGGGCGCGGCGGTGCTGTGCGCCGGCGGCGCCGTGCGCGGCGGCGCGGGCATGGTGCGCTACCTCGGCCCCGAGCACGCCGGGCAGGCGGTGCTCGCGCGCTGGCCGGAGGTGGTCGTGGGGGACGGGCGCGTCCAGGCCCGGGTCGTCGGCCCGGGCATCGGCGAGCCCGACGACGGCGTGCGCGAGCTCGTGTCCCGGCCGGAGCCGCTGGTGCTCGACGCGGCCTCGACCCGACTGCACGCGCTGGTCGGTGGCTCGGCGCTGCTGACTCCGCACGCTGGCGAGCTGACCGCGCTGCTGCAGGCCGACGGCGTCGAGGTTCGCCGCGAGGACGTCGAGGCCCGCCGGCTGCACTGGGCGCGGCAGGCGGCGGCCCGCACCGGCTCGACCGTGCTGCTCAAGGGATCGACGACCCTGGTGGTCTCTCCCGACGGGCGGGCCCGCGCCAACCCGACCGGCACCTCGTGGCTGGCGACCGCCGGCTCTGGCGACGTGCTGGCGGGCCTGGCGGGAGCGTTCCTGGCGCGCGGGCTCGACCCCTTCGACGCCGGCGCCTGCGCCGCCTGGGTCCACGGGCTGGCCGGGAGGCTCTCCAGCGGGGGCGCGCCCACCGACGCGGGCCGCCTGCTCGACGCGGTGCCCGAGGCGCTGCGGCGGGTCGCCGCCGGTCAGCGGAGCTAGCCCTGGAGGAGCCCGGGCTCCACCTGGTCGAGGCACATGATGTTGCCCTCGCTGTCCTTGAACCAGGCGGCGCGTCCCATGCCCGGCATGGTGGCGATGCCGCCCGACCAGGAGACGCCCGGCATGTCGTACTGCTCGAAGGCGACGCCGCGCGAGCTGAGAGCGGCCACCTCGGCCTCGATGTCGTCGACGTGCCACTGCGCGATCGTGTGGCCGGCCAGGCCGGCGAACTCGGTCTCGTAGAGCAGGAAGGACGTGCCGCCGGAGGTCGTGTAGACGAGGCTCGGCCCGACCTCCTGCGCCGGCTCCAGACCGAGGACCTCGGAGTAGAACCTGCGGGCCCTGGCGAGGTCCGCAGCGGGGACGTTGGCGTGGACTCGGCTCTCGCTCAGCATCGGGGACCTCCTGGGGGAGGGGCACGGGGCGGTGCCCCGTCCCTGACGCTAGCCCGAGTGGCGGCGCCGTCAAGAGCTCCGCTGCGCCACCCGGCTGACGACCGCGCAGGTCGGGACACCCGGCGCCGATAGGAGCCCACCGACAGTGAGGGGCACCTGCGATGAGCGAGACCGGCGAGGGCGCCGCCTTCGTGGCCGTCGTCGTGAACGAGGTGACCGACTACCAGCGCCAGCTCGTCTCCGGCCTGCAGCAGGGCCTCGCCGGCGCCGGCGTGCCCGTCCTCGTCGCTGTCAGCCACCCCCGCAACGGCCACGACGGCGAGCTGCTCGAGCGGCTCATCGGCTCCGGGCGCGTGTGCGGAGTCGTGCTCACCGCCCTCGAGGACGAGGGCACCGAGGAGTCGCTGTGCCGGTCGGCTGCCCAGCACGGCGTGGCCGTCGTCACCGTGTCGCGGCGGATCGCCGGCGTGCCCAACGTCGAGTGCGACAACTCCGCGGGGATGGGCGAGCTGATGGCCCACCTGCTCGACGAGCAGGGCGTGCGCAGGCCGGTGTTCCTGCAGGGCAACGTCGACAACCCCGACGCCCAGCAGCGCGAGGCCGTCTTCCGCCGCGAGATGGCCGCCCGCGGCCTGCCGGTGCGCGAGGAGCTGGTGCTGCTCGGCGACTTCCACCGCGAGCCGGCCCACCGCGCGACGGCCCGCCTGCTCGACTCGCCGGCCTGGGCCGCGGCAGCCCCGGACGCGGTCGTGGCCTCCAACGACGACATGGCCTACGGCGCGCTCGACGCGCTGCGGCTGCACGGCCTGCGCGTGCCCGACGACGTGCTCGTCAGCGGGTTCGACGACGTCCCCGCCTCGTCGCCCTCGGGGCACGACCTCACCAGCGTCGACCAGGACCTCGCCGCCCAGGGCCGGGCGGTGGCCACCTCGCTGCTCGAGCAGCTGGGCGGCGGTGCGGCGCCGGCGCAGCGCCGCGTACCCAGTCGGCTCGTCGTCCGCGGCTCGACCGGCGGAGCGCGCTCGCACGCGGCCGCCGCAGGAGGTGGCGTCGCCGCCGCCGTGGCGGCGCTCGACCACATCCTCGAGATGAGCCGGTCCTTCTCCGCCGCGGCCGACATCGAGGACGTCGTCGCAGAGCTCGCCGCCCACCTGCCGCGGCTGCGCCTGCGCAGCTGCTTCCTCGTGCTGGCGCAGGACGAGGTGGCCGGGGGGCCGGCTCACCACGACGTACGCGTCGCGCTCGCCTGGCTCGACGGCGCGCTGGAGCCGATCGACGGGGTGCCGGCCTTCGACCAGGCCCAGCTGCTGCCGCCCGGGCTGCTGGGACGGCTCGGCGACCGGGTGCTCGTGCAGGCGCTGTTCTCGGGCAGCCGTCAGCACGGCTACCTGGTCTACGAGCACGACGACGCGGCGGAGCGCTCGCGCATCTCCGACGTGCTGCAGATCGACCTCAGCCGCGCGCTCGACGGCCTCCACCGCGAGCGGGTGCTGCAGGAGCAGGCAAGCGAGCTCGAGCGGCTGGTGGCGCTGCGCACCGCGCAGCTCGAGCTCGAGGTTGCCACGCGCCGGGCGGCGGAGGAGGGGCTGCGCCGGGCCAACGCCGAGCTCGAGCGCGCGACGCTGCGCGACGAGCTCACCGGCATCGCCAACCGCCGAGCCTTCAACGAGGCGCTGCGCCGGCAGTGGGAGCACGCCACCCGGGCGGGCGAGCCGGTCGCGCTGGTGCTGTGCGACGTCGACTCGTTCAAGCAGTACAACGACCGCTACGGCCACCAGGCCGGCGACGAGTGCCTGCGCCGGATCGCCGCCGCCCTCGAGGGCGCCGCGTCGCGCGCCGACGACCTGGCCAGCCGCTACGGCGGCGAGGAGTTCGCGGTGCTCCTGCCCTCGAGCGGGCCGACGGGCGTCGCCGAGGTCGCCGAGCGGCTGCTGGCCCGCGTACGCGCGCTGGCCGTCCCGCACGCCGACTCCCCGAGCGGGGTGGTGACCGTGAGCGCCGGCTGGGCGCTCGCCCACCCGCGCCCCGGCGACCCGGCCGACGCCCTGGTGCGCGCGGCCGACACCGCGCTCTACGCCGCCAAGCTCGCCGGCCGCGACCGGGCCGAGCGTGCTGCTGTCGAGGACCCTGCGTACAGTTAGTTAGCATCAAGCAACGAACTGACCGGGAGCGCGCATGACGGCCCTGACCCACCGCACCGCGGCCGAGCCGACCAGCCCAGGACCGTCGGACGGACGCCTCGCCTACAAGTGGGTGGCGCTCAGCAACACGACGCTGGGCATCCTGATGGCCACGGTCAACTCCTCGATCGTGCTCATCTCCCTGCCGGCGGTCTTCCGCGGCATCGGCCTCGACCCGCTCGCTGCCGGCAACGTGAGCTACCTGCTGTGGCTGCTCATGGGCTACATGCTCGTGACGGCCGTGCTGGTCGTGACGCTGGGCCGGCTGGGCGACATCTACGGCCGGGTGCGCATCTACAACGCCGGCTTCGCCGTCTTCGCGCTGTCGTCGGCCGCGCTGGCCCTCGTGCCGTTCTCCGGCGGCGGGGGAGCGCTCTGGCTCATCGGATTCCGCGTCGTGCAGGGCATCGGCGGCTCGATGCTCATGGCCAACTCGACCGCCATCCTCACCGACGCCTTCCCCGCCCACGAGCGCGGCATGGCGCTCGGCATCAACCAGGTCGCCGGCATCGCGGGCTCGTTCATCGGCCTGGTCGTCGGCGGCGTGCTCTCCGAGTGGGACTGGCGGGCCATCTTCTGGGTCAGCGTGCCGCTCGGCGTGCTGGGCACCGTCTGGGCCTACCGCAGCCTGCGCGAGACCTCGACCCGCGGCTCCGGGCGCATCGACTGGTGGGGCAACCTGACCTTCGGCGTCGGGCTGACCGCGCTGCTGGCCGGGATCACCTACGGCATCCAGCCCTACGGCGGGCACACCGAGGGCTGGACCAACCCCTGGGTGCTGCTCGGCATCGTGGGCGGCCTGGCGCTGCTCGTGGTGTTCGTGGCCGTCGAGCGGCGGGTCGACGACCCGATGTTCCACCTCGAGCTCTTCCGCACCAAGCCCTTCTGGACCGGCGCCACCGGCGTGCTCACCGGCGCGATCGCCCGCGGCGGCCTGCAGTTCATGCTCATCATCTGGCTGCAGGGCATCTGGCTCCCGCTGCACGGCTACGACTACGAGAGCACCCCGCTGTGGGCGGGCATCTACCTGCTGCCGCTGACGCTGGGCTTCCTCGTGGCGGGGCCCGTCTCCGGCTACCTGTCGGACCGGCACGGCGCCCTGCCCTTCACCGTCGGCGGGATGTCGCTGATGGCGCTGAGCTTCCTCGGGCTGCTCGCGCTGCCGACGGACTTCAGCTACTGGGCCTTCGCCACGCTGATCCTGCTCAACGGCGTCGGCGCCGGGCTCTACACCGCGCCCAACATGAGCGCGATCATGGGCTCCGTGCCGGCCCGCCAGCGCGGTGCGTCCGCCGGCATGGTGTCGACCTTCCAGAACTCCGGCATGGTGCTCTCGATGGGCGTGTTCTTCTCGCTGCTGATCGCCGGGCTCGCCGGCTCGCTGCCTCACGCACTGCGTACGGGCCTGGTCGGCCAGGGCGTGTCCAGCAGCGCCGCCGACTCGGTCGCCGGGCTGCCGCCCGTCGGCACCGTCTTCGCCTCCTTCCTCGGCTACAACCCGATCGGCGCGCTGCTCACGCCCACCGGCGAGCTCGACCGGCTCCCGGCCGCCAACCGCGACACGCTGACCGGCACGAGCTTCTTCCCGCACCTGATCTCGGGCCCCTTCCACGACGGGCTGGTCGTGGTGTTCGTGCTGGCCGCCGTGATGGCGGCGGTCGCCGCGGTGCTGGCGTGGGTACGCGGTGACACCCGCGCGCACGTGCACGAGGAGAACCGGCCGGCGTGACCGAGGTGCCGATGGCGGCCCGGCTGCGGCTGGTGGTCGGCCGCCTCAACCGCCGCATGCGCGCCGAGGGCGGTGCGGGGCTCTCGCACCTCCCGCTCTCGGCCCTGGTGAGCATCGAGCGGTCCGGCCCGATCCGCCTGGGTGAGCTCGCGGCCAAGGAGGGCGTCTCGGCCCCGACCATGAGCCGTGCGCTGCTCGCGCTCGACGAGCGCGGGGCCGTGGAGCGGACGACCGACCCGACCGACGCGCGCTCGGTGCTGCTCACGATCAGCCCGGCCGGGCGCGAGCTGCTCGCCACGGTCCGCGAGCACTACACCTCCTCGCTCGCCCGGCTGCTCTCGCGGCTCGACGGCGACCAGCTGGCCGCCGTCGAGGCGGCCCTGCCCGCGCTGGAGGCGCTCATCGGCGAGGACCCGCCCGCCGGCTGAGCCGCTCTGGCACGCTGCCGGGGTGACTCGCTGGCTCCCTGAGGACTTCGTGCACCCCCTGCGCGTCGAGCTGCCCACCGGGCACCACCTGCGCCCGATCCGCGCTGCCGACGTCGACATCGACCTCCCGGCGGTCCTGGGCTCGCGCGAGCGGCTGTGGAGCATCTACGGCGCCGCGTGGGGCTGGCCGCCGGTCGGCATGACGCGCCAGCAGGACCTCGACGACCTCGCTCACCACGAGGCCGAGATCGCCGCGCACGAGTCGTTCAACTACGCGCTGCTCGACGAGGGCGAGACCGAGCTGCTGGGCTGCGTCTACGTCGACCCGTCGCGCGCCCCGGACGTCGACGCCGAGGTCTCGTGGTGGGTCGTCGACCGGCTGGTCGGCACCGAGGTCGAGCGCGCGCTCGACGAGCTGGTGCCCCGGTGGATCGCCGGGGGCTGGCCGTTCGCCGCGCCGCGGCTGCTCCGCGACGACCTCGGCCCGCTGACGTGAGCGCGGGGACGCACCGCGTACCCGGCTCCCGCTCCGCCAGGCCCTAGGCTTCGCAGCGTCGCCTGTCCGCCCGCCAGCTGTCCGCCGCGCAGCTCGCGCGACCGTCTGTGAGCCCGTGCCGAACCGACTCGCCGCCTCGCCCGCCGTGCGCCACCGCGTGCGCACGGTCCTCGAGCTCCCCCTGCTCGTGGTCGCCGCGCTGCTGATCTCGCTGGTGGTGCGCACCTTCGTCGTCGAGGCCTTCGTCATCCCGAGCGGCTCGATGGAGGACACGCTGCGGGTGGGTGACCGCATCGCGGTCGAGAAGATCAGCTACCGCGCCCACGACGTGCACCGCGGCGACGTCGTGGTGTTCAAGGGGCCGGCCGGCTGGCCCTCGGAGTCCGAGCTCGACGGCGGGGGCAACGGCCTGCGCCGCGCCCTGCGCACCGTCGGCACCTGGATCGGGCTGCCCAAGGCGGGCGACGACGACTTCGTCAAGCGCGTCATCGGCGTGCCCGGCGACCACGTGGCCTCCAAGGGCGCCGGCGAGCCGGTGACCGTCAACGGCGTCGCGCTGCACGAGAGCGGCTACCTCTACGCGGGCAACGACCCCTCCGGCACCGCCTTCGACGTCACCGTGCCGAAGGGCAAGCTCTGGGTGATGGGCGACCACCGCGACGACTCCGCCGACTCCCGGGCCCACCAGGACGCCCCCGACAAGGGCTTCGTGCCCGAGGACGACGTCGTGGGCAAGGCCGTCGCCGTGATCTGGCCGCTCTCCCACCACCGCACGCTCGGCACCCCGCCGACCTTCCGCCAGGTGCACCCGTGACGGGCCCGCTGCGGCAGGCCCGCATCGAGCTCGGGGCGGTCCGCTCCAACGTCGCCGCCCTGTCCGAGCGCGCGGGCGACGCGCAGGTGATGGCCGTCGTCAAGGCGGACGCCTACGGACACGGTCTGGTCCCGTGCGCGCGGGCCGCGCGCGCGGGCGGGGCCGACTGGCTCGGCGTCGCGCTGCTCGAGGAGGCGATGGCGCTGCGCGCCGGGGGCGACACCGGCCGGGTGCTGGCCTGGCTCTTCGGCCCGGGCGAGCCCCGGCTCGAGCAGGCCGTCGCCACCGACGTCGACCTCAACGCCTCCGCGCCCTGGGCCGTCGCCGAGATCGCCGCAGCCGCCCGCGCCGCCGGACGTCCCGCCCGGGTCCACCTCAAGGCCGACACCGGCCTCTCGCGCGCCGGCGCGACCGCCGACGACTGGCCCGGCCTGCTCGACGCGGCGATGCGCGCCCAGGCCGAGGGCGTCGTGCAGGTCGTCGGCGTCTGGACGCACCTCGCGTGGGCCGACGTCCCCGACCACCCGACCGTCGGCCTGCAGCTCGAGCGCTTCGCCGCCGCGGTCGCGGCCGCCGAGCGGGCCGGGGCCCGGCTCGAGGTGCGCCACGCGGCGAACAGCGCTGCCACCCTCACCCGGCCCGACGCCCGCTTCGACCTCGTGCGCCCGGGCATCGCGGTCTACGGCATCTCGCCGGTGCCCGACCTCGGCGGGCCGGCCGACTACGGCCTGCGCCCCGCCATGACGCTGAGCGCGCGGCTCGCGCTGGTCAAGCGCATCCCCGCGGGCAGCGGCGTCTCCTACGGGCACGAGTACGTCACGGAGCGCGAGACGACGGTCGGGCTGGTGCCGCTCGGCTACGCCGACGGCATCCCGCGCTCCGCGAGCGGCCGCGGGCCGCTGCTGGCTGCGGGCGCGCTGCGCACGGTCGCGGGCCGGGTGTGCATGGACCAGGTCGTCGTCGACCTCGGCGACGACCCGGCGCAGGCCGGCGACGAGGTCGTGCTCTTCGGCCCCGGCGACTCCGGCGAGCCGAGCGCCGAGGACTGGGCACGGGCGGCCGGGACCATCGCCTACGAGATCGTCACCCGGCTCGGCCCGCGGGTCGAGCGCACGTGGGTCGAGGAGGGCGACCGGTGAGCCTGCCGCTGCTCGAGGCCCCCCGCCAGCGCACCTGGGACGAGCTGTCGGAGGCGGCGCGCGGCTGCACCGCCTGCGCCGAGCTGGCGGAGACCCGCACCCAGGTCGTGCCGGGCGAGGCGCCGCCCGGTGCCGAGCTGCTGCTGGTCGGCGAGGCGCCGGGGGCGCAGGAGGACGAGTCGGGCCGCCCGTTCGTCGGCAAGGCCGGCCAGCTGCTCACGGCGCTGCTCGGCGAGGCCGGCATCGCCCGCGAGTCCGTCGCGGTCGCGAACGTGCTCAAGTGCCGGCCGCCGAAGAACCGCAAGCCCCGCCGCGCCGAGGTCGGCAACTGCCGGCCGTGGCTGGCGCGCCAGATTGAGCTGGTCGACCCCCTGCTCGTCGTCACCCTCGGCGGCACCGCGGCCGAGTGGGTCGTCGGCCCGGGCGCCCGCATCGCGTCGCTGCGCCAGGCCGACGTCGAGTACGCCGGTCGCCGGGTCCTCTGCACCTACCACCCGTCGGCCGCCGTCCGCTTCGGACCGGCCGGGGAGCCGATGGCCGCGCTGCGCGCGGACCTGGCACGCGCGGCCGCGTGCCTCGACGAGCTGAGGAGGCCGGCATGACCCGGGTCGTCGAGTCGGGCGAGGCGATGCAGGCGGCGGGCCGCGAGCTGGCCGGGCTGCTGCGCGCCGGCGACCTCGTCGTGCTGCGCGGCGGCCTCGGCGCCGGCAAGACCACGCTGACGCAGGGCATCGGCGCCGGGCTGGGCGTGCGCGGCGCGATCACCTCCCCGACCTTCGTCATCGCGCGGGTGCACCCCTCCCTCACCGGCGGACCGGCGCTCGTGCACGTCGACGCCTACCGGCTGCGCTCGCTCGACGAGGTCGACGACCTCGACCTCGACGCCTCGCTCGCCGACTCGGTCACGGTGGTCGAGTGGGGGACCGGGCTGGTCGAGGGGCTCGCCGAGGACCGGCTCGAGGTGGAGGTCGAGCGCTCGGTCGGCCTCGAGGGCGCCGGCGAGGCACGTACGCTGCGGCTGGCCGGCGTCGGCCCGCGCTGGGCGGGCGTCGCGCTGCCCTGAGGGGAGTTCCAGGTCTCCCGGCCCGCCGGATAGCCTTCCCCGGTGCTGCTCCTGGCCCTCGACACCGCCACCTCCAGCGTGAGCGTGGCCGTCGCGCGCGACGGCGAGGTCCTCGCGTCGCACGCGGCGCCCGAGTCGCGCCGCCACGCCGAGCTCGTCGCCCCGATGGTCGAGCGCTCGCTCGCCGACGCCGGCGTCGACCGCCGCGACCTCGAGGCCGTCGCGGTGGGCGTGGGTCCTGGGCCCTTCACCGGCCTGCGGGTCGGCATCGTCACCGCGCGCACGCTCGGCGCGGTCCTCGGCATCCCGGTGCTGGGCGTCTGCTCGCTCGACGCGGTGGCGCTGGGCTCCGGGCTGAGCGGGGCCTTCCGGGTGGCGACCGACGCGCGGCGCAAGGAGGTCTACTGGGCGGCCTACGAGTCGGTCGACGGGCTGCCGCGCCGGGTCGAGGGCCCCTCGGTCGACCGCCCGTTCCACGTGGAGGGCCCGGTCGCCGGCGAGGGCGCCCGGCTCTACCCCCTCGGCGAGCCGCACGGACCGCTCACCCCGTCGGCCGCCGACATCTGCGGGTGGGTCGCTGCTGGGCTGCCCACCCTCGAGCCGGTGCCGCTCTACCTGCGCCGCCCCGACGCCGTCGAGCCGGGCAAGCCCAAGGCCGTGCTGTCGTGAGGAGCGTGCTGTCGTGACCGCGACGCTGCGCCGCATGCGCTGGTGGGACCTCGACGACGTGCTCGAGCTGGAGCAGCGGCTGTTCCCCGACGACCCCTGGACCGCGGGGCTGTTCTGGTCCGAGCTCGCCGGGTGGCCGGCGACGCGCCACTACGTCGTGGCCGAGCGCGACGGGCGCCTCGTGGGCTACGCCGGCCTGCTGGCCACCGCCGACGCCGACGTGCAGACCCTCGCCGTCGACCCCGCGGCCCAGCGCTCCGGCGTCGCCCGGCTGCTCCTCGACGACCTGCTCGCCGAGGCGCGGCGCCGGCGGGCGGGAGCCGTGCTGCTCGAGGTGCGCGCCGACAACGAGCGGGCGAGGCAGGTCTACGCCGCGGCCGGCTTCGAGCAGGTCTCGACGCGGCGCGGCTACTACGACGGCGGGCGCGTCGACGCCGCCGTGATGCGGAAGGTGCTGCGATGACTGACGAGCCCCTGGTCCTCGGCATCGAGACCAGCTGCGACGAGACCGGCGTCGGGCTGGTGCGGGGGCGCACCCTGCTGGCCGACGCGATCGCCTCGAGCGTCGACGAGCACGCCCGCTTCGGCGGCGTCGTGCCCGAGGTCGCCAGCCGGGCCCACCTCGAGGCGATGGTGCCGACGATCGAGCGCTCCTGCGAGAAGGCCGGCGTGCGCCTGGCCGACGTCGACGCGGTCGCCGTCACCACCGGGCCGGGCCTCGCCGGCGCGCTGATGGTCGGCGTCGCCGCCGCCAAGGCGCTGGCCCTCGCCCTCGGGAAGCCGGTCTACGGCGTCAACCACCTCGCCGCCCACGTCGCGGTCGACGTGCTCGAGCACGGGCCGCTGCCCTCGCCGACGGCGGCGCTGCTGGTCAGCGGCGGGCACTCCTCGCTGCTGCTCGTGCCCGACGTGACCGCCGAGGTGGTGCCGCTCGGCTCGACCGTCGACGACGCCGCCGGCGAGGCCTTCGACAAGGTCGCGCGGCTGCTGGGGCTCGGGTTCCCGGGCGGTCCCTACGTCGACCGGGCGGCCCGGAACGGCGACCCGGCCTACGTCAGCTTCCCGCGCGGGCTCACCGCCCCCCACGACATGCGCGAGCACCGCTTCGACTTCTCGTTCTCGGGGCTGAAGACCGCCGTGGCCCGCTGGGTCGAGCAGCGCCAGGCCGAAGGCACGCCGGTGCCGGTCGACGACGTCGCCGCCGCGTTCCAGGAGGCGGTGGTCGACGTCCTGACCCGCAAGGCCGTGCTGGCCTGCAGCGAGAACGGCGTCGACTCCCTGCTGGTCGGGGGAGGGGTCGCGGCCAACTCCCGGCTGCGGGCGCTGGCGCAGGAGCGCTGCGACGCCGCCGGCATCACGCTGCGCGTGCCGCGTCCAGGGCTCTGCACCGACAACGGGGCCATGGTCGCCGCCCTCGGGGCCGAGCTGGTGATGGCCGGGCGCGCGCCGTCGCCGCTCGAGTTCGCCGCCGACTCCTCGCTGCCGATCACCACCGTCACCGTCTGAGGCGGCGCTCGCCGGGCTGTCGCGTTCGCCGGGCTGTCACCTGCCCGACGCGCGAGCGACGTGTCCCGTCCGTCGGCCCGGGGAAGGCTGGGCGCTGTGAGCGACGAGAACCCGGTCCAGCCCCCCACCGAGATCCTGCCCGGCCTGTGGCAGGCCGGCCTGCCCCTCGACTGGTCGTGGGTGCACCGCACCGGCGTCGAGACCGTGGTCGACGTGGCCGACCCCGACCAGCTCGACGACCCCGCCGAGCTCGAGGGCATCCACTACGTCAAGCAGGCGCTGGTCGACGGCGAGCTGCCCGACCTCGACCTGCTGGGCGACCTCGTCGACGGTGTCGTCCTCTCGGTCCAGGCAGGCCGCACCACCCTGGTCCACTGCGGCTTCGGCAAGAACCGCTCAGGTCTGGTCGTCGCCCTCGCGGCGCGCGAGCTGCTCGGCGTGAGCGGCGCCGAGGCGCTGGCCCACGTGCGCTCCGTGCGCGACCGCGCCGTCAACAACGAGGAGTTCGCGGCCTACGTCGAGAGCCTGCCCGCTCAGCACCAGCGCGCGAGCGCGGACGCGACCCAGCTGGTGTCCTCGAGCCGCTGAGCGGCGCACCACATGCCGAAGGTGACCGCACCGAGGCTGCAGATCTCCTCGACCAGCCCGAGGCCGTCCCACTGGCGCACGTCGTAGCCGTAGGCCGAGCAGAACTCGAGGTAGTCGGCCTCGTCGATCTCGCCGCGCTCGCGACGCAGCGCGGCGGACACCAGGTCGTACTCCCGCGGCCCGGCAGCGACGAAGTCCCCGTCGATCAGGACCGGCCGCCCGTCGCGGCGCATGACGTTCGAGGGCGACAGGTCGCCGTGCACCGCCCCGACGCCCAGCCCCGAGCGGAGCTCGGCGACGCGCGCGAGAAGGATGCGACGCGTACGCAGCGCCAGCTCCGCCAGCTCGGCGTCGGCGCCCGGCGCGGCGCGGTAGGCGGCGACCTGGTCGGGCACCCGGACCAGCGGCGTCCAGCGGGGCAGCTGCGCCAGGTCGACCGGGACGTCGTGCCAGCGGCGCAGCAGCGCGCCGATCTCGCCCCAGCCGACCGGCGGCGACTGCTCGAGCCACGGGTAGGCGGTCACCGTCCCGCTGGCGGTGACCACCGGCCCCGCCACCTGCGCCGCCCAGACCTCGCCGGCCGCCGGCAGCACCCGGGCGACGGCCTGCAGCCGGGCGGCGTCGACGTCGCCGGGGTAGACCTTGACCGCGAGCCGGCCGGCGCCGCCCGCCACCTCGAAGACCACGGTGGAGAGCACCTGCACGACCCGGGCCGCCGCGGCGTCGCCGGGCGCCAGGCCCAGCGCCGGTGCGGCCTGGGCCAGCGCCGCGCGGGCGGTGGCGAGGGTCTGCTCCGCGCCGGTGGCCGCGGCAGCAGCAGGGGCGGCGGCGAGGGCGGGACGGGTCGGGAGGGTCGCGCGCGAGGACATGGCCGGACTCCGGGACGGGGCAGCAGCGGTGCTGTGCAGCAGGTGGGAAGCGGGTGGGCAGCAGGACGTTCCGGGGAGCCGGTGACGGGAGTGTAGGTCGTCACGAGACGCCCTGTGCTGAAGTCCTAGACCTTCTCCACCAGGAGCGCGCTCTGCTGGCCCATCACCCGGGTCAGCACGACGGTGGCGGTGGGTCCGGAGCCGCGTGCCGGCAGGCCTGGCAGCACCTGCGCGCGGAAGCTCTCGGGCACCACGGCGGTGCCCCGCTTCTTGACGACGAGGTCGCCGAAACCGCCTGCCCGCAACAGGTCCCGCACCCGGCGCAGCGAGAACGGCACGCCGTCGAGCACCGCGTACGCCGTCATCAGCGGGGTGCTGAGCAGCCGGTCGGCGGTGACGTAGGCGATGGTCGGGTCGAGCAGCGTGCCGTCGACCAGCTCGGCCGCCTCGGCGACCAGACCGGCCCGGATGACCGCGCCGTCCGGCTCGTAGAGCCAGGTACGCGGCGCCCCCGCGCGCGGCGGCGGAACGTCGCGCGCGTCGAGCGTCTCGCCCGAGGGCAGCAGGACCGCCGACCGGGCCGCAGGCCGCGCCAGCCGGCCGAACCACACCGCCGCCTCGACGACGTCGCCGTCGACCGACACCCACTCGGTGCTCGCCCCGGCGGGCGGCAGCGAGTGCGGGATCCCCGGCGCGAGCTTCGCCACGACCGCGCCGACCCGCTCGGCGGTCCGCAGCACGTGCGACCACGGGGGTGACCAGTCCTCGGGGTCGCGGGTGCGGCGCCCCTCGCCGCGGCGCGCGGGGTCGAGGTAGGCCGCGGCGACCCCGGAGAGGTCGACCGCGGTCGCGTCGGCGGTGCGCACCTCGACGGCGTCCGCGAGGCCGAGGGCGCGCACGTTCGCCTCGGCCAGCGCCGCGGTCACCGGGTCGCGCTCGACCGCCAGCACCCGCAGGCCCGCCCGCGCGAGGGCGACGGCGTCGGCGCCGATGCCGCACCCGAGGTCGGCCACGTGCGCGCCCGGGGGCAGGGCCGCCGCGAGCAGCGCCGCGCGCCGGTCGGCCACCGCCGCGCGGGTCGCCTGCTCGAGCCCGTCGACGGTGAAGAGCATGCGCCGGGCGTCCGGCCCGAGCTTGGCGGTCGCCCGCTCGCGCAGCCGGGCCTGGGTCATCGCGGCGGCCGCGAAGTCGGCGTCGAGCCCCTCGCGGCGCAGCCGCTCGCCCAGCGCGAGGGCCGAGGACTCGTCGTAGGCCGGCAGCGACGCCAGCAGCGCCCGCCCGGCCAGGGAGGCCAGGGCCTGCACGTCCTCGATCCGCATGACCCAAGGGAACCGCAGGCCTCGCGGCCGCGTCACAGCACCACCCTGTTGCCGCACCTGCCCCGGAGGTCGTCGTGACCGCTGCTCCCGCCCAGCGCCGCGCGTGGCTGGCCGTGCTCGTCCTGGCCGCCCTGGCGCTCGCCCTGCTGACCCTCGCCCCCGGTGGTCGCTCCGAGGCGGCGACCCCGTCCGACCCCGAGGGCGTCACCGTGAGCGCGACCGGGCGCTCGAGCGCGCCGCCCGACGTCGTCCGCCTGTCGCTGGCCGCGGAGGCGGGGGCCGCGAAGTCCGGCGACGCCCTGGCAGCAGCGTCCACGGCGTCGCGACGGATCCTCGCCGCGCTGCGCGCGTCGGGGGTCGCGGCGGCCGACGTGCAGACCACCGGCCTGCAGGTCCAGCCGCGCTACACCGGCAGCCGGGTCACCGGCTACACCGCGCGCCAGAGCGTGGGCGCCCTGGTCCGCGACGTCGCGCGCGCCGGCGGCGTCGTCGACGCCGCCGCAGCCGCCGGCGGCGCCGCCTTCCGGGTCGACGGGCTGTCCTACGGGCTCGAGGACGACGAGGCCGCGCTGACCTCCGCGCGCAAGGCGGCCTTCGCGCTCGCGACCGAGCGCGCCCGCACGTACGCCGCTGCCGCCGGCCGCAGCCTGGGCGCCGTCCTCGAGGTGGTCGAGGGCTCTCCGGCCCAGCCGTACGCCAGCGCCGCGGCCGCGTCGTCGGGCGGGGGAGGGGCGTTCGACGCCCCGAGCCTGGCGCCCGGCTCGCTCGACGCCGCGGTCACCGTCACGGTCCGCTTCGCGCTGGGGTGACCCGCCCGGCACTTACCCGGGCACCTGGTCTGGCACTCGCCTTGACCGAGTGCCAGGGATGCTCCTAGTGTGGGCGTTGGCACTCTCCCCCGGAGTGTGCCAATGCTGGAGGAGCGTCCGACCCCCGCGACGGCGGCCGCACCCGAAGCTCCCCACCTGTGCTCGAGTCCGCACCGCAACGGAGGTCGCGAATGACGACGACTGCTTCCAAGGTCACCATCAAGCCGCTCGAGGACCGCATCCTCGTGCAGGCGCTCGAGGCGGAGCAGACCACTGCCTCCGGCCTCGTGATCCCGGACACCGCCAAGGAGAAGCCGCAGGAGGGCACCGTCCTCGCGGTCGGCCCCGGCCGCTTCGACGAGGCCGGCACCAACCGGCTCCCGCTCGACGTCAAGGTCGGCGACGTGGTGCTCTACAGCAAGTACGGCGGCACCGAGGTCAAGTACAACGGCGAGGAGTACCTCGTGCTCAACGCCCGCGACGTGCTCGCGGTCATCGAGAAGTAGGACTCCTCCTCCCCGGCGGCGGTCGAGCGGTGCGCGAGCACGGCCGGCCGCCGTCGGCGGTTGTCCCGCCCCACCTGCCAGACGCACCACCACGCCACACCCTGACCCAGGAAGGTCGCAGCCCCCATGGCCGCAAAGACCCTGCAGTTCAACGACGACGCCCGTCGCGCCCTCGAGCGCGGCGTCGACGCGCTCGCCAACGCCGTCAAGGTGACCCTCGGCCCCAAGGGCCGCAACGTGGTCATCGACAAGTCCTACGGCGCCCCCACCATCACCAACGACGGCGTCACCATCGCCCGCGAGGTCGAGCTCGACGACCCCTACGAGAACCTCGGCGCCCAGCTGGCGAAGGAGGTCGCGACCAAGACCAACGACATCGCCGGTGACGGCACGACCACCGCGACGGTGCTCGCCCAGGCCCTGGTCAAGGAGGGCCTGCGCAACGTGGCCGCCGGTGCGGCCCCCTCCGCGCTCAAGCGCGGCATCGACAAGGCCGTCACCGCGGTCAACGAGCGCCTGCTCGAGGTCGCCCGCGAGGTCAACGGCAAGGAGGAGGTCGCCAACGTCGCGGCCGTCTCCGCGCAGAGCCCCGAGATCGGCGAGCTCATCGCCGAGGCGATCGACAAGGTCGGCAAGGACGGCGTCATCACCGTCGAGGAGAGCCAGACCTTCGGCACCGAGCTCGAGCTCACCGAGGGCATGCAGTTCGACAAGGGCTACATCTCGCCCTACTTCGTCACCGACGCCGACCGCCAGGAGGCCGTCCTCGAGGACGCCTACATCCTGATCAACTCCGGCAAGATCGGCTCCGTCTCCGACGTCCTGCCGCTGCTCGAGAAGGTCGTGCAGGCCGGCAAGCCGCTGGTCGTCATCGCCGAGGACGTCGAGGGCGAGGCGCTCTCGACCCTGGTCGTCAACAAGATCCGCGGCACGTTCACCTCGGCCGCGGTCAAGGCGCCGGGCTTCGGCGACCGCCGCAAGGCCATGCTCGAGGACATCGCGGTGCTCACCGGCGCCCAGGTCGTCGCCCCCGAGGTCGGGCTCAAGCTCGACCAGGTCGGCCTCGAGGTGCTCGGCAAGGCCCGCCGCGTCGTCGTCACCAAGGACGACACCACGATCATCGACGGTGCCGGCAGCAGCGAGGCCGTCGCCGACCGCGCCCGCCAGATCAAGGGCGAGATCGAGGCCAGCGACTCCGACTGGGACCGCGAGAAGCTGCAGGAGCGCCTGGCCAAGCTGGCCGGCGGCGTCTGCGTCATCAAGGTCGGCGCGGCCACCGAGGTCGAGCTCAAGGAGCGCAAGCACCGCATCGAGGACGCCGTCTCCGCGACGCGCGCCGCGGTCGAGGAGGGCATCGTCGCCGGTGGCGGCTCCGCCCTCGTCCACGCCGCTGCCGCGATCGACGGGCTCGACCTGACCGGTGACGAGCTCGTCGGCGCCGGCATCGTGCGCAAGGCCGTCGTCGAGCCGCTGCGCTGGATCGCCGAGAACGCCGGTCTCGAGGGCTACGTCGCCGTCGAGCGCGTGCGCGGCATGGAGGTCGGCTCGGGGCTCAACGCGGCCACCGGTGACTACGTCGACCTCATCGCCGGCGGCATCATCGACCCGGTCAAGGTGACCCGCTCCGCGCTCACCAACGCCGCGTCGATCGCCAGCATGGTGCTCACGACCGAGACCCTGGTCGTCGAGAAGAAGGCCGAGGAGGCTCCGGCCGCCGGCCACAGCCACGGCGGCCACGGGCACAGCCACTAGTCGCCCGACGCACCCCGCGCTCCGGCCGGGTCGCGCCCCCGAGAGGGGGAGCGGCCCGGCCGGAGCCGTTCGGGGACGAGGCCGGGGTGTCCGCCGTGCCACAGGACTGACAGGTTCCTCCCAGGGAACGCGCGTAGCGTCTGGTCTGTTGGACACAGGGTTGCCTGAGGCCGAGAGGCCGGTGTCGATCTCGAGGAGGGTGCGCAGCGTGGGTGCAGCGAGGCTCTGGGTACGCGTGGGTGCGCTCGCCGCGAGCGGCGCGCTCAGCCTGGCCCTGACCGCCCCCGCCCGTGCCGCGAGCCCGGCCCTGACGCCCTCAGCACCGGGGGCCGTGGCCTCCGACACCCCGAGCTCGGCCCCCGCGCCGACCGCGGGCGGCGGCGCGGGCGACGTGGCCGGGGACCCCGCCACCCCGGCCGGGACGGCGACGCCGAGCCCGACCGCCAGCCCCACCGCCAGCCCGGGTCCGGGCGGCACCGCGTCGAGCTCTCCCTCGCCCGGCACCCCCTCGCCGGGCTCCACGGGCGCGCCCACGCCCTCGGGGACCTCGTCGCCCGGCTCCTCACCGACACCGAGCGCCTCCCCGACGCTGAGCCCGGAGCAGGCGGCGGCCCTCGCGGCGGCGGTGCGCGCCGGGACCGCCTCGCTCCAGCAGGCGACCGCCGAGCTGGCCGTGCTGCGGGCCGCCGCGTCGAAGGCGCTCGAGGCCCACTCGGTCGCGAAGCGCAAGGCCGACGCAGCCACTCTCGCGGCCAAGGCCGCGAAGGAGCTGGCTGCGGCCGACGAGGAGGCGGCCGCCCAGGCCCAGGGCTCGCTCAACCGGCTCGCCGCCAACGCCTACCGCGGCGGCCCGCTCGGCTCGAGCAGCGCGAGCATCACCGCCCTGCTGGGGGCGAGCGACCCCGCCGACTTCCTGCGCCGGGCCCACGACGTGCGGGCCATGGCCGCCGAGCGCGCCGCCACGCTGCACGTCGCGCGAGCGGCGGTGGAGAAGCACCAGGACGCCGCCGCCGCGGCCCAGGTCGCGGCCGACAGGGCGGCGGCGGCCGAGCGCGGCGTCCGCGCCACCCAGGCCCGGAGCACCACGCTGGTCACGTCGGCGAGCCGGCTGGTGGCCGCGCTGGCGACGAACCTGTCGGCGAAGGACTCCTCGGCCAAGCTGGCACAGGCGACCTCGGTGGCCGAGCAGCGGGCGGTCGAGAACGCTCTGGTCAAGGCGCGGGCCCAGGCCCGCGGCGAGCCGGTGCTGGGCGTCGGCGGCTGCGCCGGCACCGACGTGTCGGCCTACCCCAACGGCCAGCTGCCGACCGCGGCGCTCTGCCCGCTGTGGGGGGCTCCGGGGCACCTGCTCCGTGCGGACGCCGCTGCGAGCTTCAACGCGATGAGCAAGGCCTACGCCGAGACGTTCGGGACGCCGATCTGCGCCACCGACTCCTACCGCGACCTCGCGATGCAGCAGGACCTCTTCGTGCGCAAGCCCACGCTGGCCGCGGTACCCGGCACCTCGAACCACGGCTGGGGCCTGGCGGTCGACCTGTGCGACGGGGTCGAGAGCTTCGGCACGCCGCAGCACGAGTGGCTCGACGCGAACTCGTTCAGGTGGGGCTGGTTCCACCCGGGCTGGGCCGAGCCGACCGGCAGCCGGCCCGAGCCCTGGCACTGGGAGTTCAGCGGCTGACGCCGCTGGAGCGCGGGTGGGGTCAGGCCACGAGCGAGGTGCCGGAGGCGGCCGCGTACGCCGCCTCGCGGTCGTCCTCGGACATCCCGCCCCACACGCCGTAGGGCTCGCGCACCGCGAGCGCGTGTCGGGCGCACTCGGCCAGCACCGGGCAGGTCGCGCAGACCGCCTTGGCGGCCTCCTCGCGAGCACGCCGGCGCGGGCCGCGCTCGCCGTCGGGGTGGAAGAACGTGTCGGGGTCGGCGCCTCGGCAGGCGCCGAGCAGCTGCCAGTCCCACAGGTCCGCGTTGGGTCCGGGAAGCCGGGAGAGCTCGGCCATGCGGATCGCCTCCTTGCGTCGTTGTGAGGACGGTATAACCGCGCCATAAGTTGTTCAACCCTCCATCGCTGAGACGTGGCGCACACGCCCCCGCTGGCGGGAGCCCTCCGGCCGCGGGACGATGCAGTGTGGACTCCGAGGCCGTGCTGTCCGTCGCGGCCGTCGCCCGTCGGCTGGGCGTCGCACCCGCCACGCTCCGGACGTGGGACCGCCGCTACGACCTCGGCCCCTCCGGGCACACCGCGGGCTCGCACCGCCGCTACACCGCCCACGACCTCGAGCGGCTCACGCTGATGCGCAGGCTGACGCTCGAGGGCGTGCCGCCGGCCGAGGCCGCGCGCGTCGCTCTGGCCGCCGAGGACGTCACGCCCCAGCCGGCCACCCCGGTCGGCGGTGGGCGGGTGCTGGCCATGCCGGGCGGCAGCGCGGCGACCCGTGGGCTGGCGCGGGCCGCCATGGCGCTGGACGACCACGCCTGCAGGCAGATCATCCGCACCACCCTCGACGCCATCGGCGTGGTGGCGACCTGGGACCAGCTGCTCCGGCCGGTGCTCGCCGGCGTGGGGGAGCGCTGGGCGCAGACGGGGGAGGGGGTCGAGGTCGAGCACCTCCTCAGCGAGGTCTCGGCGAGCGTCTTCCGCACGGGCGCCGAGGTCGCCAACCCGCTCAACGGGCGCCCGGTGCTGCTCGCCGGTGCTCCGCAGGAGCTCCACATCCTGCCGCTGCACGTGCTGGCCGCGGCCCTCGCCGAGCGCCAGGTCGCCAGCCGGGTGCTCGGCGCCCAGCTGCCGGCGCGCGCGCTGGTCGACGCAGTGACCCGCAGCGGTCCCGCCGCCGTCGTGCTCTGGGCGCAGCGCACGGCCAGTGCCGACGTCTCCGGGCTCGCCTCGCTGCCGGGCCAGCGCCCGGCGCCGGCGGTGTTCGCCGGCGGGCCCGGCTGGGACGCCGTGGAGCTGCCGGAGGGCGCGCGGCGCCTCGAGTCGCTGGGCGACGCGGTCGAGACGATGGTGGGGCTGGTCACGGCGCGTCGCGCCTGACCCTCCGCTCCGCGCCGGCCGCTGACGGCGACCGGTCACCGTGCGTACGCGTTGTCGCGATTGCCCCGGGCTCAGGACTCCAGCCCCGCGGGTCGCCTGCCGAAAGCACTGGTGTCAGCGGGCAGAGAGCCCGCGCGGCGCGCACAGCGCGCCGGGACGAGCGGAAGAGGTGGCGGATGCCCACGGTCCTGGTCTGCGATGACTCGCCGATGGCGCGCGAGGCGCTCCGGCGCGGCGTGGCGGCTGTGCCGGGTATCGAGCGGGTGGTCGTCGCCGGCTCCGGCGAGGAGGCCGTCGCCCGCTGGGGCCACGACCGCCCCGACCTGGTGCTCATCGACGTGCGCATGCCCGGCCTCGGCGGGATCGAGGCGGCTCGCCGCATCCTCGCCCAGGACCCGACAGCCAGCGTCATCATGCTCACGATGGCCGAGGACGTCGACGGCGTCGCCCGTGCGGTGGCCTCCGGCGTGCGCGGCTACCTCGTCAAGGACGCGACCCGCGAGGAGATCGCAGCGACCGTGACCTCGGCGCTGGGCGACTCGAGCCTGCGCCGCGCCGCGGTGCCCGTGGCCCGGGCCGGCGACGCGCCGACGCTCACCGAGCGCGAGATGCAGGTGCTCGACGGCATGAGCCGCGGGCGCAGCAACGCCGAGATCGGGCGTGAGCTCTACCTGTCCGAGGACACGGTGAAGACCCACGCCCGACGGCTGTTCCGCAAGCTCGGCGCTGCTGACCGGGCGCACGCGGTGGCGCTCGGCTTCCGCCTCGGGCTCGTCCGCTAGGACAGCCACACCCCAGCGTCCGGGGGCAGGTGCCCGTCGACGAGCTCAGCGCTCGCGACGCGCGCCTGCCCCCACTGCTGGGGCAACTGGTACGCAGTGGTGCCAGTGTTGACCACGCAGACCATCGCGCCGCGGCGGAAGGCCAGCACCGCCTGGTCACCGGTGTCGAGCCACTCGAGCTCGCCGGACGCGTACGTCCTCCGGGCGCGCAGCGCGGCGCGGTAGAGCGCGAGGGTCGAGCTGGCGTCCTGCTCCTGCGCGCTCACCGCGTACTTGCCGAAGAGGTCCGGCTGCGGCATCCAGGGGTCGACGTCCGCGTCGCCGGAGAAGCCGAACGTCGGCCGGTCCTCGGTCCACGGCATCGGGATGCGGCACCCGTCGCGGCCCACCTCCTCGCCGCCGGAGCGGAAGAAGATGGGGTCCTGCCGCGCCTCGTCGGGCAGGTCGTAGACCTCGGGCAGCCCGAGCTCCTCACCCTGGTAGAGGTAGACCGACCCCGGCAGGGCCAGCAGCATCAGGATCGCAGCCCGTGCCCGGCGCGTGCCGCTCTCGAGGTCGACCTCGCCGCGCGTGCGCGCCGAGGCGATCGGGTCGCCGTTGGACGCCGCCTGCGGGTCGCGCGTCGTGCCGTAGCGCGTGACGGTGCGTGGTACGTCGTGGTTCGACAGGGTCCACGTGGCCGGCGTGCCCGTGGCCGACGACTGCTCGACGCCCCGCGTGATCGCGCCGCGGATCGACGTGCCGTCCCACTGCTGCAGCAGCAGGTCGAAGAAGAACGCCTGGTGCAGCTCGTCGGGGCGGAGGTACTCCGCGAGGTGCGACACCTCGGGCACCCAGACCTCGCCCACGAACATGAGCTCGCGCTCCGGCGCGTAGGAGTCGGCGAGCGCGCGCCAGCGGCGGTAGATGTCGTGCACGCCCGGCTGGTTCCACATGTGGGCGTTGTAGTCCGACGTGCCGTCCTCGCGGCAGGGCCAGTCGGGCAGCTCGGGGTGCTTGGCCATGCCGTGGGCCACGTCGACGCGGAAGCCGTCGACGCCCTGGTCGAACCAGAAGCGCAGGACGTCCTCGAACATCTGGGCCACCTCGAGATGGCTCCAGTCGAAGTCGGGCTGCGAGGGGTCGAAGATGTGCAGGTACCACTGGCCGGGCCGGCCGTCCGCGTCGGTCGTGCGGGTCCAGGCGGGACCGCCGAAGATCGAGCTCCAGTTGTTGGGCGGGAGCTCGCCGTCGGCGCCGCGGCCGTCGCAGAAGTGGAAGCGCGCCCGCTCCGGCGAGCCGGGCGCCGCGGCGAGGGCCGCGCGGAACCACTCGTGGTCCTGCGAGCAGTGGTTGGCGACGAGGTCGAGCAGCACCTTGAGGCCGCGCTCGTGCGCGTCGCGGACCAGCCCGCGGAAGTCCTCGAGGGTGCCGTAGGCCGGCTCGACCGCGAAGTAGTCGGCGATGTCGTAGCCGTGGTCGCGCTGCGGCGAGGCGTAGTGGGGGTTGAGCCAGATGCCGTCCGCACCGAGTGCGGCGACGTGGTCGAGGTGGGCGCGCAGGCCGGCGAGGTCGCCGATGCCGTCGCCGTCGCCGTCGGCGAAGGAGCGCACGTAGACCTGGTAGACCACGGCGTCCTGCCACCAGCGGGTGGGGGAAGTGTTCATGGGGTGTTCCTCGTTCGGGACGTGACGGGCCCACTGTGCACGGTTCTTGCAACGGCAGCAAGAACCTGACAGCAGATGTCACTCGTCCGAAACAGCCCCGACCACGGCCGGTACGATCGGCAGATGGACTCGGGACTGCCTGACCGCTTCGCCCCGCTCGGGCTGACCTACGACGACGTCCTGCTCCTGCCCGCGGCGTCCGACATCGTGCCGGCCGAGGTCGACACGGGCTCGCGGCTCACGCGGCGCATCTCGGTCGCCATCCCGCTGCTCTCCAGCGCCATGGACACCGTGACCGAGGCGCGCATGGCCATCGCGATGGCGCGCCAGGGTGGCATCGGGGTCCTGCACCGCAACCTGCCGGCCGAGGAGCAGGCCCAGCAGGCCGACCTGGTCAAGCGCAGCGAGGCGGGCATGGTCGCCCAGCCGGTGTCCATCGGCCCCGACGCGACGCTCGCCGACGCCGACGCGATGTGCGGGCACTACCGCATCTCCGGCCTGCCGGTCGTCGACGCCGACAACGTCCTCGTCGGCATCATCACCAACCGCGACATGCGCTTCGAGCGCGACCACTCGCGCCTGGTGCGCGAGGTCATGACGCAGACGCCGCTGGTCACCGCACGCGTCGGGGTCAGCCACGACGAGGCCCTCGACCTGCTGCGCGAGCACAAGATCGAGAAGCTGCCGATCGTCGACGCCTCCGGGCGGCTGCGCGGCCTGATCACCGTCAAGGACTTCGTCAAGAGCGAGCAGTACCCCCTCGCCACCAAGGACGACGCCGGCCGCCTGCGCGTCGGTGCCGCGGTGGGCGTGGGCGACGACGCCTACAAGCGCGCCGGCCTGCTCGTGGAGGCGGGCGTCGACGTGCTCGTCGTCGACACCGCCCACGGCCACTCGCGCGCGGTGCTCGAGATGGTCGCCAAGTGCAAGAGCGACTTCGACGTCGAGGTCATCGGCGGCAACATCGCCACCCGGGCCGGCGCCCAGGCCCTCGTCGACGCCGGTGCCGACGCGGTCAAGGTGGGCGTGGGGCCCGGCTCGATCTGCACCACCCGCATCGTCGCCGGCGTGGGGGTGCCGCAGGTGACCGCGATCTACGAGGCGAGCCTCGCGGCGGGTCCGGCCGGCGTGCCGGTCATCGGCGACGGCGGCCTCCAGTACAGCGGCGACATCGCCAAGGCGATCATCGCCGGCGCCGACACCGTGATGCTCGGCTCGCTGCTCGCCGGCTGCGCCGAGAGCCCGGGCGAGATCGTGTTCATCAACGGCAAGCAGTTCAAGTCCTACCGCGGCATGGGCTCCCTCGGGGCCATGCAGTCGCGCGGCAAGGCGGGCGGGCGCTCCTACAGCCGCGACCGCTACGCCCAGGACGACGTGCTCTCGGACGACAAGCTCGTCCCCGAGGGCATCGAGGGCCAGGTGCCCTACCGCGGCCCGCTCTCCGGGGTCGCCCACCAGCTCGTCGGCGGCCTGCGGGCGTCCATGGGCTACGCCGGAGCGCCCGACATCGCGACGCTGAAGAGCGAGGGCCGGCTCATCCGCATCACCTCCGCCGGCCTGCGCGAGAGCCACCCGCACGACGTCCAGATGGTCGTCGAGGCGCCCAACTACTCGCACCGCTGAACCACCCCCACCGCTGAGAGGCAGCACGTTGGCTGAGGTCGAGATCGGGCGCGGCAAGCGCGGCATGCAGGGCTACCCCTTCGACGACATCGCGATCGTCCCGAGCCGGCGCACCCGCGACCCCGAGGAGGTCTCGGTCACCTGGCAGATCGACGCCTACCGCTTCGAGATGCCGGTGATGGCCGCGCCGATGGACTCGGCGATGTCGCCGGCCACCGCGATCGCGATGGGCAAGCTCGGCGGTCTCGGCGTGCTCGACCTCGAGGGGCTCTGGACGCGCTACGCCGACCCGGCGCCGCTGCTCGCGGAGATCCCGACGCTCGACCCGCGGATCGCCAACAAGCGGCTGCAGGAGCTCTACTCGGCACCCATCCAGCCCGAGCTCGTGGCGCAGCGCCTCGCCGAGGTCCGCGCGGGCGGCGTCACGGTGGCCGGCTCCCTCTCGCCCCAGCGCACCCAGCAGCTCTGGAAGACCGTCGTCGACGCGGGCGTCGACGTGTTCGTCATCCGCGGCACCACGGTCTCCGCCGAGCACGTCTCCGGCCGCGCGGAGCCGCTCAACCTCAAGCAGTTCATCTACGAGCTCGACGTCCCGGTCGTCGTCGGCGGCTGCGCGACCTACCAGGCGGCGCTGCACCTCATGCGCACCGGCGCGGCCGGCGTGCTGGTCGGGTTCGGCGGCGGGGCGGCGCACACGACCCGCACCGTGCTCGGCGTCGCGGTGCCGATGGCCTCCGCGGTCGCCGACGTCGCGGCCGCGCGCCGCGACTACATGGACGAGTCCGGCGGGCGCTACGTGCACGTCATCGCCGACGGGGGAGTGGGCCGTTCGGGCGACCTCACCAAGGCGATCGCCTGCGGTGCCGACGCCGTGATGATGGGCTCGCCGCTGGCGAAGGCGGTCGAGGCCCCCGGCATGGGCTGGCACTGGGGCTCGGAGGCCCACCACCCCGAGCTGCCGCGCGGGCTGCGCGTCGAGGTCGGCACCGTCGGCACCCTGCAGGAGGTCCTGCTCGGGCCGTCGAGCAGCGCTGACGGCTCGCTGAACTTCATCGGCGCGCTGCGCCGCGCGATGGCGACGACCGGCTACTCCGACCTCAAGGAGTTCCAGCGGGTCGAGGTCGCCGTCGCGCCCTACGCGCCGCGCTGAGCGGCGGATGACGGCGTACGCCCCTCCTCCTCCCGACGACTGGACGCCGCCGCGTCGGCGGCCGCCGGTCCTGCCGGTCGTCGCGACCGTCGTCGTGGCGGCCCTGGTCGCCGTGCTGGCGGTCACGGCCGTCCAGCTGCGCTCGACCCGCCGCGACGTCGACGCGCTGAGCGCCGCGGTCGCCGAGGCGCAGGCGTCCTCCGCGGCGCAGGCGAGGGCGCAGGCCAGGGCGCTCGCCGTGCAGCGCAAGGCGCTCGACGGCGTGACCGGCCGCCTCGACCGCAACGAGAAGCAGCTCGCCGAGGACGAGGCGCAGCTCGCGCTGACCAAGAAGGCGCTGCCGCCGGACGTCACCTCGCTGGCGCAGCGGGTGCGGCCCTCGGTCGTCGTGGTGCGGTGCTCGGGGCAGTTCGACGGGTCGGGCTTCGCCTACGACATCCCACCGCGGCCCGGCTACGGCAGCGCGGTCGTCACGGCGGCGCACGTGGTGCAGGACTGCCAGGAGTCGCAGGGCGAGCTCACCGTGTCGCAGGACACCCGGGTGCTCGCGGCCAGTGCGCGCAGCGCGATGGGCGACCCCGGCGGCGACACCGACATCGCGGTGCTCGACGTCAAGGGCTCGATCCCCGCCCTGCAGGCAGCGAAGACCCTGGCCAGCGGCGGCTTCGTCATGTCGGTCGGCACGCCGCTGCAGGAGGACTTCGAGGGCGCGGTGTCCACGGGCGTCATCTCCAAGGTCTCGGCGCTGACCTTCCTGCACACCGCGCCCATCAGCAACGGCAACTCGGGCGGCCCGCTGCTCGACCGGGACGGCCGCGTGCTGGGCGTCACCGAGGGCGCCTTCGCGCCCACCGCCGAGCAGCCGGTCGCCGAGAGCGTCAACCAGGCCGTCCGCCTGGTGGCGCTGTGCGGGACGGTCCTGCCCGCCGACGGGTGCGACCAGTGAGCCGGCGGCTGGCTAGGCTCTCCGCGTGACCGCGACACCCGCACCGAGCGCTGCGCCGGTGGCTCCCCACGCCGCTCCGGACCTCGTCCTCGTCGTCGACTTCGGGGCCCAGTACGCCCAGCTGATCGCCCGGCGGGTGCGCGAGGCCCACGTCTACAGCGAGGTCGTGCCCCACACCATCACGGTCGCCGAGATCGAGGCGCGGGCGCCCAAGGCGCTGATCCTCTCGGGCGGGCCCTCCAGCGTCTACGCCGAGGGCGCCCCCGTGGTCGACCCGGCGGTCTTCGAGACCGGCGTCCCCGCCTTCGGCATCTGCTACGGCTTCCAGGCGATGGCGCAGGCTCTGGGCGGCACCGTCGCCCACACCGGCAGCTCGGAGTTCGGGCGCACGCCGCTGCGGCTCTCCGGCACCGACTCGGCGCTCTTCCACGGCCTGCCCGTCGAGCAGTCGGTGTGGATGAGCCACGGCGACGCCGTCACGGCCGCGCCGGGCGGGTTCACCGTCACCGCCAGCTCGGCCGGTGCCCCGGTGGCCGCCTTCGAGGACACCGCCCGCGGGCTCGCCGGCGTGCAGTTCCACCCCGAGGTCCTCCACACCGCCCACGGCCAGGCGGTCCTCGAGCACTTCCTCTTCGAGGTCGCCGGCGCCCGGCCCACCTGGACCACCGACTCGATCGTCGAGGAGCAGGTCGAGCTCGTCCGCGCCCAGGTCGGCGGCAAGCGGGTCGTGTGCGGGCTGTCCGGCGGCGTCGACTCGGCCGTCGCCGCCGCGCTCGTGCAGCGGGCCGTCGGCGACCAGCTCACCTGCGTGTTCGTCGACCACGGGCTGCTGCGCAAGGACGAGGCGCGCCAGGTCGAGGAGGACTTCGTCGCGGCCACCGGCGTACGCCTCAAGGTCGTCGACGCGCGCGAGCGCTTCCTCACGGCGCTGGCCGGGGTCACCGACCCCGAGACCAAGCGCAAGGCGATCGGCCGCGAGTTCATCCGCGTCTTCGAGCAGGCCGCGCGCGAGGTCGTCGAGGAGGCCGGCGCCCACGGCGAGCAGGTCGAGTTCCTCGTGCAGGGCACGCTCTACCCCGACGTCGTCGAGTCGGGCGGGGGAGCCGGCGCCGCGACGATCAAGTCGCACCACAACGTCGGCGGGCTGCCCGACGACCTGCAGTTCGCGCTCGTCGAGCCGCTCCGGGCGCTGTTCAAGGACGAGGTCCGCAAGGTCGGGCTCGAGCTCGGGCTGCCCGACGAGATCGTGTGGCGCCAGCCGTTCCCGGGCCCCGGGCTCGGCATCCGCATCATCGGCGAGGTGACCGAGGAGCGGCTCGCCGTGCTGCGCGACGCCGACGCCATCGCCCGCGAGGAGCTCACCGCCGCGGGGCTCGACCGCGAGATCTGGCAGTGCCCGGTCGTGCTGCTCGCCGAGGTCCGCTCGGTGGGCGTGCAGGGCGACGGCCGCACCTACGGCCACCCGGTGGTCCTGCGCCCGGTGTCGAGCGAGGACGCCATGACCGCCGACTGGTCGCGCGTGCCCTACGACGTGCTGGCGCGCATCTCCACCCGCATCACCAATGAGGTGCGGGCCGTCAACCGCGTCACGCTCGACATCACGAGCAAGCCGCCGGGCACCATCGAGTGGGAGTGAGCGGAGCCACCACCTCCGTCGCCCTGCTGCGCGGCATCAACGTCGGCCGCGCCAAGCAGGTCGACATGGCTGCGCTGCGCGAGGTCTTCACCTCGCTCGGAGCCACCCGCGCCGTCACGCACCTGCGCAGCGGCAACGTCGTCTTCGACTCGCCGCGCACCCTCGCACCGGCCGCCATCGAGGCCGCTGTCGAGGCGGCGACCGGTGTCTCGTCCTCCGTGGTGGTCCTCAGCGCCGCCGAGCTCGACGACGTCGTGGCGGCCGACCCCTTCGTCGGAGTCGCCGACGACCCGTCGAGGCATCTCGTGGTCTTCCTGTCCGAGGCGCCACCCGCCGATCTCGCACGGGAGTTCGAGCAGCGGGTGACTGCACCCGACCGGGCGCGCGTCCTCGGCCGTGCCGCCTACCTCTGGTGCCCCGAGGGCGTGCTGACAGCCACGGGTGACGTCAAGCTCTGGACCCGCGCGGGCATCGTCGCCACCGGCCGCAACTGGCGCACGGTCGTGAAGCTGCAGGAGCTCGCAGGTCAGTAGACGAAGCGGTCCACGTGCGACGTGAGCTCGGCGGCCCTGGTCGCCAGCTCGGCGACGACGCTCGTCGAGGACGCCAGGGCCTGCGTCGTGTCCCCGGCTGCACCCGTCACGCCGGCGATGTTCGCGGCGATGTCCGTCGTGGCGGCTGCCGCCGCGCTCGCGGACCGCGACATCGCCTCCGTGGTCACCGTCTGCTCCTCGACTGCGGCGGCGATCGTCGTCTGGTAGTCGCTGATCCGCTCGATGACCTCGCCGATCTCCGCGATGGCGGCGATCGCGAGGCTCGTGTCGGCCTGCGAGCCCTCCACCCGGCGGGCGATGTCCTCGGTGGCGCGCGCGGTCTCCTGCGCGAGCTCCTTGACCTCGTTGGCGACGACCGCGAAGCCCTTGCCGGCCTCGCCTGCGCGGGCCGCCTCGATGGTGGCGTTGAGGGCGAGCAGGTTGGTCTGCTCGGCGATGCTGGTGATGACCTTGACGACGTCGCCGATCTCGCGCGACGAGTGTCCCAGCTTGACCACGGTGTCGTTCGCGGCGGCCGAGGTGGTCACGGCGGCCTGGGCCATGCGGGTCGCCTCGCTCGTGCCCTGCGCGATCTGCAAGATGGCCGAGCCGAGCTCCTGCGCACCGGCGGCGACGGTGGCGACGCTGGCCGACACGTCGTCGGCGGCCTGCGAGACGCGGCCGGACTGGGCGCTCGTCTCCGCGGCGGAGGAGGCGATGCGGGCCGACGAGCCCGACAGCTCCTCGGACGAGGTCGTCACCGCACCGGCGCTCGAGGCCACCGCGGCCAGGACCGAGCGCAGGCTCGTGAGCGCGTCGTCCAGAGCCTTGGCCATGGTGCCGATCTCGTCGCGGCCGGCCAGTCCGGCGGTGCGCGTCAGGTCGCCTGCGGCCAGCGCGGTCACCACGCCCTGCACCCGGTGGACGCTGCGGGAGATGCCGCGTGCGACCAGGAGCCCGATCGCGAGCGCGAGCAGGGCGCCTCCGACGAGGAGCCCGATCAGGACGGTGCGGGTGCGTGAGTAGGTGTCGCCGGCCGCGGTGTTCTGGGCGTGCGCCGCGGCGTCCTCCGCCTCGAGCAGGGCGTCCATCGGTTCGCCCATGGCCTCGTCGACGTCGGTCATCTCGCCCTGGACCAGGGCGTGCGCGGCGGCCACGTCACCGGAGTCGACGGTCGGCAGCACCTTGGCGTCGCGCACCTGGCGGAACGCCGCGAGACGGTGCGCGAAGTCCTCCATGAGCGCCGTGCGCCCGCCGAGCAGCGCCGGCCCCTGCGCCAGGTAGGTGGCGATGTCGTCGTCGAGCTGGGCGTCGGTCGCGGTGATCTCCTCGCGGATGGAGGAGCGCTCGTCGGCGTCGGAGGCCAGCAGGTAGTCGCGGACCAGCCAGCGGCTGTCGCCCTCCATGTCGCGGAGGTCGGCCAGCGTGCCGTAGGGCCGCACCCCGTGGGTGTAGAGGTCGTCCGCGCGGCCGTCCACCGAGCCGAGGGAGCGCAGTCCGTCCACCCCGACCAGGACCATGACCAGGACGGCGAAGACGACCGCGGACTGCACCTTGACGGCGATCGGTCGATCGCGCAGCCAGGACCTCATCAGGAACTCCCTCTCTACGTGGAGCCACGAGGCTCCGCGCCTCTCCCATCGGCAGGCGGGCCGCTCACTTGATCCGTTGCACGTGGAGCCGGTGACGCGCGTCTCCGTGCGCCGACCAGTCCGCGCCCGCGGCGGCCTACGAACCAGGGGGGTGAAGAACAAGCTGCTCGGCGCCCTGGCGGGTCTCCTCTCGGCGCTGCTGGCCCTGGGCGCGGCCGAGCTGGTGGCCGCGCTGCTCGACCGCCCCTCGTCGCCGGTGGTGTCCGTCGGCGGCGCCTTCGTCGACCGGACGCCGCGCTGGCTCAAGGAGTTCGCGATCCGGCACTTCGGCGAGAACGACAAGGACGTGCTGCTGACCGGCGTGGTGGCGACCGTGCTCGTGCTCTCGCTCGCCCTCGGTGCGCTCGCCGTCCGGCACCTGCGCGTCGCGGTCGGCGTCGTGGTCGCGGTCGGCGTCGGTGCGGCGCTGGTCGCGCTCACGCGGCCGACGGCCTCCGGGGTCGACGTCCTGCCCTCGCTCGCGGCTGGAGCCGTCGGCGCAGCTGGCCTCGCGGCGCTGGTGCGCAGCACGCCGCGCGCGGCGGAGGACGGGTCACGGCGTACGTTCCTGCTGGCCGCGGGCGGCACCGCGGTGCTCGCGGCGGGTACGGGTGGGCTGGGTCGCCTGGTCTTCGGCCGCCACGACGTGGCGTCGTCGCGGGCTGCGGTCGTGCTGCCGCCGCCGCTGAGCCCGGCACCGGCGGCACCCGCGGGCTACACGCTCGGCGTGCCAGGGATCACCCCGTTCTACACGAGTCCCAGGGACTTCTACCGGGTCGACACCGCGCTCGTGGTGCCGCAGCTCTCGACCGACGAGTGGCGCCTGCGCGTGCACGGCGAGGTCGAGGAGCCGTTCACGCTCGAGTGGCGCGACCTGCTAGCCCTGCCCATGATGGAGAGGGACATCACGCTGACGTGCGTCTCCAACGAGGTGGGCGGCAAGCTCGCCGGGACCGCGCGCTGGCAGGGCGTCCCCGTCCGCTCGCTGCTCGACCGTGCCAAGCCGCGCAAGGGTGCGGACCAGGTCGTGACGCGCTCGGTCGACGGCATGACGATCGGCACGCCGACGGCTGCCCTGCTGGACGGGCGCGACGCGATGCTGGCCGTGTCCATGAACGGTGCACCGCTCCGGCCCGAGCACGGCTTTCCCGTGCGCATGGTGGTTCCTGGTCTCTACGGCTACGTGTCAGCCACGAAGTGGCTGGTGGACATGGAGGTCACGACCTTCGACGCCTACGACCCGTACTGGGTCAAGCGCGGCTGGGACGCGCGCGCGGCCATCAAGACGGCGTCGCGCATCGACACACCCAAGCCGCTGTCGACCAGCCGGCCAGGCACTGTGGCCGTCGGTGGTGTCGCGTGGGCTCAGGAGCGCGGCATCTCCAAGGTCGAGGTCCGCGTCGACGGAGGCCAGTGGCAGCAGGCACGTCTGTCTGCGCCGGTGGGCAAGGACACCTGGCGCCAGTGGTCGTGGGACTGGCAGGTCGACGCGGTCGGGAACCACAAGCTCGAGGTCCGGGCCACCGACGGCACGGGCGCCGTCCAGCCCCAGGACCGCACCGCACCGTTCCCCGGCGGCAGCCAGGGCTGGCACTCGATCCTCGTGCAGATCGGTCGATGACCGGACCAGTCCACCCCTGTCGCAGCTTCGAAGAACCTATGAACAACCCACCACACAAGGAGATCGACATGCGCATCCGCAACGGGAACCTTCTCCTCGCAGGGACCGTCACGACGCTCGCCCTCGGTCTGTCGGCCTGCGGCAGCAGCGGCGCCGAGGCCGGCGACAGCGGCGCCGCCGCGGCCCCCGCCGCCAGCGCCATGAGCTCCTCCGGGTCGATGGCCTCGTCCAGCGCGATGAGCTCCGAGGCGCCGATGGCGAGCGACACCCCGATGGCCAGCGACGGCGCGATGGCCGCGTCGTCAGCACTGGTAGGCAGTGGTTGTGCCGACTACGCGAAGGCCGTGCCCAGCGGCGCCGGCTCCGTCGAAGGCATGGCCCAGGACCCGGTGGCCGTCGCAGCCTCGAACAACCCGCTGCTCAAGACCCTGGTCGCCGCCGTCTCGGGCAAGCTGAACCCGAAGGTCAACCTGGTCGACACCCTCGACAGCGGCGAGTTCACCGTCTTCGCCCCCGTCGACGCGGCGTTCGCCAAGGTGCCCGCCGCTACGGTCAAGAAGCTCGGCACCGACGACGCGCTGCTCACCAAGGTCCTGACCTACCACGTGGTCGCCGGCCAGCTCGCGCCCGACGCCGTCGTCGGCTCGCAGAAGACCGTCGAGGGCGGCACCGTCAAGGTGACCGGCAGTGGCGACAACCTCAAGGTCAACGGCGCCAACGTGATCTGCGGCGGCGTGAAGACGGCCAACGCGACCGTCTACCTCATCGACAGCGTCCTGATGCCGACCAGCTGAGCGGCTCCGAGTGGTGCGCCGGTCGCCAGGTGGCGGCCGGCGCACCTCGTGCGTCATCTAGCGTGGGGACGGTGACGACCGTGCCGGACCGCAGGTGCTCCACCGCCTCGCGGGACTCCGGCGAAGACGTGCTCGGCACGGCCGCCCCGGTGCGCCGGTGGCTCCTGCTCGAGCGGCCCGGCGCCTGGTCGCAGGCGGCGCTCGCCGAGACCCTGGCAGCGGTCTTCTCGCCCGACCAGCGCCGTCGGCTCCACGCGCTGGCGCGCGACGAGGGCCTGCGTACGCTGCTGGTGCGCCGTCCAGGTCGCGACACCGGGACCGGACCGGTGCTCGTGCACGTCGGCTCCGCGGCCGCGCCCGGTGCGCCGGCGTGGATGGAGCGGCTCGAGGTGCCGCAGCTCCAGGACGTCGGCAGAGTTGCCGTCGACCGGCTCCTGCAGCCCGGCCTGGGCGAGCCGGTGGCCGACCCGCTGCTGCTCGTGTGCACCCACGGGTCGAAGGACATGTGCTGCGCGGTCGAGGGGCGTCCGCTCGCCCGGGCGCTGGCGGCGGTGCACGGCGAGCAGGTGTGGGAGTGCAGCCACGTCGGCGGTGACCGCTTCGCCGGCAACCTGGTGGTGGCTCCTCACGGCGAGTACTACGGCCGCCTGGAGGTTGCCGACGCCCTGCGCGTCGGGGAGGCCGCCACCCGCGGGGAGGTCCTGGCCGAGACCGGCTTCCGCGGGCGGTCGACCTACGACGGCTGGCAGCAGGTGGCCGAGGCGGTCGTGCGCCGGCGCGAGGGGCTGCGCGGCCGCGGCGACGTCGTGTGCGGCCCGAGCCGGTCGCTCGGCCTCGGCGCCGCGGTCGAGGTCACCACCGCCCGCGCCACCCTGACCGTGCGCATGCTGCGCCGTCCGGGCGTCACGGTCACCCCGAGCCGCTGCCGAGGTGGGCTGACCTCCCTGGACCACCAGGTGGTCGGCGTCGACGTCGTGCCGCACCCCGCGTGGTAGGACTTCTCGCGTGACGACCGACGTGCGGTGGGGCTTCCTCGGTGCCGGCGCGATGGCCCGCACGATCGCGCCGTGCGTGCACGCCGCCGGCGGCGCGCGGCTGCAGGCGGTCGCGGCGCGCGACGTGGAGCGGGCCCGCCGGCTCGGGCCGCACGGCGCGGCCTACGACAGCTATGACGCGGTCCTGGCCGACGACTCGGTCGACGCGGTCTACGTCGCGCTCGCCAACGACGCGCACGCCCCGTGGGTGCTGCGCGCCGTCGAGGCCGGCAAGCACGTCCTGTGCGAGAAGCCGATCGGGCTCGACGTCGCCGAGGTGCGGGCGATGGCCGAGGCGGCGGCCGCGCACGACCGGCTGGTCGTCGAGGCGTCGTGGTACCGCTGGGCGCCGCGCACCGTACGCGCCGAGGCCCTCGTGCGCGCCGGCGCGCTGGGCGAGGTGCGCCGTGCCTCCTCCGCCTTCACCGGCGGCGGGGGCGACGAGTCGAACTACCGCTTCGACCCGCACCGCGGCGGCGGCGCGCTCTACGACGTCGGCTGCTACAGCGTGTCGGCCGTGCTGTGGGCCGCCGGCTGGGCGCCGCTGACCTGGACCGAGGCGTCGCTCGAGCGCACCGACGAGGGAGTCGACGTGCGCGGGCGGGCGCAGCTCACCCTGGGCGGCGTGCAGGCCGAGGTCCGCTTCGGCATGCGCGACGAGCCCGCCCAGACGGTGCTCGTCGAGGGCGACGAGGCGCGTCTCGAGTTCGTCGGGGACGCCTTCGTCTCGCGCTTCGAGGTCGCCGAGCTCGCCGTGGGCGACACCGTCGAGCGCTTCGCGCCCTGCGACCCCTACCAGCTGATGTTCGAGGCCGTCTCGCGGCGCATCGGCGGCGACCAGACCGCCCGCGTCGTCGGCCTGGACGAGTCGTTGCGCGTGGCCGAGGCCATCGACGCGGTGTTCGCAGCAGACCCCCACCCGGCTGGCGCCGGACCCGACCGACCCGAGAGGCTGCCGTCGTGAGCGTCCCGTTCCTGCGTACTCCCGAGCACCGCGCCGAGCTCGCCGCCGAGGCCGACCGCCTGCTCGAGTTCGCCGCGCACTCGGTCCACCCCGACGGCGGCTTCGGCTGGCTCGGCGACGACGGCGCCCTGCTCCTCGAGCGTCCGGTCGAGCTGTGGGTCACCTGCCGCATGACGCACGTGGCGGCACTCGGCCTGCTGATGGGGCACGTGGCGTGCGCCGAGCTGGTCGACGTGGGCGTCGCCGCCCTCACCGGGCGCCTGCGCGACGCCGAGCACGGCGGGTGGTTCGCCTCGGTCGGCCCGGACGGCCCGGTCAAGACCGACAAGGAGTCCTACGGGCACGCCTTCGTCCTGCTGGCCGCGTCGTCGGCGCTCGCCGCCGGCCGCCCCGGCGCGCAGGAGCTGCTGACCGACGCGATCGAGGTGCACGACGCCCACTTCTGGGACGCGGCCGAGGGGCTCGTCGTCGACGTGTGGAACCGTGACTGGACCGAGCTCGAGCCCTACCGCGGCGTCAACGCCAACATGCACACCGTCGAGGCGTTCCTGGCGGTCGCCGACGTGACGGGCGACGCGGCCTACCGCGAGCGCGCTGCACGCATCACGACCCGCGTGCTCGGCTGGGCCGCGGGCAACGGCTGGCGGATCCCCGAGCACTTCGACCCCGAGTGGCACCCGGTGCCTGACTACAACCGCGACTCGCCGGCACACCCCTTCCGCCCGTTCGGCGCGACGATCGGGCACGCGCTCGAGTGGTCCCGCCTGGCCCTGCACGTCGACGCCGGCCTGGTCGCGAGCGCGCAGGCGCTCTTCGACGGCGCCGTCGCCGACGGGTGGGCGGCCGACGGGGCCGACGGCTTCGTCTACACCACCGACTGGGAGGGCCGCCCGGTCGTGCGCCAGCGGCTGCACTGGGTCGTGGCCGAGGGGCTGGCCGCCGCCGCGGCGCTCTACTCGGTGACCGAGGACGACCGCTGCTCCGACCTCTACGCGCAGTGGTGGGAGTACGCGCGCACGCACCTCATCGACCTCGAGCACGGGTCGTGGCGCCACGAGCTCGACGAGCACAACGCGCCCGCCTCGACGGTGTGGGAGGGCAAGCCCGACGTCTACCACGCGTTCCAGGCCGTGCTGGTGCCCCGGCTGCCGATCACCCCCACCTTCGCCGCCGCGGTGCGCGACGGGTTCCTCGAGCAGGTGCGCTAGCCCGCCGGGCGGTCCGGGTCGCCGGCGGGCAGCCCGATGTAGGTCGCCATGCCGCGGATCAGCCCTTCGTAGAGGTCGTCGCTCGCCTCGGCCGGCAGCCAGTGCAGGTGGCCGAACGCCTCCAGCGTGACGAAGCCGTGGATGCCTGCCCACGAGTGCAGCATCGCCTGCATCGCCTGCGGCGGCAGCGAGGCGCTCTTCGCCGGCTGGCAGAGCACCTCGGCGAGCGGCCCGGTCACCGGCGGCCCGAGCGGGCGGACGTCGAGGCCGGCGGCCAGGGCGTTGGCGGCCGTGGCGGCCATGCACCCGAAGGCCCGGTCGGCGGCCTCGGAGTGCGGGCCCTGCTCGGGGGCGTCGTAGCCCGGGACGGGCACGCCGAACACCAGCGCGTAGCGGGTCGGGTCCTCGCGCCCCCACGACCGGTAGGAGCGGCACACCGCCAGGAAGGCGGTCGTCGGGTCGGCGGAGCCCTCGTCGGCCAGGGCCTTCTCGAGTGCTTCGGCGAGCGAGGTGAAGGCGTCCTCGAGCAGCGCGGTCAGCAGCTCGTCGCGTCCGGAGAAGTAGCGGTAGAGCGCCGGCGCCGTCATGCTCATCTCGCGCGCGATGTCGGCGAAGCGCACGTCGCTCGAGCCCTGCTCGCGCATCAGGCGCAGCGCGGTCGCCTTGATCTCCGCCACCGTCGCCGCGCGGGTGATCTCGCGTCGGGTGCTCACCGTGCCTCGTCTCCTCCGTGCGTCGCAGGTCGTCTCCTCCTGTCGGACGAGAGGAGCGTCCTCCTGCAGGAGGGACTTCCCCGTCCGACGTGCGGAACATGCCTGAACCTCGGCAAACCGTCTTGACAGACGATACGCCTCGTCCCCTACGTTACGAGCCATAACGAAAACATCGGCACGTCACTCCAAGGGGAGCACCTCATGAGCACCACCTCCGTCGAGCCGCGGGCGGGAGCGCTCGGCCGGCTGGCCGCGTACTCCTTCCGGCACCGCTGGCTCGTCCTCACTGCCTGGCTGCTGGCCGTCGTGGCGGCGTTCGGCGCCAACAAGGCGTTCGGCGGCGACTTCTCCGCCGACTACACGGCGAAGGGGTCCGACTCGGCGGCGGCGCAGCAGCTGCTCGAGCAGCGGTTCTCCGCGCAGGCCGGTGACACGGTCGACGTGGTCTTCCGGGTGCCTTCCGGCGTGTCCGCGCAGCGCAGCGCGATCGAGGCGGTCCTCGCGAAGATCGACGCGGTGCCCCACGTGGCCGCCGTCGACGACCCGTTCACCACCCCCGGCAGCATCTCGGCCGACGGCCGCACGCTGTTGACGAAGGCCCACCTCGACGTCGTCAACCCCGAGGACATGCCCGTCGAGGACGCCAAGGCGATCATCGCCATCGCCGAGGGGGCGACCCGTGCCCCGGTCGAGATGGCCGTCGGCGGCCAGTCGATCGGCAGCGCCGAGTCGGGCTCGGTCGGCTCCGAGGGCATCGGCCTCGCGGCCGCCGCGCTGATCCTGCTCCTCGCGTTCGGCTCGGTCGTCGCCGCCGGTCTCCCGATCCTGACCGCCGTGCTGGGCCTCGGCGTCAGCAGCAGCCTGGTCGGCGTCGTGGCCGCGGCCACTGCCGTGCCCGACTGGTCGACCGCGCTGGCCTCGATGATGGGCATCGGCGTCGGCATCGACTACGTGCTGCTGCTGGTCACCCGCTACCGCGAGCAGCTCGCCGCCGGACGTGAGCCGCTGCGGGCGGTCGTGGCCACCGCCGAGACCGCGGGACGCAGCGTCATGGTCGCCGGCACCACCGTCGTCATCAGCATGCTGGGGCTGTTCGGCATGGGGCTCAGCTACATGCGGGGGGCGGCGCTGGTCACGATCCTCGCCGTGCTCGTCGTCATGGCCTCCGCCGTCACCGCGGTGCCGGCGCTGCTCGGCGCCGTCGGCACCAAGGTCAACTCGCTGCGCCTGCCCGGCACCGGGCGGCGCCCCGTCGGGCACGCCGGGATCTGGGTGCGCTGGAGCCGTACGGTGCAGCGCCGTCCCGTCCTGGGCACCCTCGCGGGCGTGGGGATCCTGGTGCTGCTCGCCGCGCCGCTCCTGGGCCTGCGCTTCGGCTTCCCCGACTCGGGCAACAGCGCGGACGGCACGCAGACCCGCCGCGCCTACGACCTGGCGGCGCAGGGCTTCGGCAAGGGCGCCAACGGCCCGCTGCTGCTGGCCGCCAAGCTGCCCGCCGCCGGCGACACGGCGGCGCTCGAGACGCTGAGCGGCTCGCTGCGCACGACCCCCGGCGTGGCGTCCGTGACGCCGGTCGTGCTCAGCCCCGACCGCAGCACCGCGATCATGACGGTGGTGCCGACCACCGGGCCGCAGGACGCGAAGACCGAGACGCTGGTGAAGCACCTGCGCGACTCGGTGGTGCCCGCAGCGACCGCCTCGAGCGGCACCGAGGTCCACGTCGGCGGCGTCACGGCCTCGGCCATCGACAGCACGAGCGACGTGGTCAAGCGGCTGCCGCTGCTGGTCGGCGGCGTCGTCGGGCTCTCGATGCTCCTGCTGCTGGTGGCGTTCCGCAGCGTCGTCGTCGCGGTCAAGGCCGCGGTCATGAACCTGCTCTCGATCCTTGCCGCCTACGGAGTGGTGGCCCTGGTGCTGCAGGGCGGCTGGGCGGGCCAGCTGATCGGCATCGACACGGCGACGCCGCTGCCGGCGTTCATCCCGGTGCTGATGTTCGCGATCCTGTTCGGGCTCTCCATGGACTACGAGGTCTTCCTCCTGAGCCGGATGCGGGAGCGCTGGATCGTCACGGGCGACAACAGCCGCGCCGTCGCCGAGGGCCTGGCCGGCACCGCCCGCGTCATCACCGCGGCCGCCGCCATCATGGTCGCCGTCTTCGCGGCCTTCGTGCCTGCTCCTGACGTCATCCTCAAGGTCATCGGCGTCGGGCTCGCCACCGCGATCTTCGTCGACGCGACCGTCGTACGCATGCTGCTCGTGCCGGCCGTGATGCAGCTGCTGGGCAGGGCGAACTGGTGGATGCCGGAGGTGCTGCACCGGCGCCTGCCGAACCTGCACATCGAGGGGCGCCCGGAGTTCCACCTCGACGACGAGGGCGAGGCCGGCCCGGTCACGCTCCCCGGGCAGCGCACCGTGCGCGTGCCGGTCTGACCCGGGAGACCTCGCGGGCGTGACGACGGAGAGGCATGCAGACCACTGCATGCCTCTTCGCACGTTCGACGCGCTTGCTGTGGCAGGATCGCGTCGTGCGCGACCATGACTACGACGCCACCGCCCACCGCGAGAGCACGCGCGAGGCCTACGACCGGCTGGCCCGCGTGTGGTCCGGCACGACGGACGACGGGCCCTGGAACGGCGGGCTCGAGCGCCCGGCGCTGCGCAGCCTCGTGCCCCAGCCGCTTACCGGCGCGGTCGTCCTCGACGCCGGGTGCGGGTCCGGAGCACAGTGCGAGTGGTTGGCGGACCAGGGTGCCAAGCCGATCGGCGTCGACCTCAGCCCCCGGATGGTGGAGCAGGCTGCGCGGCGGTGCGGCCGGCAGGGGGAGTTCCTCGTCGCAGACCTCGCCGAACCACTGCCGCTGGACGCGGACTCCTGCGACGGCGTCACCTGCTCGCTGGCACTGCACTACCTGCGCGACTGGACGGTGCCGCTCCGGTCGTTCGCGTCGGTGCTGCGGCCGGGCGGCTGGGTCGTCCTCTCGCTCGACCACCCCTTCGCGCCACCGCTCGAGGCCCAGCAGGGCGGCTACTTCGACACCGAGCTGGTCGCCGACACCTGGCGCAAGGCCGACGTCGAGGTGACGCAGCGCTTCTGGCGACGGCCGCTCGCCGCGTGCGTCGACGCCTTCGCCGACGCGGGCTTCGTCGTCGAGCGGGTGGTGGAGGCCCGTCCGTCCGCCGAGGCGCTGCGCCGGTGGCCGCGGGAGCTCGGACGCGAGGCGACGGTCCCGTCGTTCATCGTCTACCGCTTGCGCCTGCCGTGAGCGTCCGGGCGGGTACGCCTGCGGACCTCGCCGCACTCGTACCGCTCGCCGGCTCCCACGACCGTGCGGTCGTCCGGCTGCGTGCCGCGGCCGAGGCCCGCGAGGTGCTGCTCGTCGCTGAAGTGGACGGCGCCGTCGTCGGGGCGGTCAGCGTGCGCTGGCGGAGCGACTGCGACGCGCCGCACCCGTGGCTCTACGGCCTGCACGTCCTCCCGGAGCACCGACGCCGCGGCGTCGCGCAAGCACTCGTCCTCGCCGCGGAGGACGCGGCCCGTTCCGCCGGCGCCGAGGCGCTGAGCCTCGACGCCGACCGCGACGACATCGCAGTGCTGGGCTTCTACGAGCGCCGGGGCTACGCCCGGGTCCGGGAGCACGACCACCGCTGGCAGTCGGTCGACCCGGTCACCGGGGCGGTGGTCGCCAGCGGGACCTCTCCGACGTGGATCCTGCGCCGGCGGCTCCACGGCGACGCCCCGCTCAGCGCCGCTGGGCCGTCTGCAGCATCGTGAGGTAGTGCTTGCGGACCGTCCCGGAAGGGCGCGCCCCGATCAGCTCCCGCACGCCGGCGAAGACCCTGCCGCGCTGCGACTCCGAGGCGGCGATGTGTCCGGAGTACGTCGACAGGAGGGCGACGTACTCGTCGGCCGTGTAGTCCGCGCTCCAGACGTAGCGGTGCACGACCGGTGTCTCGAACCTCCCGCTCGCGACCATGGCGTCGACGTCAGGGTCGGCGACCGCCCCCGGCGGCTTCGGCCCACCCTGCCCGTCGCCCATGCCGACCTCGTCGTACAACCGCTCCATCTGGTCCAGGAACTCGTCGCCGCCCTCCGGTGACACGTGCTCGGTGGCGACGATCGCCAGGGTGCCGCCCGGTCGCAGCAGCTCTGCGGCGCGGACGAACGCCACCTCCGGGTCGAGCCAGTGCCACGAGGTCGCGGCCAGGACGAGGTCGAAGCGCTCGTCGGCGGCCGGCTCCCAGCGCTCGAACGCGGTCTCCACCACCTCGAGCTCACCTCGTCCGGCCAGCACCCGCCGGGCGACGCGCGCCAACTCGTGACCGGGCTCGAGCGCGACCACCCGCCAGCCGCGCGCGAGCAGGCCGCGCGTCGCCTGGCCCGTGCCTGCGCCGATCTCGAGCACCCGCGCCCCGCTCGCCAGCCCGGCGACCTCGGCCAGGTCGGGGAACAGCTCGTCCGGGTAGCCGGGCCGGGCCCGTTCGTAGAGCTCGGCCGCCGTGTCGAAGGTGGTGGCGAGCCCCTCGTAGGGCGCGGACGCTCCGGTCATGGTCGATCCTCCGCTCGGGTGGCGCTTGCCGTGAGCACTCAGGATCCTCCGCCGGCCTCCGATCTGCCGCTGGTGCAGCAGCCGTCAGCGCTCCGCGGGACGGTCGCCGTCCTCACGTCGTTCACCGTGCTGTCCTGGGTGGCGCAGGTGCTGCTGGAGCTCCGGCGCGACGCCTACGCGACGCTGACAGCCGTCGACGACGACCCTTTCGCCTTCGTCGTCCGTGCGACCCACAGCTCCGGCACGGCTGGATGGGTCGCAGCAGGCGTCGTCACGGTGGGAGCAGCGGTCTCCATCGCGGTGCACGAGGCCGGCCATGCGCTGGTGGCTCGACGGGCCGGCTTCCAGGTCACCAGCGTCCGCATCGGCGGGGGCCCACGAGTGGGTACGGTGCGGCTCGCCGGCGTCCCGGTGGACTTGCACGTCGTGCCGAGCTCCGGGCAGACGGTGCACGAGGCCGCTGGGATGACCAGGGCGACGCGTCGCTCGGTCCTGCTCGCCGGACCGAGGGCCAACCTGCTCGTCGCGGCCGGCTGCGCACCCCTCGCGTGCCTGCTCCCTGCCGTGCCGGGCACCGTCGCGGCGGTGCTCGCCGTCCACGAGCTGTTCGCCTGGGCCGCGAACATGGCAGTGACCGCTCCGCGGCACGGCGGCGTCGGGAGCGACGGGTGGCAGCTGCGCCGGCTGGCGGCGGCGGTTCCCCGGCCCGACCTCCCAGCGTGCGACGTCCCTGGCCAGCACGACCTCGACCGGGCTTCGGCTCTCCTGCTGGCAGGCGACCACGACGGTGCCGTCGCGGCATTCGACGTCTCGCTCGAGCGCCTGCCGCTGACCCACCCGGCGCGCCCCTGGGCAGCGCACGCCCGGGCGGACGCCCTCCTCACGTCGGCGATCGCACGAGGCGGAACCCCGCCCTCTGCCGCCACCCTTGCCGAGGCGCACGCTGTCGTCGACGCGATCGCCGCCGACCCGGCGACGGGACCGGCCCTCGTCCACACCCGGGCGATGTGCCACGTCCTCGAGGGACGTCCCGACGAGGCGGCCGCTCTGCTCGGGCCGCTGAAGCAGCAGCCGATGGATCCGCGCAACGCCGCGGTGGTCGACGCCACCATGGCAGTGGCGCTCGCCCGGCTGGGCCGTCAGGCCGAGGCGCGCGTCTGGGCCGAGCAGGTGCCGAGCTCGTGCGTCCTGCACGCCGCCGCCTGGCGGGAGCTCACGGCGTACCCGGCAGGTCCTGGCCCTCGCTGACCGACTCCGTCGCTCCGGACCGCCGGCGCGCCGCCCGAAGCACCGAGCGCAGGGTCGCGGCGAAGGCCAGCAGCCCGAGCCCTCCGAGCAGGGCGACGGCGACGACGCCCTCGTGGACCGGCACGTCCTGCACGTCGGCCAGGACGTAGGTGAGGCCGACGGCGACGAACAGGGCGCCGACCAGCAGGGGCACGATGTCGAACGGGTGCCGGCTCATCGGCGTACCTCCAGGTCTCCGACGGTCAGGTCCAAGTCCATCACCAGCGTGCCGCGCGAGCCGACGGCCGGCTCGACGACGTGCTTCGACACGCTCGCGCCGTTCTCGGTGTCGCTGTCGGGCAGCCGCACCTCGCCCACCCAGTGGACGTCGGCCTGCACGTCGAGCGACACGTCCGGGGGCACCAGCACGAGCAGCTCCCCGACCGCCTGCCGCACCCGCACGTGCACCGGCCCGCCGGTGAAGGGGACGTCGCGCAGGTCGAGGGTCACGTCGCCGGCGGCCCGCTCCACCGGCTGCTGCGCCTGCGCCACGGTCGTCGGTCGCAGGGTGACGTCGCCCCATCCGTGGGTGGGCACCTCGTCGCGCACCACGCCGGCCACGATCAGCGCGACAGCGAGCAGGGCGCCCAGCAGGGGCAGCCCGCCCGCACGCCCCCACAGCGATGCGGCCGCGACGCCCACCCCGAGCGCCACGAGAGCGGCGCCCAGCACGAAGGTCACGCCGATCTGCGCGCCGAAGACCCAGGCCGCGATGCTCGCGGCGCACGTCACGACCAGCATGCCGCTCAGGGTGAGCGCCGCGAGCGGCCCGGCCGGCGGCCGGGGCGGGCGCGGCTCGCGCGGCGGCGGCACGGGCCACGGGGCGACGGGCGGCGGGGGCAGCGGCGGGCCGTGGACCGGCCCGAACACCGGCCCGGTCGGCGCGTACGCGGTGGCAGCAGCTGCGTACGCCGTGCCGGCCGGTGCGTACGCGGTGCCCGCCGTGCGCCCGAAGGAGTCCTCGCGCCGCGGCTCAGCAGGGCCGCCGACCGGCACGCCGGCCGTCGGCCGGTCGCTGCGCAGCGCCACGATCGTGCCGACCACCAGGAAGGTGACGATGACGACGAAGCCCGAGGGCCCGTCGTCGAGCACGCGGCCGAACAGGGCGAGTCCCACGAGAACCCCCACGATGGGTGCGATGACCGAGGAGTCTCCCCGGCCGCGGACCAGGCGCTCGGCGCCCGACTCCTCCTCGCCCTCCTCGGGCAGCAGCAGCCAGGCGAGGCTGTAGAGCAGGACGCCCGCGCCGCCGAAGACGGCGAGCACGACGGCGACGACCCGCAGGATCAGCGGGTCGATGCGCAGGCTGCGGGCGACGCCGCCGCACACGCCCGCGACCTTGCGGTCGAGGGCGCTGCGGCGCAGGCTCCGCAGGAAGGCCGGGGCGCTGCCCGGGCCGGAGTTCGGTGTCATGTCCAGCAGCGTGGCCGCCGCCGGGGCTGCCGACCATCGGGGCTTCCCCGGACCCGACCCTGACTTCCGCGGACCTGCGGGCTCGGGGACGCGCCTGATGCGCGGGCGCCCGCCCGGCTGGGACGATGCCTGGGTGAGCGGAACCGCGGCCTCGCCCGCGCCCGGGCAGCAGGGCTCTCCCGTCCTGCCGGTCGTGCGCGGGCAGGGGCCGGTCGCCGGCGTCGCGCGCGGCCTGGCCGACCACCTGGGCATCAGCGTCCGCGTCGTGCGCGTCGCCTTCGTCGTGCTGGCGCTGTGCGGTGGCGCCGGAGTCGCTGCCTACGCGCTGTTCTGGTGGTTCGCGCCCGTCGACCCGGCGGCGCCGGCGCCGGCGCGCGCGCGGCGCGGGTGGCGCGCGGTGCTGGCAGTCGCCTCCGTCATCGTGCTGCTGGTGCTCGGCGCGCACGTCGCGGGCGGGCTCGGCATCGACGCGGGCGGGCCCTCGCTGTGGCCTGTCTCGGTGGTGATCGCCGGTGTGGCCATCGTGTGGTGGCAGGCCGACGAGACCCAGCGCGCGCGCTGGTGGGCGACCGCGCAGGACCGTCGCAACGGGCGGGCGCGCAACGCCGCCGGTGTGCTGCTCGTCGTGGTGGGGGCCGTGGCCCTGGTCGGTACGCGTGGTGGCCTCGCCGTCACCGGTCGCGCCCTGCTCTCGACCACCGTGCTCGTGGTCGGGATCGGCCTGGTCACCGCGCCGTACTGGCTGCGCATGGCCCGCGACCTCAGCGCCGAGCGCGCGGCGCGCGTCCGAGAGCAGGAGCGTGCCGAGGTGGCCGCGCACCTGCACGACTCGGTGCTCCACACCCTGACCCTGATCCAGCGCCGCGTCGACGACCCGCGCGAGGTGGCGCGGCTCGCGCGCGCCCAGGAGCGCGAGCTCCGGGCCTGGCTCTACCGGCCCGAGACGGAGACGGCGGCGAGCTTCGCGCCGGAGCTCGGGCGCACCGTCGCGGAGGTCGAGGACACCCTCGGCGTCCCCGTCGAGCTCGTCACCGTCGGCGACGCACCGCTCGACGACGGCCTGCGCGCGCTGCTGCGCGCGGCGCGCGAGGCCACGCTCAACGCCGCCAAGCACGGCGCCGGCTCGCCGGTCACCGTGTTCGCCGAGGTCGAGGGCGAGCGCGCCGAGGTCTTCGTGCGCGACCGGGGGCCGGGGTTCGAGCTGGCCGCGGTGCCGACCGACCGGCTGGGCGTGCGACAGTCCATCCTGGGGCGCATGGAGCGCCACGGCGGGCGGGCCACCATCCGCTCGACGCGCGGCGAAGGCACGGAGGTGGCGCTCGAGATGCCGGTCGGCACGCCCAGCACAGCCGGGGACGGCGCATGAGCACCGGAGGGGACGGCGCATGAGCGAGGACCGGACCGTACGCGTCGTGCTCGTCGACGACCACCGGATGTTCCGCACCGGCGTGCGTGCCGAGCTCGGCGCGCCCGTCGAGGTCGTCGGCGAGGCCGACGACGCGCCGTCGGCGGTCGAGCTGGTCGCCCGCCTGGCTCCCGACGTCGTCCTGCTCGACGTGCACCTGCCCGGCGGCGGGGGAGTGGCGGTGCTGCGCGCGCTCGTGCCCAAGCTGCCGGCGACGCGCTTCCTGGCGCTCTCGGTCTCGGACGCGCCCGAGGACGTCATCTCCGTCATCCGGGCGGGCGCCCGGGGGTACGTCACCAAGTCGATCACCGGTGCCGAGCTCACCGACGCCGTCGTGCGCGTCGGCGACGACGACGTGGTGTTCTCCCCGCGCTTGGCCGGGTTCGTGCTCGACGCGTTCGCCGCGGGCGGCACCGCCGAGTCCGGCCCGGTCGAGGGAGCCGACGAGGACCTCGACCGGCTGACCGCGCGCGAGCGCGAGGTGCTGCGCCTGATCGCCCGCGGCTACGCCTACAAGGAGATCGGCAAGCAGCTGTTCATCAGCGTCAAGACGGTCGAGACCCACGTCTCGGCGGTGCTGCGCAAGCTGCAGCTGTCCAACCGCCACGAGCTCTCGCGGTGGGCCGCCGACCGCCGGCTGGTCTGAGCCCGCTCAGGCGTGCAGCACCTGCACGCCGAGCTCGGCCAGCTCGGTCAGCGTCGGGGTGTCCTCGGGGGCGTCGGTGACGACGCCGGCCACCTCGTCGAGGTCGAGCACGCGGAACGGTGCTGCGGTGCCGAGCTTCTCGACACTGGCGAGGACGTACGTGTCGGCCGCGCGCCGCGCCAGCGCCCGCTTCATCGCGGCCTCGTCGGAGTCGCCGGTGGTGAGGCCCGCGCGCGCGTGCACGCCGGTGACGCCGAGCAGGAACAGGTCGGCGTTGACGTCGGCGGCGGCCTGCACCGCGGCAGCGCCGCACGCGACCGCCGAGTGCTTGAAGACCCGGCCTCCCAGCAGGTAGATCTCGACGGTGGGGTGCTCGACCAGGGCGGCGGCGACGGTCGGGCTGTGGGTCACCACCGTCGCGCGCAGGTCCGGGGGCAGGGCGCGCGCCACCGCCAGCGTGGTCGTGCCGCCGTCGAGGACGACGGTGCTGCCGGGCAGCACCAGCGCTGCCGCGCGGGCGGCGACGCGCTGCTTGCTGGCGGGCTCGACGCCGGTGCGCATCGCGTAGTCGCCCAGGGCGGGCGAGACCGGGAGCGCCCCGCCGTAGACCCGCTGGCAGAGACCTGCCGCAGCGAGCTCGCGCAGGTCGCGGCGCACGCTGTCCTCGGACACGCCGGTCTCCTCGGCGAGCTCCTTGGCCACGATGCGGCCGTCGGTGCGCAGCCGGGCGAGCAGCAGGTCGCGGCGCTGGGCAGCCAGCATGCACGGTCTCCCTTGTTGTTGCCGACTGATGCACACTAGCATGCGGGCATGGCACTCCACGAGGTCCTCGAGCCAGGCGTCGGGCTCGACCGCAACCCCCGCGTACGCGTCGTCGACGTCGAGCTCGTCGCCCGGGCCTGGCACGTGCTGCGCCGGACGACCTTCGACTACCAGGGCTCGTCGGGGCAGTGGGAGCGCCAGACGCGCGAGACCTACGACAGGGGCAACGGTGCGACGGTGCTGCTCTACGACCCCGACCGGCGCACGGTCCTGCTGACGCGGCAGTTCCGCTACCCGGTCTACGTCAACGGCCACCCCGACGGCATGTTCGTCGAGACCGCGGCGGGCCTGCTCGACGAGGACGACCCAGAGACCGCCGTGCGCCGCGAGGCGGCCGAGGAGACCGGCGTCGAGATCGGCCCGCTCGAGCGCGTCTTCGACCTCTGGACCAGCCCCGGCTCGGTCACCGAGCGCCTGCACTTCTACGCGGCGCCCTACAGCGCCGCCTCCCGCACCGCCGCCGGCGGCGGGCTCGCGGAGGAGGGCGAGGACATCGAGGTGCTCGAGCTCGACTTCGACGACGCGCTCGAGCGGGTGCGCAGCGGCGAGATCGCCGACGCCAAGACCGTGCTGCTGCTGCAGTGGGCGGCCCTCTCGGGGCCGTTCCGCGCCGTCTGAGGCGGCGGGGCCTCTGCCGCCACGGGGGTCAGGACGCCTCGGCGCCGACGAGCCCGAGCCGGTGCGCCGCTGCGGCTGCCTCGCCCCGGCTCGAGACCTGCAGCTTGCTCAGCAGGTTGGACACGTGGACGCTGACGGTCTTGACGCTGATGAAGAGCTCGGCGCCGATGTCACGGTTGCTGCGGCCCTGCGCGACCAGCGCGAGCACCTCGCGCTCGCGCTCGGTCAGGTGGGGGCCGCCTGCGGCTGCGCGCGCGGCCGGCAGCTGCTCGCGCACGCGCAGCGCGCCGGCCAGGGCACGTGCCCGGTCGAGCAGCGGTGCGTAGCCCAGGGTGGTGGCCAGCTCGACGCAGCGCTCGAGGGACGAGCGCGCCAGCGGCGCGTCGCCCGACGCGGCCGCCGCCTCGGCCAGGCGCAGGGCGACGTAGGCGGGGGACTCGCGGTCCTCGGTGGCGGCCCACGCGCGGTCGGCCTCGAGCCAGGCGGCCGTCGCGGGTGCGGGAGCGAGCTCGGCGAGCGCCGTCGCCCGCACGGCCGGCTCGCGACCGACCGTCGCCGGCTCCTGCTCGATCCGCGCGACGAGCCGGTCGGCGGCGTCGTGGGCGCGTCGCACGAGGTCGAGGTCGCCCGCGGCGTGCCCAGCGCGAGAGAGCGCGGCGCACGCGCGGGCCGTCATGGCGAGCAGCGGCCACGCGAGCGCGGGCAGCCGGCCGGCCCCGGCGACCGCCAGGCCGTTCTCGGCCGTGGTCAGCGCCTCGGCCGGGGAGCCCAGCGCCAGCGCGGTCTCGGCCTCGAGCAGCGCCAGGGGCAGGTGGAACTGGATGCCGCCGTAGCTGCGGGCGAGCACCCCGCGGGCGGCCCGGGCCGAGCGTGCCGCCGCATCGGTCTCGCCCTGCCGGACGTGCACGACGCCGCGGAACGTGTGCAGGCACACGGCCTGCACGCCGTGCGGCCCGAGCCCGAGCGCCTCGTCGACCAGGCGGACCGCGGCAGCGGCGTCGCCGGACTCGAGCAGCGCTGCGGCGGCGTTGCCGGTGCAGAACGCGCCGTGGGTGCGCGAGAGGCCGAAGCGGCGAGCGTGCTCGACGCCGCGCAGGCCGACCGCGGCCGCCTCGGCGAGCCGGCCGGCGATGTTGAGGGAGTCGCTGAGGTTGATCTCGGCGCGCAGCGCGACCTCGGGGTAGGCGTCGCGGTCGACCTCGTCGAGCACGCTGCGCAGCTCGCGGATGCCCTCGTCCATGCGGTCGGTGAGGTGCAGGTCGACGCCGAGGGTGATGCGCGCGCCCCACTCGAGGGCCTTGTCGCCGACGGCGACCGCGATCTCGCGCGCCTCGCGGGCGGCGGCCATCGACGGCTCGGGCTGCGCCTGCTGCATGTGGGCCGAGGCCAGCGACTCGAGCACGCAGGCGCGCACCCGGCTCGGGCCCGGCGGCAGCAGGTCGCGGGCGGCGAGCAGGTCCTCGAGGCCGCCCGGCCTGGTCAGCTTGCGCAGCAGCCGGGCCCGGCGCTCCAGCAGCAGAGCCGCGCGCTCGGGGTCGCCCGCGCCCGGGCTGTGCTCGACGGCGGCGCGGGCCAGCGCGAGGCTGCGCGGCAGGTCGGTGCGCTCGGCCGCCTCCGCGGCGAGCTCGAGCAGGCTGAGCCGGTCGAGCCCGGCCACCGTCTCGGGGTCGGGCACGCGGTCCCACACCTCGAGCGCGCGCTCGAGCAGGCGCAGCTGCTCGGCGTAGGCGTACTGCGCCGCCGCCTGCTCCGCCGCCACCAGCAGCGAGGGCAGCGCCCGGCCCGGCTCGTGGGCGCTCTCCCAGTGGTGGGCCAGCACCGCGGCCGAGCGCTCGGGCGCGACCAGGGCGGGGTCGCGCTCGAGCTCCTCGGCGTAGCGGCGGTGCAGCCGGCCGTTCTCGCCGGGCAGCACGTCGTCGTGGACCGCCTCGCGGACGAGCGAGTGCCGGAAGGAGTAGGCCTGCGTGGCGCTGTCGACCACCAGGACGTTGGCGGACACGGCCTCGCGCACCGCCTCGAGCAGGTCGTCCTCGTCGAGGTCGCTGACGGCGGCCAGCAGGAGGTGGTCGATCACGCGTCCGCCCGCGGCCGCCAGCCTGACGACCCGCTGGGCCGCAGGGCTCAGCGCTTCGACGCGGGCGAGCAGCAGGTCGCGCAGGGACTCGGGCACCTGGTCGGGGCAGCACGAGAGCTCCTCGACGAAGAACGGGTTGCCCTCGGAGCGGTCGAAGACGGTGTCCACCGTCTGCGGCGGCACGCCGGCGGACAGGATGCCGGCGAGCTGCTCGCCGACCTCGCCGCGCGAGAGGCGGCCGAGGTCGACGCGCAGGACGCCGCGCAGCCGGTCGACCTCTGCCAGCCAGGGCCGCAGCCGGTGCCCGCGGCGCAGCTCGTCGGTGCGGTAGGTGAGCACGAGCAGCAGCCGGCCCGCGGGCGTCATGCGCACGAGGTAGGCCAGCAGGTCGCGCGTGGACCGGTCGGCCCAGTGCAGGTCCTCGACCACCAGCAGCAGCGGCCGCTCGGCCGCGAGCCGCTCGGTGAGCGCGAGCAGACCCTCGAACAGCCGGCCCCGCCCCAGGTCGCCGGCCGTCCCGGCGACGGGCTCGTCGGCGGCGGGCCCCAGCTCCGGCAGCAGCCGGGCCAGCCAGCCGCGGTCGGGGCCGAGCAGCTCGGGGCCGGCCTGCCGGAGCAGCGCGCGCAGCGCCGCGACGACCGGCGCGAACGCGACGCCGTCCTCGCCGAGCTCGACGCACCCGCCGGACAGCACGCGGAACCCGCGTGCCGCCGCCCTGGTCGAGACCTCCTCGACCAGCCGGCTCTTGCCGATGCCCGCCTCGCCGCTCACCAGCGCGACCCGTGGCTGCCCGGCGGCTGCGTCCGCGAGCGCCGCGTCGAGGGCCGCGAGCTCGCCCCTGCGACCGGCGAAGACGGGGCTGAGCAGGCGTCCGGGGAGCATGGCGCCGAGGATGCCACGGCCCACTGACACGCTCACAGCGAGATTCGGCGCCGCTGCTCAGACCGCGAGCGTCCGGCGGAACGCCGCCAGCGAGGCGCGACCGAGCCACAGCGCCTCCCGGACGGCGGCGCGCCGGTCGGCCCGGCGCTGCTCGCGGACCGCGCGGGCGACCGACCCGGCCACCCGCCGGCGCTCGGCGTCGGCCAGCAGCTCTGCGTGGCGCACCCGGCCCAGTTCTTCGACGACGTACGTCATGACGACCTCCTGCGCTTCGATCCCGACCCCTCGAGACTGCGCCTGAGGCGCAGCGCCGCGCATCGGGCGAACTCCCGATTTCGGCGGGGGCAGGTGCGCCGGGCACTCCCTAGGGAGTGGCCGCTCGGGCAGTGCGCCTCAGGGGCAGACCACCGTGCGGTAGGCCTCGGCCAGCCGGCCTCCCGGCAGCCCGTGCGTGGCCGCGAGCGTGCCGCCCCAGTCGCGCAGCAGCTTCTCGAGGTCGTCCATGTGCGCCGTCTGGCTCCCGTGCGCGCGCAGGGCGGCGAGCTTGCGGTCGAAGACGTCGGTGATGTCGACGGCGTGGTCGGCGGACGGGTGGCCCATGAGCCAGAGCTCGCGCACCGTCCACGCCTCGAGCCCCTCGTCGCGCAGCAGCTCGACGTGCGTGAAGGGGTTGCGCGCGTCGGGGTAGACGGCGGCGACCGCTGCGGCCCCGGCGGCGCGGTGGTCGGGGTGCGAGGCCGGGAGCCGGTCCCAGTCGTACTCGGGGCTCTGCGTGATCACCCGCTGCGGGCGCACCTGGCGGACCACTCGGCTGATGTCGCGGCGCAGCTCGAAGCTCGCCTCGAGCCGGCCGTCGGTCCAGCCGAGGAAGCGCACGTCGGTGACCCCGACCTCCTTGGCGGCAGCGGTCTGCTCCTCGCGACGGATGCGGGGGATCTCGCTGCGCGCGACTGCGGGGTCGAAGCCGCCGGCGTCGCCGTCGGTGCAGATGCAGTAGGTCACCTCCACCCCGGCGCTCACGAGCGTCGCGACGGTGCCGGAGGCACCGAAGTCGACGTCGTCGGGGTGGGCCGTGACGACGAGGACGCGCTCGAGCTCCTCGGGGCGAAGGGTGACGGGCACCCGGCGATCCTAGGGTGACACCGGAGGGCGTGACCTCCTGCAACGGGCGAGGTCTCCCGCCTGCTCGAGGTCTGGACCGGCAGCTACGACTGGCGCCGCCACGAGGCCGCGGTCAACCGGCTGCCGTGGCACACCTCCCGCGTCGCGGGCACGGAGATCGCCTACCTCCGCTTCGACGCCGAGGTCCCGGGAGCGCTGCCGCCCGACCTGCCGACCCACGAGCCCTGGCACCGGCTCCTGCACGACGAGCTCGGGTTCGAGACCTGCGGCGCGCACGGCGGCGACCTCGGGCCGGCGGCACGAGCCTGCTCGCCCAGACCCACCCGGAGGCCGTCGCGGGCATCCACCTGCTGGCCGTCGCCGCCCCGGTGGACCTCTACCCGGCGGGCGTCACGGCCGAGGAGCAGGCCTACCTCGACGCGGTCGACGCGTGGACCGCGGAGAGCGTCACCGGTCGGGTCGCCTGCTCGTGCTGGTGGCGGACGTACGACGTGGTGCGCTACACGCGGATGCGCCGCGGCGGTCACTCCGCCGCGCACGAGGAGCCCGAGCTGCTGGCCGAGGACATCAGGCAGTTCTTCTCCGGCGCGCGCAGGGGCCTGTGGACGGACCGGGGCGTCGTCGGACCCGACGCCTAGACTCGACGGCGATGACCTCGCTGCCTGACGACCTGCTCCTGACGCTGCCGCCGGCCCCCCAGTCGACCCCCCAGCGGCGCCGCCGCGACCCCGAGGAGCTGCTCGCCGGGCTCAACCCGCAGCAGCGCGAGGCCGTGGTCGCCGAGGGCTCGCCGGTGCTCATCGTGGCCGGCGCCGGGTCGGGCAAGACCCGCGTCCTGACCAACCGCATCGCCTACCTGCTGGGCGTGCGCGACGTGCACCCCGGCTCGATCCTCGCCATCACCTTCACCAACAAGGCCGCGGGCGAGATGAAGGAGCGCGTCGCGGCGCTGGTGGGCGGCCGGGCCAAGGTCATGTGGGTCTCGACCTTCCACGCCGCCTGCGTGCGCATCCTGCGCCGCGAGATCTCCCGCTTCGGGTTCACCTCGAGCTTCTCGATCTACGACGCGGCCGACTCCCAGCGGCTGATGGCCCTGGTCTGCCGCGACCTCGACCTCGACGCCAAGCGCTACCCGCCGCGCTCGTTCAGCGCGCAGGTGTCCAACCTGAAGAACGAGCTGGTCGACGCCGAGGCCTTCGCCTCACGGGCCGAGACCCACCTCGAGGAGAAGCTCGCCGAGGCCTACGCGCTCTACACGCGCAGGCTGCGCGAGGCCAACGCGCTCGACTTCGACGACCTGATCATGATGACGGTCAACCTGCTCCAGGCCTTCCCCGACGCCGCCGAGCACTACCGCCGCCGCTTCCGCCACATCCTGGTCGACGAGTACCAGGACACCAACCACGCGCAGTACGTCCTGGTGCGCGAGCTCGTCGGCCGCCCGGGCGAGTCGACGCCGCCCGCCGAGCTGTGCGTCGTCGGCGACGCCGACCAGTCGATCTACGCCTTCCGCGGCGCCACGATCCGCAACATCCTCCAGTTCGAGGAGGACTACCCCGACGCCCGCACGATCCTGCTCGAGCAGAACTACCGCTCGACCCAGACGATCCTGTCGGCGGCCAACGCGGTGATCGCCCGCAACGTCGGCCGCAAGCCCAAGAACCTCTGGTCCGACGCGGGCGCCGGAGAGCAGGTCGTCGGCTACGTCGCCGACAACGAGCACGACGAGGCGGCCTTCGTCGCCAACGAGGTCGACCGGCTCACCGACACCGGCGACCACAAGCCCGGCGACGTCGCGATCTTCTACCGCACCAACGCCCAGTCGCGCGTCTTCGAGGAGGTGTTCATCCGCGTCGGGCTGCCCTACAAGGTCGTCGGCGGGGTGCGCTTCTACGAGCGGCGCGAGGTGCGCGACGCCCTCGCCTACCTGCGCACCCTCGCCAACCCCGAGGACTCGGTGTCGCTGCGCCGCATCCTCAACGTGCCCAAGCGCGGCATCGGCGACCGGGCCGAGGCGTGCGTCGAGGCGCTGGCCTCGCGCGACCGCACGACCTTCAACCGTGCGCTCCAGCGCCCGGAGGAGGCGCCGGGGCTGGCCACCCGCTCGCTGGCCAGCATCACCGCGTTCAACACGATGATGGAGTCGCTGCGCACGCTGGTCGAGGCCGGCACCGAGCCCGCCGAGATCCTCGAGGCCGTGCTCGACCAGACCGGCTACCTGCGCGAGCTCCAGGCCTCCGACGACCCGCAGGACGAGACGCGCGTCGAGAACCTCCACGAGTTCGTGGCCGTGGCCCGCGAGTACTCCACCGCCAACCCCGACGGCGGGCTGACCGGCTTCCTCGAGCAGGTCTCGCTGGTGGCCGACTCCGACCAGATCCCCGACGGCGACGACGGCCAGGGCGTCGTGACGCTGATGACGCTGCACACCGCCAAGGGCCTCGAGTTCCCGGTCGTGTTCCTCACCGGCATGGAGGACGGCGTCTTCCCGCACCTGCGCGCCCTCGCCGACGACAAGGAGCTCGAGGAGGAGCGCCGGCTCGCCTACGTCGGCATCACCCGGGCCCGCGAGCGGCTCTACCTCTCCCGGGCCCTGGTGCGCAGCGCGTGGGGGGCGCCGTCCTACAACCCGGCCTCCCGCTTCCTCGACGAGGTGCCGGGCGAGCTCGTGCGCTGGGACCGCGTCGAGTCCACCCGCTCGGCGCCGCCCGCGATCGCGCAGGCGGCCGCCCGGCCCACGGCCAAGTCGCCCGGCAACCGCACCGTCGTCGCGCTGCACCCGGGCGACCGGGTCAGCCACGACGCGTTCGGGCTCGGCACGGTGGTCAGCACCGCGGGAGCCGCGGAGAAGGCCGAGGCCACCATCGACTTCGGCGCCTCGGGCACCAAGCGGCTGCTGCTGCGCTACGCGCCCGTGGAGAAGCTGTGAGCGGAGGAGCTGTGCGCGGAGGACCGGTGGACGCCGACCCGGTGGTGCCCGACCGCAAGAGCTGGACCTGGGTGCTCGAGCGCGCCTGCCCCGACTGCGGCTTCGACACCCGCACGACCTCGGGCGCCGTCGCAGGACTCCTGCCCGGCATCGTCGAGCGCTGGGAGGCCGTGCTGCGTCGCGCCGACGTGCGCGAGCGGCCCGCCCCTGCGACCTGGTCGCCGCTCGAGTACTCCTGCCACGTGCGCGACGCGTTCGACGTCTTCGACGGACGGCTGCACCTCATGCTCGAGCGCGACGAGCCCCGCTTCGCCGACTGGGACCAGGACGACGCCGCGCTGCGCTCGGACTACCCCGGGCAGGACCCGGCCGTCGTCTCCGCCGAGCTGGTCGCTGCGGCGGCCCGTCTCCGGGCGAGCGCGGAGTCGGTGGAGCCGGGGCAGTGGGAGCGGCGCGGGCTGCGCAGCGACGGGTCCGCCTTCACCGTCGAGACCCTGCTGCGCTACTTCGTGCACGACCCGGTGCACCACCTGCACGACGTGCAGGGCTGAGCTAGACCCGTACGCCGTGCGCGCGGAGCCACGGCATCGGGTCGATGGCGTCGCCGCCGCCCGGCCGCACCTCGAAGTGCAGGTGGGGGCCCGTGGTGTTGCCGGTGGAGCCCACCCGGCCGATGACCTGGCCGGCCTCGACCGCGTCGCCGGGCTCGACCTGGAACGCCGACAGGTGGCAGTACCACGTCTCGGTGCCGTCGCTGTGGTGGAGGACGATCCGGTTGCCGTAGGCGCCGGCCCGCTCGGTCGACACCACGACGCCTGCACCCGCCGCCTTGACCGGCGTGCCCGTGGGCGCGGCGAAGTCCTGGCCGGTGTGGCCGTGGGACCAGAGGCCGCCGCCCTCGCCGAAGTGCGCCGTCAGCGTGTAGCGCTCGACCGGCTTGACCCACTGCGGCGCCAGGGGTGCCTCGAGCAGGTCGCCGCGCTCGCCGCCGCGGGAGGCGCGGGTCGAGCGCTTGGCCGCGCCGGCCGATCTGCCGCTGCGCGCGGCGGCCTTCGTGCGAGCCTTCGGTGTCGTGCTGGGCGTGGCCGACGGGGTCGGGGAGGCCGTGGGCGAGGGGACCGCCGCAGCGGCGCGCGCGAGGCCGAGCCCGAGAGCGGTGGTGCCCGTGCTGCCCGGGCGCTTGACGTCGCCGAGGGCCTGCGAGCTCGGGCCGGTCAGCAGCGCGGCGGCAGCAGTGGCGACGACGGCGGTGCCCAGCAGGACGGTCGGGCTGGGGGAGGTGCTCGCACGACGGTGCTTGCCCGGGCGGCGGTGCTTGCCTGCCGGACGGCGTCGTGCGCTCACGGACCGTCCTTCCGGTGGGGCAGGGCTGGCGGGGGCAGCGGCGAGTGCGGGCTGGCTGGCGTGCTGGCTGAGCGTGCTGTGCTGGCTGAGCGGGGCGTGCTGGACCGAGCGGGCGTGCATGGGAACGCGCTGTGCGGGGCACACTCGGGCCCGCGCGACGTCTGGTCAGAACCATAACGGGTGGGGGTGCCGGAGGGGAAACCCGCTGTCCACAGCCCCCGCACCCTGCGTGGGCCCCGCGCGGCGGCGACGACTACCCTGCCGTGTCGTGGACCTCTTCGAATACCAGGCAAGGGACCTGTTCGCCGCCCACGGCGTGCCCGTCCTCGACGGCGCGGTCGCCGAGACCCCCGAGCAGGCGCGCGACGCCGCGGAGCGCCTCGGCGCCGGGGTCGACGGCGGCCGGGTGGTCGTCAAGGCGCAGGTCAAGGCCGGCGGCCGCGGCAAGGCCGGCGGCGTCAAGCTCGCCGACTCGCCCGAGGACGCGCAGGAGAAGGCCGCGCAGATCCTGGGCATGCAGATCAAGGGACTGACGGTGCACCGGGTCATGCTGGCGCCGGCGGCCGCGATCGAGGAGGAGTACTACTTCTCGGTCCTGCTCGACCGCTCCAACCGCACCTTCCTGGCCATGGCCTCGGTCGAGGGCGGCATGGAGATCGAGGAGGTCGCCGCCACGAAGCCCGAGGCGCTCGCCCGGGTGCCGATCGACCCGCTGACGGGCATCGACGCGGCCAAGGCCCGCGAGATCGCGGAGCAGGCGGCGTTCCCGGCCGAGCTCGTCGACCAGATCGCTCACGTCATCGAGCGGCTGTGGGACGTCTTCGTCAGCGAGGACGCGACGCTCGTCGAGGTCAACCCGCTGGTCAAGACGGCCGACGGCACGGTCGTCGCGCTCGACGGCAAGGTGAGCCTCGACGAGAACGCGGGCTTCCGCCACGCCGAGCACGACGCGCTGGCCGACGTCTCCGCCACCGACCCGCTCGAGCAGCGGGCCAAGGAGAAGGGCCTCAACTACGTCAAGCTCGACGGCTCCGTCGGCATCATCGGCAACGGCGCGGGGCTCGTCATGAGCACCCTCGACGTCGTCGCCTACGCCGGCGAGGAGTTCGGCGGCGCGAAGCCGGCCAACTTCCTCGACATCGGCGGCGGCGCCTCTGCCGAGGTCATGGCCAACGGGCTCGAGATCATCCTGTCCGACGCGGACGTGCGCAGCGTCTTCGTCAACGTCTTCGGCGGCATCACCGCCTGCGACGCGGTCGCCAACGGCATCGTCAGTGCGCTGGCGCTGCTCGAGTCGCGCGGCGAGGAGGTCACCAAGCCCCTGGTCGTCCGCCTCGACGGCAACAACGCCGAGGAGGGCCGCCGGATCCTCGTCGAGGCCGCCCACCCGCTGGTCTCGCTGGTCGACACCATGGACGACGCCGCCCGCCGCGCTGCCGAGCTCGCGGCCGCCACCCCCACCCCTGGAGCCTGACCCCGATGGCGATCTTCCTCACCGCGTCCAGCCGCATCCTCGTCCAGGGCATCACCGGCTCCGAGGGCCTCAAGCACACCCGGCGCATGCTCGCCTCCGGCGCGCAGGTCGTCGGCGGCACCAACCCGCGCAAGGCCGGCACCACGGTCGACGTCGACGGCACCTCGCTGCCGGTCTTCGCCACGGTCGCCGAGGGCATGGCCGCCACCGGCGCCGACGTGACGGTCATCTTCGTCCCGCCGGCCGGCACGAAGGCCGCCGTGCACGACGCGGTGGACGCGGGCATCCCGCTGGCCGTCGTCATCACCGAGGGCGTGCCGGTGCACGACACCGCCGAGTTCCACGCCTACGCCGAGTCCAAGGGCACCACGCGCATCATCGGCCCGAACTGCCCGGGCATCATCAGCCCCGGCGCGTCGAACGCGGGCATCATCCCGGCCTCGATCTCCGGCCCCGGCCGCATCGGGCTGGTCAGCAAGAGCGGCACGCTGACCTACCAGATGATGTACGAGCTGCGCGACATCGGCTTCTCCACCGCCATCGGCATCGGCGGCGACCCGGTGATCGGCACCACGCACATCGACGCGCTCCAGGCCTTCCAGGACGACCCCGGCACCGACGCGATCGTCATGATCGGCGAGATCGGCGGAGACGCGGAGGAGCGGGCGGCCGCCTACATCTCCGAGCACGTCACCAAGCCGGTCGTCGGCTACGTCGCGGGCTTCACCGCCCCCGAGGGCAAGACCATGGGCCACGCGGGCGCCATCGTGTCCGGCTCCTCGGGCACCGCGCAGGCCAAGAAGGAGGCGCTCGAGGCGGCCGGCGTGCGCGTCGGCAAGACCCCGAGCGAGACCGCCCGCCTCATGCGCGAGGTCATCGCCGCGCTCTGACGCGGCGTCCCGGGCGGGCCCTCGTGGCGCCGCCCGGGACCGCTGCCCGCGACCGCTGCCGCGACGACACTCCGGGGGAGCCGCAATCCCGCTCGGGCGGGACGGTCTCGGGGACGATCGAGGCGATGTCCACCCTGCTCGACGCCACCGCCGCACGTCCCCGCCAGGCGCGCCCCGCGCGCACCCCGTCGCGCCAGCCGCCGCTGCGCACGCAGCTGCTCGTCGGTGCGGTCGCGGCGCTGCGGGCGGCCGCCTTCGCACTGCTGCCGCTGGCCGTCGTCGTGCTGGTCGGGTGGGCCGGTGCCGGCGGCGACGGGGGCTCCAGCGCCGGCGACGCCCTGCGGGTCACCGTCTACGCGTGGCTGCTGGGCCACGGCGTCGACCTCTCGCTCGCCCACGGCACGCTGCGGCTCTCGCCGCTCGGTCTCACCGCCTTCCCGCTCGCGAGCCTGGTCGTGGCGGCCACCGCCGCCGTGCGAGCCTGCGGGGTGCGCACCCCGCGCCAGGCCGGGCCGGTGCTCGGGGCGCTGACCACCGCGTACGCCGTGCTGACCACCGCAGCGGCGGTGGCCACCCGCGGCAGCGCCGCGACCCCGTCCGTGGCGGGCGCGGTGCTCGGTGGGCTGGTCCTCGCCGCCGTCGGGGGCACCGTCGGCGCCCTGCGCGTGCTGCGCCGGCGGCCGCGGGCGCTGCCCACGATGCCCCGCGAGCCCGGGCTCGTGCTGGCCGGTGCCGTGGGCGCGCTGGCCACCGTGCTCGGCGCGGCCGGCCTGCTGCTCGCCGCCTCGCTGGCGCTGCACGCGCCCGAGGCCGCGGCCTCCGTGCGCAGCCTGCACCCCGGCCCGCTGGGCACCCTGCTGCTGTCGGGGCTCAGCGTGCTGCTCCTGCCCAACGCCGTCGTGTTCGCGGCGGCCTACGCCGTCGGGCCCGGGTTCGCGGTCGGTGCCGGCACGTCGGTGGCGCCCTCCGGCGTGGTGCTCGGCCCGCTGCCCGACCTGCCGCTGCTCGCGGCCCTGCCCTCGGCCGGTCCGGCCCCGACGCTCTCGCTGCTGGTCCTCGCGGGCCCCGCGCTGGCCGGCGCCGTCGCCGGTGCGGTGGTCGCCCGTCGCGCACCGGCCGGGCTGGGGCCGGACCGCGCCGCGGGCCTGGCTGCGCTCTCCGGGGTGGGTGGCGGCCTGGTCCTGGGGCTGCTCAGCCTGCTGGCGGGCGGTGGTGCCGGCGACCGCACGCTCGCGCACGTCGGGCCCTCCGCCGTGCAGGTGGGGCTCGCCGCGTCGGGCGAGCTCGCGCTCGTGGCTGCGGCCGTCGCGTGGCTGCTCGTGCACCGCGCCCGCTCGGCGGGCGCCGCGGAGCCGACCAGCCCCGCCTAGCCCCGGCGGTCCCCCCGGACCGCGGTCACGACACCCCGCGCCAGCGCGTGCGGTGCGAGTTCGCGTCGTCGCACGCCTGCACCGCCGTGTGCGTCAGCGCGCGCGAGAGGCAGTCGCGGTAGTCGCGCTCGCTGGGCACCAGCGACACGGCCAGCCCGAGCCCGGCCAGCACCGAGACCGAGAGCCCTATCGCGAGGCCGGCGGCCGCCGAGGCGGAGACCGAGCGGGAGGCCCGGCCCTCGAACAGGCCCCAGCCGCCGAGCACGACGGCGCCGAGCCCCAGCACCAGCCCGATGACCGGGTCGCGGAACGAGAGCAGGCCCAGGACGCCGAGCACGAGGGCCCACGTGCCGGTCGTCGACGGGCCGGCGCCGGGCGCCTCGGGGGAGCGCGCCGTCCGGGTGCGCCGTGCTGCCGGGTCCGCCGGGCGCCGAGGAGCCGAGCCCGGCCAGCCCTGCGGCGGCGCCTGCCGCGGCGGGTCCTGCCGCGGCGGCGCCTGCACCCCCTCCGGCGGCGGGGCCCACGGGTCGTGCGGGCCGGCGTCGTGCTGGTCGCGGGGCGAGTCGCTCACCTCGCTATGGTGACCGCTCGTGAGAACAGTGCGGCACCCGGCACGCCTGGTGGTGCTCGTCTCCGGCTCCGGCACGCTGCTCCAGGCGCTGCTCGACGCCGGGCCCGAGGCCCTCGGCGCCGAGGTGACCGCCGTGGGCGCCGACCGCGACGGCATCGCCGGGCTGCAGCGCGCCCGCGACCGCGGCATCGCCGAGTTCGTCGTGCCGCCCGCCGACTACCCCAGCCGGCAGGCGTGGGACGTCGCGATGGGGGAGGCGACCGCCGCGTACGCTCCCGACCTCGTCGTCTCGGCGGGGTTCATGCGCATCCTGGGGCCGGCGTTCCTGTCGCGGTTCCCCGACCGGGTGGTCAACACCCACCCGGCGCTGCTCCCGGCGTTCCCCGGCGCCCACGCCGTGCGCGACGCGCTGGCCTACGGCGTGCGGGTCACCGGGTCGACGGTGCACCTGGTCGACGAGGGCGTCGACACGGGGCCGATCCTGGCCCAGGAGGCGGTCGCCGTCGAGCGCGACGACGACGAGCCCGCGCTGCACGAGCGCATCAAGGTCGTCGAGCGCAGGCTGCTCGTCGACGTCGTCGGCCGCCTCGCGCGGTCGCAGTGGTCCGTCGAGGGCCGGAAGGTGAGGATCTCGTGAGCGACGCCCGCATCCCCGTACGCCGCGCGCTGGTCAGCGTCTACGACAAGACCGGGCTCGACGAGCTCGCGCGTGGCCTGCACGAGGCCGGTGTCGTCATCGTGTCGACCGGCTCGACCGCCGCGCGCATCGCCGCCGACGGCATCCCCGTGACGGCCGTGGAGGAGGTCACCGGCTTCCCCGAGACGCTCGAGGGACGGGTCAAGACGCTGCACCCGCACGTCCACGCCGGCATCCTGGCCGACCTGCGCAAGAGCGAGCACGCCCAGCAGCTCGCCGACCTGGGCATCGCACCCTTCGAGCTCGTCGTGGTCAACCTCTACCCGTTCCGCGACACGGTGCTCTCGGGCGCGACGCCCGACGAGTGCGTCGAGCAGATCGACATCGGCGGGCCCACGATGGTCCGCGCGGCGGCCAAGAACCACCCGAGCGTCGCGGTCGTCACCGACCCGGGACGCTACGACCAGGTGCTCGAGATCGTGCGCGAGGGCGGCTTCACGCTCCACCAGCGCCAGAAGCTCGCCGCCGAGGCCTTCGCCCACACCGCGTCCTACGACATCGCGGTCGCCTCCTGGATGGGCAGCGTGCTCGCGCCCAGCGACGACGGCACGGGCTTCCCCGCGTGGACCGGCGCCTCGTGGGAGCGCGCCGACGTGCTGCGCTACGGCGAGAACCCCCACCAGCGCGCCGCCCTCTACCGGCACTGGCGCCCGGGGCTCGCCCACGCGACGCAGCTCGGCGGCAAGCAGATGTCCTACAACAACTACGTCGACACCGACGCCGCCTGGCGCGCCGCGCACGAGCACGAGCAGCCGTGCGTCGCGATCATCAAGCACGCCAACCCCTGCGGCATCGCGGTCGGCGCCGACGTCGCCGAGGCGCACCGCAAGGCCCACGCCTGCGACCCGGTGTCGGCCTACGGCGGCGTCATCGCGGTCAACCGGCCGGTGACCCGGGCGCTGGTCGAGCAGCTCGAGGGCGTCTTCACCGAGGTGCTCGCCGCGCCCGACTTCGACGACGACGCACTCGACCTGCTGTCGTCGAAGAAGAACCTGCGGGTGCTGCGCGTCCCGCGCGCGACGGCGCCCGACCCGGTCGAGTTCCGCCCCGTCAGCGGCGGGCTGCTCATGCAGACCGTCGACCGGCTCCAGGCCGAGGGCGACGTGCCCGCGTCCTGGACGCTGGCCGCCGGCGAGCCCGTCGACGAGCAGACCTTCGCCGACCTCGCCTTCGCCTGGCGGGCCTGCCGCACGGTCAAGTCGAACGCGATCCTGCTCGCCAAGGACGGCGCCACCGTCGGCGTCGGCATGGGCCAGGTCAACCGGGTCGACTCCGCGCGCCTCGCGGTCGCCCGCGCCGGCGAGCGGGCGCGCGGCGCCGTGGCTGCCTCCGACGCGTTCTTCCCGTTCCCCGACGGGCTCGAGGTGCTCGTCCACGCGGGGGTCACGGCGGTCGTGCAGCCGGGCGGCTCGATCCGCGACAAGGACGTCTTCGACGTGGCCGACGAGGCCGGCGTGGCGGTCTACGTCACCGGCTCGCGCCACTTCTTCCACTAGGTGGCCGACGCCCGCGCGCTGCGCAAGGAGGCGGCCGTCGCGCTCGGGGTGCTCTCGGGTGCGATGGTCGCGGTGCAGGCACGCATCAACGGCACGCTCGCCACCCGCGTCGGGGACGCCGTCACCGCCGCCTGCGTCAGCTTCGGCACCGGGCTGCTCGTCATCGCCGCGCTCGTGGCCAGCCGCGAGGCCACGCGCCACGGCGTACGCGCGCTGCTCGCCGCGCTGCGCACCGGCCGCCTGCGCTGGTGGCAGGCCGTGGGCGGCGCCGGTGGCGCCGGCTTCGTCATCGTGCAGGCCTCGGTCGTGCCGGTCGTCGGGGTGGCGCTCTACTCGGTCTCGGTCGTCGCCGGGCAGACCAGCAGCGGGCTGGCGGTCGACCGGGTCGGGCTGGGGCCCGCCGGCCGGGCGCCCGTCACCGGGCCGCGCGTCGCGGCCGCCGCCCTGACCGTGGTCGCCGTGCTGGTGTCCGTGTCCGGCCGGCTGGGGAACGCCTCGCACCTCGTGGCGCTGGCCGCAGCCGTCGCGGCCGGCGCGGTGGTGGCCGCGCAGCAGGCGGTCAACGGGCACGTCAGCCGCGCGTCGGGGCAGCCCCAGGTCGCGGGCCTGCTCAACTTCCTCACCGGCGGGGTCGTGCTGGCCCTCGTGCTGCTGGTGCGCGCGCTGCTCGGCGCCGGGCCCGAGCACGGCCTCCCGCACGAGTGGTGGCTCTACGTCGGCGGCACGCTCGGACTGGTCAGCATCGTCGCCGCGGCCGCCGTGGTCCGGGTCCTCGGCGTCCTCACCCTCGGGCTGTGCTCGGTGCTGGGCCAGCTCGGCGGCAGCCTGGTCGTCGACGCCGTCGCGCCGGTCCACGGCCAGGGCGTGACCTGGCGCGGTGTCCTGGGCGCCGCGCTGACCGGGGTGGCGGTGCTGGTGGCGCAGCGCCGGCGCGGCCGGGCCGCGTGACAGGATCGGGGCCGTGACGGCGACCATCCTCGACGGCAAGGCCACCGCAGCGGACATCCGCGCCGACCTGAAGGTGCGCGTCGCGCGCCTCGCCGAGGCGAGGGTGACCCCGGGGCTGGGCACCGTGCTCGTCGGCGACGACCCCGGCAGCGCCGCCTACGTCGCGGGCAAGCACCGCGACTGCGCCGAGGTCGGCATCGCCAGCATCGAGGTGGCCCTGCCCGCAGACGCGACGCAGGCAGACGTCGAGGCCGCGGTCGACGACCTCAACGCCGACCCGGCCTGCCAGGGCTACATCGTCCAGCTGCCGCTGCCGCGCGGGCTCGACGAGCAGGCGGTGCTGGGGCGCATGGACCCGGCCAAGGACGCCGACGGGCTGCACCCGGTCAACCTCGGCCGGCTCGTGCTCGACCAGCCGGCGCCGCTGCCCTGCACCCCGCGCGGCTGCCTGGAGCTGCTGCGCCGCTACGACGTGCCGCTGGCCGGCGCCGAGGTCGTCGTCATCGGGCGCGGCGTGACCGCCGGGCGCCCGATGGGGCTGCTGTTCACCCGGCGCACCGAGAACGCGACCGTCACGACGTGCCACACCGGCACCCGCGACCTGGCGGCCCACGTGCGCCGTGCCGACGTGGTGGTCGCGGCCGCAGGCGTACCCGGGCTCGTCACCGCCGACATGGTCAAGCCGGGCGCCGCGCTGCTCGACGTCGGCATCACCCGCGTCGTCGGCGCCGACGGCAAGGGCCGCTACACCGGCGACGTCGACCCGGCCGCTGCCGAGGTCGCGGGCTGGCTGGCGCCCATGCCGGGCGGCATCGGCCCGATGACCCGCGCGATGCTGCTCTCGAACGTCGTGGAGGCCGCCGAACGCGGGCTCGCCGCCCGCTGATGCGCGAGTGGCCGCTCGCCTCGGTCGTGGTGGTCGCGCTGGTGGGCCTCGGTCTCGTCGCCGACCACGACCAGCCCGTGCGCCGCGGCCTGCTCGTCGTCGCGGCCGCACTGCTGCTCGGCGCCCTCCTCCGGGCCGGGCTGCCGACCGGGCGGGCAGGCCTGCTCGCGGTGCGCGGGCGCCTGATCGACGTCGCGCTGCTGGCGGCGGGGGGCGCGGCCCTGGCGGTGCTGGTGCTGGCGACCCCGTCAGGGCGGGGCTGACGAGGCGGGATAGCCTGCCTGGCGAACGATCGTGGCGCGGGACGACCCGCGCCTCCGGGCGAGGGCGAGGAGTGCCGACGTGGCGCGCAGTGGCAAGGTGACGGTCGTCGGGGCCGGCTTCTACGGGTCGACGACGGCCCTCCGGCTGGCCGAGTACGACATCCTCGACGAGGTCGTGCTCACCGACGTCGTCGAGGGCAAGGCCGAGGGCCTGGCGCTCGACATGAACCAGTCGCGGCCGATCGAGGGCTTCGAGACCCGGGTCACCGGCGCGACCACCGGCACCGACGGCTCGGGCTACGAGGTCATCGCCGGGTCCGACGTCGTGGTGATCACGGCCGGCCTGCCGCGCAAGCCCGGCATGAGCCGCATGGACCTCATCGAGACCAACGCCAAGATCGTGCGCGGCGTGGCCGAGAACGTCGCCCGCCACGCGCCCGAGGCCGTGGTCGTCGTCGTGTCCAACCCGCTCGACGAGATGACCGCGCTGGCCCAGCTCGCCACCGGCTTCCCGAAGAACCGGGTGCTCGGCCAGGCCGGCATGCTCGACACCGCGCGCTTCACCAACAACGTGGCCGAGGAGCTCGGCGTGCCGGTCGGCAGCGTGAAGACGCTGACCCTCGGCTCGCACGGCGACACGATGGTGCCGGTGCCCAGCCGCTGCACGGTCGACGGCAAGCCGCTGACCGACGTGCTCTCGCAGGAGCGCATCGACCACCTGGTCGAGCGCACCCGCAACGGCGGGGCCGAGGTCGTCGCCCTGCTCAAGACCGGCTCGGCCTACTACGCGCCCTCGGCCGCCGCGGCCCGCATGGCCCGCGCGATCGTCGAGGACGCCGGCGTCGTCATGCCGGTGTGCGCCTGGGTCGACGGCGAGCACGGCATCTCCGGCGTCTACCTCGGCGTCGAGGCCGAGCTCGGCCGCCAGGGCGTCACCCGCGTCGTCGAGAGCGAGCTGTCCGAGGCCGAGCTCGCCGCCCTCGAGGAGGCCGCCGAGGCCGTCCGGGCCAAGCAGGCCGACGTCAAGGACCTCTAGAACCAGCAGAGAAGGACAATCACGGACATGGCGAAGATCAAGGTCCAGGGGCCGGTCGTCGAGCTCGACGGCGACGAGATGACCCGCATCATCTGGCAGTTCATCAAGGACCAGCTGATCCTGCCCTACCTCGACGTGGACCTGCGCTACTTCGACCTGGGCATGGAGAACCGCGACGCGACCGACGACCAGGTCACGATCGACGCGGCGCACGCGATCCAGGAGCACGGCGTCGGCGTCAAGTGCGCGACGATCACGCCCGACGAGGCCCGGGTCGAGGAGTTCGGCCTGAAGAAGATGTGGAAGTCGCCCAACGGCACGATCCGCAACATCCTCGGCGGCGTCATCTTCCGCGAGCCGATCATCATGAGCAACGTCCCGCGCCTGGTGCCGGGCTGGACCAAGCCGATCGTCGTCGGCCGCCACGCCTTCGGCGACCAGTACCGCGCCACCGACCTCAAGGTGCCGGGCGAGGGCTCGCTCACGCTGACCTTCACCCCGAAGGACGGCAGCGCGCCGGTCGAGCTCGACGTCTACGACTTCCCCGGCCCCGGCGTGGCGCTGGCGATGTACAACCTCGACGCCTCGATCCGCGACTTCGCGCGCGCCTCGATGCGCTACGGGCTCAACCGCGGCTACCCGGTCTACCTCTCGACCAAGAACACGATCCTCAAGGCCTACGACGGCCGCTTCAAGGACATCTTCGCCGAGGTCTACGAGACCGAGTTCAAGGCCGAGTTCGAGGCCGCCGGCATCACCTACGAGCACCGCCTCATCGACGACATGGTCGCCGCGGCGCTCAAGTGGGAGGGCGGCTACGTCTGGGCCTGCAAGAACTACGACGGCGACGTCCAGTCCGACACGATCGCCCAGGGCTTCGGCTCGCTCGGCCTGATGACCAGCGTGCTGCTCAGCCCCGACGGCCGCACCGTCGAGGCCGAGGCCGCCCACGGCACGGTCACCCGGCACTACCGCCAGCACCAGCAGGGCAAGCCGACCTCGACCAACCCGATCGCCTCGATCTTCGCGTGGACCCGCGGCCTCGAGCACCGCGGCAACCTCGACGGCACGCCCGAGGTCAGCGCGTTCGCGCAGGACCTCGAGCGCGTCTGCATCGAGACCGTCGAGGCCGGCCAGATGACCAAGGACCTCGCGCTGCTCATCAGCAAGGACGCCCCCTGGCTCACCACCCAGGACTTCCTCGCCGCGCTTGACGAGAACCTGCAGAAGGCCCGCGCCTAGCGGCACCGCTCCACCCGCGCCGCGCCATCCCCCCGGGGTGGCGCGGCGCTCTGCTGGCGCACGTGGTGCGGACGAGCGCGCCTGAACTGGACAAACGGGTCGCGCGGTCCCAGAGTGGCCGGATGGGCGGTGACCGGTGGCAGGTCGCGGTCGCCCTGCAGTACGTCCTCGCGGGCTTCGCCCTGCAGCTGGCCCTGCTCTTCCTGCTGTGGTGGCAGCGCCGTCGCGCCGACCGGCACGTCCTGTGGCTCGGGCTCTGGTGCCTGTCGCTCGTGCCGCTGCTGATCTCGAGCGCAGTCCTCTTCGACGGCGTGGACGCCCACGCCGACGGCGAGCTGCTGCTCGTCAGGACCGTGTCGCTGTCGGTCATCGCCACCCTCGCGCTGCCGGCGGTGCACGGCGTGTCCCGGCTGCCCGTGCCGCGGCGGCTCACCTGGGCGGTGGCCGCCTACTACTGCGTGCGCCTGGCCCTGTGGGTCGGCACCGACCTCGTCTACGCCCACCGGCGCGGGCCCGACGGCATGCCCGACTACGGCCCGCTCGTGGCGGTCCTCGGCGTCCCGCCGGCGCTGCTCGTGGCCGTGGTCGTCTACCAGGCGGCCCGCCGCACGGACGACCGCTTCCAGCGCCTGACGCTCATGGTCGGCATCCTGGTGGCCGCGGCGTGCAACGTGGCGTCCTGGGTCCTCACCGGCGAGTGGAGCGAGCTGCTCAGCAGCCTGTGGTGCGTCCCGCTCGTCCTGCTCCTCGGGTTGATCGGGCTCCACCGCGTGGCTGCCACCCAGGCGGCCGAGGACCGGCTGCTCGGCCGGCAGGCCGCCGTCGTGGCGCTGGGCCGCTCGGCGCTGGTCAACGACGCCGACGCCCCGGTCGAGACCGAGGCCGCCGGCGTCCTGCGCGAGCACCTGGGTGCGGAGTCGGTGGCGCTGCGCCGCTACGCCGGCGACGAGCCTGCGGCCGACGGCGTACCGGGCTCGCGCGCCCGGCGCAGCGGGCTGCACCTGCAGATCGACCGCGAGACCCCGCTCGACGACGGCGAGCGCGAGTTCGTCGACTCGGTGCTCCAGGTCGTCTCGGCCAGCCTCGACCGCGAGGCGGCCGAGGAGGAGCTGCGGCGCTCGGCGCTGCACGACCACCTCACCGGGCTTCCGAACCGCACCCTGCTGCAGGACCGGCTGGAGCGCGGGCTGGCGCGGGCGGCGCGAGGGGGCGGCCAGCTGGGCGTGCTGTTCTGCGACCTCGACGACTTCAAGCACATCAACGACTCCCACGGCCACGCCGCCGGCGACGAGCTGCTGCGCGCCGTCGCCGGGCACCTGACGGCGATGGCGCGCTCCACCGACAGCGTCGCGCGCTTCGGCGGCGACGAGTTCGTGGTGGTGTGCGAGTCGGTGACCCGGCTCGAGGACCTGCTCGACGTCGCGCACCGGCTCGCCGACGCCGTACGCGGCATCGAGCTCCCCGGGGTGCGTGCCGGCCAGGTGTCGGTGTCGATCGGCATCGCGTCCTCCGACCCCCAGTCCACCCCCACGACGCTGCTGCGCGACGCCGACACCGCGATGTACCGCGCCAAGGAGCGGGGCACGGGCGTCGAGGTCTTCAGCGAGGCGCTGCGCAGCCGGCTGCTGCGGCGCACCGACGTCGAGAGCGGGCTGGCCCGCGCGGTCGAGGCGGGCGAGATCGTCACGCACTACCAGCCGGTGTTCGAGGCCGAGACGCTGCGGCTCTCGAGCGTCGAGGCGCTGGTGCGCTGGCGGCGGGGCAACGTGCTGCTGCTGCCGGGGGAGTGGATCGCGATCGCCGAGGCCAGCGGGCAGATCGTCGGCATCGGCGAGCAGGTGCTGCGCACGGCGTGCTGCGACCAGCGCGAGCTCGGCGTGCCCGTGGCGGTCAACGTGTCTGCCCGCCAGCTGGCGGTGCCCAGCTTCCTCGCCGGCGTCGAGCGGGCGCTCGCCGAGTGCCGGCCGGGCGCGCTCGTGCTCGAGATCACCGAGAGCGCGGTCATCGACGACGTCGACCACGCCCGCGGCGTGCTCTCGCAGGTGCGCTCGATGGGCGTGCGGGTCGCGATGGACGACTTCGGCACCGGCTACAGCAGCCTGAGCGCGCTGTCGCGGCTCCCGATCGACATCCTCAAGATCGACCAGGCGTTCGTGCGCCGGCTGCACGAGGAGGAGGGCCGCGCCGTGGTCTCCACCATCGTCGGGCTGGGCGGCGCTCTCGGCCACGACGTCGTCGCCGAGGGCGTCGAGACCCCCGAGCAGCTCGACGTGCTGCGCGAGCTCGGCTGCGGCTACGTCCAGGGGTTCCTGACCGGCCGGCCGGTGGCGCTCGAGCAGCTGACCGGGCGCTCTGCGCACGAGCCGCAGGGCGGCACTGAACCCGGCGCCGGGTCCGACGTCTCCTCAGAGCAGGCGCGGAACTCGGCGTAGCCCGCGCCGCCGTGCCCGGAGCGAGGGAGGTGCGCGATGCCGGAGTCCTCACGGCGTGCTGTGCTGGTGCTGGTCGAGCTGGCGGTCGTGGCGGTGCTCGCCGGCCTGGCCGTCACGGGGCGCCTGGCGGGCTGAGCCTCGTCGGCCCGGGGCCGCCGGCGGGTGCAAGAATGGCCGCATGGCGACGCCCACCCCTGCCCAGGGCTCCCGGCCCCGGGTGTTCTCGGGCATGCAGCCCACCGCTGACTCGCTCCACCTGGGCAACTACCTCGGCGCGCTCACCCAGTGGGTGGCCCTGCAGGACACCGCCGACGCGTTCTACTGCGTCGTCGACCTGCACTCGATCACGGCCGACTTCGAGCCGGAGGTGCTGCGCCGGCGCACCCGCGTGACCGCTGCGCAGTACCTCGCCGGCGGCGTCGACCCCGAGCGCAGCACGCTGCTGGTGCAGAGCCACGTCGCCGCCCACGCCGAGCTGTCGTGGGTCCTGTCGTGCCTCACCGGCTTCGGCGAGGCCAGCCGCATGACCCAGTTCAAGGACAAGTCGGCGCGCATCGGCGACGACCGGGTCGGCGTCGGGCTGTTCACCTACCCGATGCTGATGGCCGCCGACATCCTGCTCTACCAGACCGACCAGGTGCCGGTCGGCGAGGACCAGCGCCAGCACCTCGAGCTGACCCGCAACCTCGCCCAGCGCTTCAACACCCGCTTCGGGCAGACCTTCGTCGTGCCCGAGCCCTACATCATGCGCTCGACGGCGAAGATCTACGACCTGCAGCAGCCCGACAAGCAGATGAGCAAGAGCATCGGCGGCAACGGCTGCCTCTACCTGCTCGACGACCCGAAGGCCAACGCCAAGAAGATCCGCAGCGCGGTGACCGACACCGGCCGCGAGGTGCGCTTCGACCGCGCCGAGAAGCCCGGCGTCAGCAACCTGATGACGATCCTGTCGGCCCTCACCGGCCGCTCGGTCGAGCAGGTCGAGGACGACTACGCCGGCAAGGGCTACGGCGACCTCAAGAAGGACCTCGCCGACGTCTTCGTCGAGTTCGCGACGCCCTACCGCGACCGCGTGCAGGGCGTGGTCGACGACGTCGAGGGCCTCGACACGGTTCTCGCGCGCGGGGCGGAGCGGGCGCGCGCGGTCGCCAACGAGACCCTCGCGGCGGCCTACGACCGGGTCGGCTTCCTCCCGGCGAAGCGCTGAGGGCGGTCGCGCTGCGCACCATCGGCGTCGCCATCGCGATCCCCGAGCCGTGGGGCGGGGAGCTGCAGGCGCGCCGCCGGGCCTACGGCGACCCGCTCGCCGACGCGATCCCGACGCACGTCACGCTGCTGCCGCCGACGACGGTGAGCGACGAGGCGCTGGTCGAGATCGAGGAGCACCTGCTCGGCGTCGCCGAGCACCAGACGCCCTTCGACCTGCACCTGCGCGGGACCGGCACCTTCCGGCCGGTCTCGCCGGTGGTCTTCGTGCAGCTCGCGCGCGGCATCGGCGACCTCGAGCGGCTCGAGGCGTGCGTACGCAGCGGCCCCCTGCACCGCGAGCTGACCTTCCCGTTCCACCCCCACGTCACCGTCGCGCACGACCTGCCCGCCGACGCGCTCGACCGCGCCTACGACGAGCTGGCCGGCTACGAAGCACGCTTCCCGGTGTGGGGCTTCAGCCTGTTCGAGCACGGGCCGGACGCCGTCTGGCGCCCGCAGCGCGACTACGTCCTCGGCCGCCGGCTCCCGGGTCCCGACCTGCCCGAGGGTGCGGGAGACGCCTCGGAGGGGTAGTCGATGGCCATGCCCGCCATCGTGAGCAAGGCCAAGGCGACCGTCACCGACGTGCGCAGCCGCGTACCCGTCCTCGACCACGCCCTCCGGATGAACGCCCACTACGGCAAGGTGCGCGGCGGGGCGCTCGCCGGCGCGGTGACCTACTTCGGCTTCCTGTCGTTCTTCCCGCTCGTCGCCGTGGCGTTCTCCGTCGTCGGGTTCGTGGCGGTCGCCTACCCCGACGCCAAGGACCAGCTGGTCGACTCGCTCAACTCGACGTTCCCGGGCCTGCTCTGCACCGGGAAGGCGTGCAACGCCAGCCAGATCAACATCGACGACATCATCAGCGCCAAGGCGGGCACCGGGATCATCGGCCTGGTCGGCCTGGTGTTCGCCGGCCTCGGCTGGCTCGACGCGCTGCGAGAGGCCCTGCGCCAGGTGTGGGGCCTGAGCCCGGGTGGCGGCAACGTCGTCGTCAAGAAGGTCACCGACATCGTGGTGCTCGCCGTCATGGGCGGGCTGGTGCTGGTGTCGACCGTGCTCTCGAGCTTCGCGACGTCCTACACGACCGAGGTGCTGGGCTGGTTCGGCCAGGAGGACAACACCCCGGCGAAGCTCGGGCTCAGGGTGCTGGCCTTCGTCGTGGCGCTGACCGGCGACGTGCTCGTGCTGATGTTCGTGTTCACCCGGCTGCCCGGCCACCGGCTGCCGCGGGTGAACACCGTGCACGGCGCCGTCCTCGGCGGGTTCGCCGTCGAGGTGCTCAAGCTGTTCGGCACCTACCTGATCGGCAAGACGACCGGCAACGCGCTCTACGGCACCTTCGCGATCATCATCGGCATGCTGGTGTGGATCAACTTCATCTGCCGCGCGGTGCTCTACGCCGCGTCGTGGGCGGTCACCGGCCCCCAGTCGACGATCGAGGCCGAGACGGTCGCCAACGCCGACGTGCTCGACAACGAGGAGGCGAAGGCGGTGTCGGGCAAGGCGCTGCCGGCCGCCCACACCGCCCAGTTGCGCGTGCAGGCCGAGCGGCGGGCAGCGGCCGAGAGGGCCGTACGCCGTCAGCGGGACGCGCGGGTCGCTGCCGCCCGGGGGCGCGGCTACGCCCTGCTGGGCGTGCTGTCCCTCGTGGCGCTGCGCGGAGGCAGGGGCCGCGCGGCCGGGAGCCGGACGACCTCGCGCTGACGGCGCCGGCGCGCGCGACGCAGCCGCGCGCGTACGAGCACCCGCACGCGCAGCAGCACGACGAGACCGGCGAGCGCCGCGAGCCCCTCGGCCGCCGTCCGTCGCCACGACCCGAGCAGCGCGGCCTCGGGCTGGGCCTGGGCGGCCGAGGCAGCGGTGCGCGGCGCGACGGCCGCTCCGGCGACGGTGCCTCCCGGCGCGGTAAGGGCGTCGGCGACGGCCGGCTGGTCGGCGCCGGGCGTGCCGAGCGGCGCGACGAGCTGGCCGACCGGAGCTGCGGAGCGCCCGCCCGCGAAGTACCAGTCCGAGAGCGCGGCGGCCTCCTTCCAGGCGCCGGCGCCGGTGTCCATGAGCGTCACGATGACGGTGTGCCCGCCCCGCCGGGCGGCCGTGACGAGGGTGTTGCGCGCGAGCGTGGTGTAGCCGTTCTTCAGCCCGATCGCTCCGGGGTAGCGCACGACGAACTTCTGCTCCGACCACAGCTGGAAGCCCGGCCGCGGGCCGCGGGCCGGCACCTTGCCCGGGAAGCGGGCGTGCATCGTGGTGGCGTAGGACACCAGCGTCGGGTTGGCCACCGCGACCCGGGCGATCAGCGCCAGGTCGTAGGCCGAGCTGAGCTGGCCGTCCTCGTCGAGCCCCTCGGGCGTGACGGCGTGGGTGTCGAGCGCCTGCAGCCGCCGGGCCTCGGCGTTCATGGCGGCGACGGTGGCGGGCACGCCGCCGCCGAGCATCGCCAGGCCGTGGGTCGCGTCGTTGCCGCTGCGCAGGAACATCGCGAGGAACAGCTGCTCGGCGGTGTAGGTGCCGCCCTTGACCATGCCGGCCTTGCTGCCCTCGATGCGCTCGTCGACCTCGCTGGCGGTGTAGACCGCCTTGGCCGGGATGCGGGGCTGCAGCGTGATGGCGGCGAGCGTCTTGAGCGTGCTCGCGGGTCGCAGGTGGCGGTGGGCCGCCTTGGCGGCGAGGACGGCGCCGGTGTCGGCGTCGGCCACGACGTAGGAGGTGGCGGCCACGGCCGGCGGTGCGGCGGCACCCGCGCCGGAGACGGGCACCTGCGAGGCGAGCAGCTCACCCCCGACCGGCGGCGCCGCACAGGCCACGCCCGGCAGCGCGAGCGCGAGGCAGCCCGCGCCCAGCGCAGCGCCCAGCAGGCGGCGGAGCGTCGGTGCTGGCACGCCGCCAGGCTAGCCGCGGCGCCGCCACCGGCGCGGGAGACGCGCCCGTGCAACCTGGAGGAGGCTGGGAGGCATGGAGGAGTCGTGACCCCACGTCCCGACCCGGACTTCGCCCGCTGGGCGGCGACGGCGCGGCCCCGGCTGCGGCGTACGGCGTTCCTGCTCAGCGGCGACTGGCACCTCGCGGAGGACCTCGCCCAGGACGCGCTGCTGCGCGTCTACGCGGTGTGGCACCGCGCGTCGGCGTCGGGGGCGCCGGACGCCTACGCCCGGGCGACGCTCGTCAACGCCTTCCGGGCCGGTGCCCGCCGCCCCTGGCGCCGTGAGCGGGTGGTGGCCCTGGTGCCCGAGCGGCACGACGCCGCCGCGGCCGACGCCACGGCCGGCCTCGAGGAGCGCGACGCACTGCTCGTCGCGCTCGCCCGGCTCGGGCCGTCGCAGCGCGCCGTCGTGGTCCTGCGCTACTGGGAGGACATGTCGGTCGCCTCCGTGGCCGACGCGCTCGGCCTGTCGGAGGGCACCGTGAAGAGCCAGGCCGCCCGGGGTCTCGACTCCCTGCGCCGGACGCTGCGCACCCCGTCGTACGAGGAGACGCGATGACCACGACAGAGCCCGACGCCCTCGACCCGGAGCTGCAGGCCGCCTTCGAGCGGGTGCTCGCGGCCGAGCCGCCCTTCGACCGCCCCTGGCCCGACGCCCTCGACGCCGCTGTGCGCGGTGGTCGCCTGCGCCGGCTGCGCGTGCGGGCCGCGGCCACGTGCTGCACGGCGGCCGCCGTCGCCGGCGCGGTCGCGCTGGCGGTCACCGTCGCACCGGACCGGGCCGCAGACGTACCGGTCGGGGTGCCGGCCGCCCCGGCACCCGTGACCGAGGCGCCCGTGGCCGAGGGGCCGGCGCCCGACCCGTCGGCCCCGTCCGGCAGCACGGACGCCGCCCGGCTCACCCACGTGCTCGAGCAGCTCGAGGGGTCGGTGCAGGCCTCGGCGGCAGGACGGATCGCGTTCGACCCGTCGATCGACGAGGCGGTGGTGGTCCTGACGACCCGCCGCGGTCGGGTCGAGGTCGCCTCGTCCTACGACGCGGAGAACTCGCTCGCCGTGCTGGCCGGCTCCTGCACCGCTGCCGACGGCAGGACGTGCACCGTCGAGCTCTCCGGCCGCGGTCGTGGGGCCTGGAGCCGCGCCTACCCCGGTCAGGGCTCGCGCGCCGACCTGCAGTTCGCCGCCACGGCCGCCGACGGACGGCTGCTGCTCGTGCACGTCACCAACCTGGTCGAGGTCGGGGGCGCGAAGGTCCTCGGCCCGACGTGGTCGGAGCTCGGCCTCTCGCCCGCGGTCGTCGAGCTCGCGGTGGAGGCGTCCGGGGCGCTGGGCTGAGCGACGTACGATCGCCCGCGTGGTCCTCTCCCGTCGCGCCTCGTGGGCGCTGCTCGTCGCCGGCCTCTGGAACTGGCTGATCTGGCCCCGGTTCCTCAAGGCGATCTGGGCCGACGACCGGTCGTGGAACAACGGCGCCACGAAGTTCTTCGTCGTCCACGCCGTGCTGATCTCGGTGTCGCTGACGATCGGCACGGCCGTCGGCTGGGTCGGGCTGCGCGGGATCCGCGCCCCGCGCTAGAGGCCCTGCCACTCCGGCTTGCCGGCGTAGGTGTGCCTGTAGTAGTCGGCGAGCACCAGCCGGCCGGCCGCCGCCTCGTCGACGAGCACGGTCGCGTGCGGGTGCAGCTGCAGCACCGACGCGGGGCAGAACGCGCTGACCGGCCCCTCGGCCATGGCGTGCACGGCCTCGGCCTTCGCCGCGCCGGTCGCGACCAGCACCAGGTGCCGCGCCTCGCGGATGGTGCCGAGTCCCTGCGTCAGCACGTGGTGGGGCACCTCGTCGGGGCTCGCGAAGAAGCGCGCGTTGTCGGCGCGGGTCTGCGGGGTCAGGGTCTTGATGCGGGTGCGTGACGCGAGCGACGAGCCCGGCTCGTTGAAGCCGATGTGGCCGTCGGTGCCGATCCCGAGCAGCTGGAGGTCGACGCCGCCCTCGGCGGCGATGCGCGCCTCGTAGTCGGCGCACGCGGCGGGTACGTCCGTGGCGAGCCCGTCGGGCCCCTGCACCGCGTCGGCGGCGAAGTCGACGGAGTCCTCGAGCTCTCGGCGCACGACCTCGCGGTAGCGCTCGGGGTGCCCGGCGGCCAGGCCGACGTACTCGTCGAGCAGGAAGCCGCGGGCGCGGGCGAAGCTGACCTCGCCGCGGCGGTGGCGCTCGGCGAGGGCCGCGTAGGTGGAGAGCGGGCTCGAGCCGGTGGCCAGGCCGAGCACGGCGTCGGGCTTGCGGGCCAGCAGGGCAACGACGGCTCCGGCCGCCAGGTCGCCGATGCGCTCGGCAGGGACGATCACGATCTCCATGCGGGGGTGCGGTCTCCTTCTAGGTGGTGGGCACGCCGGCCCGGTAGGTCCGGACCAGCGCGAGCGAGTCGTCGAGCACCACGAGGTCGGCCGGGTCGCCGGGGCGCAGACGCCCGAGGTCGTCGCGGCGCAGCAGGGCCGCCGGCCGCAGGGTCGCGGCTGCCAGCGCGTCCTCGAGCCGCGCTCCGGCGTCGACGACGTTGCGCAGCGCCTCGTGCATCGTGAGGACGCTGCCCGCCAGGCCGCCGGCGCTGTTGCGCGCCCTGCCGCCGCGGTAGTGCACGGTGACGCTGCCGAGCGCGTAGTCGCCGTCGGGCGCGCCGGTCGCCGACAGTGCGTCGGTCACCAGCACGATCCGGTCGGCGGCGGCGCGGACGACCAGGCGCGAGACGTCGTCGCTGAGGTGCACGCCGTCGCAGATCAGCTGCACCGCGACGTCGCCGCGGGTCAGGGCGACGCCCGCGAGCCCCGCGGCTCGCGAGGTCGGGGCACTCATCGCGTTGAACACGTGCGTCACCGTGCGGGCACCGGCGTCGAAGGCGGCGTGCGCGGTCTCGGCGTCGGTCTGGGTGTGGCCGAGCGCGACGAGGACGCCGCGCTCGACCAGGGCGCGCACGAGCTCGAGCCCGCCCGGCAGCTCGGGTGCGACGGTGATGCCGACGACGGGCCCGGCCGCGCGCAGCCGGTCGAGCAGGGCCACGTCGGGCTCGCGCAGGTCGGCCGGCGGGTGGGTGCCCGCGCGCTCGGGCGAGAGGAACGGGCCCTCGAGGTGGGCGCCCAGCAGCCGCGCGCCGCCGGGGTCGTCCGCGACGGCGGCCGCGGTCCGCAGCGCGGCGGTCGTGACGGGCTCCGGCGAGGTGATCAGGTTGGCGACGTACGCGGTGACGCCGTCGCGCGCGAGCGCGCGCCCGACCTCGGCCCACTGCTCGGGACCGGCGGTGAGCAGGTCGGTGCCGGCGTAGCCGTTGAGCTGCAGGTCGACGAGACCCGGCGCCGCGATCCCGCTGCCCGCCGGCGACAGCCCCACGGCGGCGACCCGGCCGTCCTCGACCTCGACGTCGCCCGGCAGCAGGCTGCCGTCGACGAACGCCGAGCCCGCGCCGAGCCGCGTCACGGGACCACCGGCTCGCCGATCGGGCTGCGCGGCCCGGGTGCGGTGAGGACCTCGCGGCCGGCGAGCGCCGCGCCGACCGCCGCCACCGCGGAGCCGGGTGCGACCATCGCCACGCGCTGCGGCAGCTCGAGCGAGGCGAGGAACGGCGAGTCCGCCGACTGGCGGGCGAGGGCGTCGCGCACGGACTCGAGCAGCGCGCTGCCCACGTCGGTGACGCCACCGCCGAGCACCACCGTCTCGACGTCGCAGGTCAGCACGAGCAGCCGCACGGCGGCGGCCAGCGAGTCGGTGAACCGGTCGCGGGCGGCGACGGCGGCAGGGTCGCCGGCGGTGGCGGCGGCGAACAGCGACTCGGCGGGGGAGAGCCCGTCGCGCGCCGCCCACGCCGACGACAGCGCCGAGCCGGAGGCCAGCGTCTCGAGGCAGCCGCGCTGGCCGCACGCGCAGACGGGGCCGTCGGGGTCGACGGGGATGTGGCCGATCTCGCCGGCCGCGCCACGGGCACCTCGGCGCAGGCGCCCGCCGATGACCAGGCCGGCAGCCAGTCCGGTGCCGATGCTGAGGTAGGCCAGGTCGCGGCCGTCGAGGTCGAGCACGCGGGCGGCGCCCAGGGCGGCGGCGTTGACGTCGTTCTCGACGACCACGGGCAGGCCGAGGTGGCGCCCGAGCATGGCGCCGAGGTCGACGGTGCCCACCAGTCCGAGGTTGACCGCGTGGGAGACCGCGCCCGAGCGCGGCTCGACCAGCCCCGGCACGCCCACGCCGACGGCCCTGAACTCCGAGAGCTCCACTCCTGGCCGGGCTCCGAGCGCGCGCACCGCCTCGATGGCCGTGGCGACCACGCCGGCGGGTCCGCCGCTGCTGGCGAGCCGGGTCTGCGCGACGACGGTGCCCGCCTCGTCGAGCGCCACGGCGAGGACCTTCGACCCCCCGATGTCGATCCCTGCCAGCAGGGTCATCCGGCCACTCCTTCGGCGAGGACCGCCGCGACGGCCGCGGCGTTGCTCAGCGAGGCACCGTAGCTGTGGACCACCGCCGCCCCGGGCAGCGGCTCGGGACCGGGCCACCCCAGCTCGACCACCACGAGGTCCGGACGGGCCGCGGCCAGCGCGTGCAGCGCCCGCTCCACCCACGGGCGGCGGTGCGGCTCGCGCACGAGCGCGACCAGCGGCGCACCCTCGGCGCGCGGGAGCAGCGGCTCGACCGCGTCGGTCTCCGCGACGTCGACCTGCGCGCCCCCGCGGAGCGCGTCGGCGTCGGCCGGCAGGCCCCAGGGCACCTCGCCGACGGCGATGTTGGTGCCGGTCACGAAGCGGAGCACGACGGCGCCCTGCACCGGCGGGAAGGAGCCGGTGACGCGTACGCCGCGGCGGGCGGCCTTGGTGTCGACCTCGGGGTCGGGGTGGGGGACGGGCTCGCCGGCTCCCGCGCGGAGGCGCGCCGAGAGCGCCGACACCCGGCCCGCGGCCTCGCGCAGGCGCGCCTCGGGCAGCGTGCCGTCCTGCACCGCGGCGACCAGCGCGCCGATGACCGCCTCGTGCACGCCGAGCTCCTTGTCGGCGCCGAGGCAGAGCAGGTCGCAGCCCGCTGCCACGGCCAGCACCGCAGCCGCCGGCTCGCCGCGCCCCCCGCTCGCGCCCTTCATGTCGAGCGCGTCGCTGACGAGCAGGCCGTCGAAGCCGAGGTCCTCGCGCAGCAGGCGCACGACGGCCGGGCTCAGCGTCGCGGGGGCGTCCGGGTCGATGGCGGGCAGCAGGACGTGCGAGGTCATCACCGCCAGGGTGCCCGCCTCGACCGCGGCGGCGAAGGGCACCAGCTCGCGCGCCCGCAGCACCTCGAGCGGCGCGTCGACCGTCGGCATCGCGAGGTGCGAGTCGAGGGCCGTGTCGCCGTGCCCGGGCCAGTGCTTGACGCACGCGGCCACGCCCGCGGCCTGGAGGCCGGACACGTACGCAGCGCTGTGCCTCGCCACCAGCGCGGCGTCGGCACCGAAGCTGCGCACGCCGATCACGGGGTTGTGCGGGTTGCTGTTGACGTCGACGACCGGGGCGAGGTCGAGGTCGATGCCGGCGGCGCGCAGCTCCGCGCCGATCGCGGTGGCGACCGCCGACGTGAGGTCCACGTCGTCGGCCGAGCCGAGGGCGGCGTTGCCGGGGTGCGGGTTGCCGGTGCGCATGTGCAGCCGGGTGACGTCGCCGCCCTCCTCGTCGGTGGCGAGCAGGACGTCGGGGGCGACGGCACGGATCGCCGCGGTCAGCGCTGCCAGCTGCTCGGGCGACTCGACGTTGGAGCCGAACAGGCACAGCGAGCCCAGCCCGTCGGCGAGCAGGTCCGCCGTCCACGCGGGCAGCTCGAGCCCCTCGAAGGCGCCCATGACGACGCGGGCGGCGAGCCGGCGCAGCTCGAGGTCGTCGGCCACGTCAGCCCTTCACCGCACCGGACACCAGCCCGGTGGTCATCCGGCCCTGCACGAACAGGAAGAACACAATGACCGGGATGGTCATCAGCGTCGAGCCGGCCATGATCGCGCCCCAGTCGGTGCTGGAGTGGACCTGCTTGAAGGTCCGCAGCCAGACGGGCAGCGTCCGGTGCTCGGGGCGGTTCATGAGGACGAGCGCCGTGAGGAACTCGTTCCAGGCCTGGATGAAGGCGAACACGCCGGTCGCGATCAAGCCGGGCGCCATGAGCGGGAACGTCACGCTGAAGAACGCGCGGACCCGGCTGCACCCGTCGATGCGGGCGGCCTCCTCGAGCTCGACCGGGACGCCGGCGACGAAGCCGCGCAGCGTCCAGATCGTGAAGGGCAGCACCGTCGCGACGTAGACCATGCCCAGGCCGATGACGGTGTTGGTCAGCTGCCAGCCGTTCAGCAGCCGGTAGATCGTGATGATCATCGCCTCGGCCGGGAGCATCTGGATGACCAGCACCCCGAGCACCATCAGCCGGCGGCTGCGGAACCGGAAGCGCGTCAGGGCGACGGCGGCGAGCAGGGCGAGGAACAGTGCGACGACGACCGTCAGGACGGTCACCAGCAGGCTGGTGCGCAGGGCCGGCACGAAGTCGGTGCTCGGGTCGAGGACGTGGCGGAAGTTGCGCAGCGTCGGCGAGGTGGGCGCGAAGGTCGGCGTGACGCTGCGGATCTTGTTGTTGGGCAGCAGCGAGGTGCTGACCATCCAGTAGACCGGGAACACCGAGACCACGAAGACCACCAGGGCTGCGAGGTTGATGGCGGCGCGGGCGCTCGTACGCCTGGCGCTGCGGCGGCGCGCGCGGACGGCGGTGCCGGCGCCGCTCGCCGCCACGACGGGTGTCCCGGCGACCGAGGGGCTCGTGACGCTCACAGTTCCTCCTGGCGGACGATCTGGCGGACGTAGAGGACCGAGATGAGCAGCATGACCACCACGAGGATGACCGCGATCGCGCTGCCGACGTCGAAGCGGCCCTGGGCGACGCCGACCTGGTAGATGTAGACGCCGATCGTGCTGGTCTGCGAGGTCACGCCGCCGCTGCCCTGCAGGGCGAAGATCTGCGTGAACACCCGCAGGTCCCAGATCACCTGCAGGACCGTGACGATGAGCAGCACCGGCCGCACGAACGGCAGCACGATGTGGCGGAAGCGCTGGGCCGGCCCGGCGCCGTCGAGCTGCGCTGCCTCGAGGCACTCGTCGGGCACCTGAGTGAGCCCCGCGTAGAGGGTGAACGCGACGAAGGGCACCGACTGCCAGGTGATGACGATGGTGGCGACGGCGAAGAAGGAGAGCGGGTTCAGCAGCCAGGAGTGGCCGGTCTCGTCGATGCCGATGCTCGTGAGGACGTAGTTGACCACGCCGTACTGCGAGTCGAACATCCAGCTCCAGATGACGATGGCCGTCAGCGCGGGCATCGCCCAAGCGAGCAGCAGGCCCACCGTCACCAGCAGACGCATGGCCCGGCCGAGCTGCACGAGCAGGAGGGCGACCAGCATGCCGATGCCGACGGCGAGCACGACGTTGACCGCGCAGAAGGCGAAGCTGCGTCCGAGGACCACCCAGAACTGGTGGTCGGTGAGCACGGCCTTGTAGTTGTCGAGCCCGACGAACTCCGGCGGCTTGCCGAAGACCTGCGCCCGACCGTACTTCTGCGTCGAGGTGATGAGCAGCTTGACCAGCGGGTAGCCGGTCAGCACCAGGAGGACTGCGAGTGCCGGGCCGAGCAGCAGCCACGGCGCGAGCGCCTGTCCTGCAGTCGTGCGCCGTCGCCTAGGTGCAAGAGGGGCGACTGCGGCCATGAGCGCTCTCCTCGGGGTCGTGGGGCGGTTCGAGTGGCACGTGGTGGCGCTGGGTGGTCCAGCGACAGGCGGTGCGATGAGCGACGGGTACGCCGCGGCGGAGCGCCGCCGCGGCGTACCCGGTCCTCGTCCTAGCGGTTCAGCGCATCCGTGATCTTCGCGTCCGCGGCCTTGGCCAGGGAGGCGACGTCACCGCCGCCGGCGATCTTCACGAAGAGGTCCTCCATGATCTTGTCGGCCTCGACGTTGGCCCAGCCCGGCGCGGCCGGGGTGAGCTTGGTGTTGGTCACGGCCTTCGCGGTGGCCTGGGCGACCTCGTCAGTGCCCATGTCCTTGACGAGCGAGGTCTTCGCGGGCACCAGGCCGGCCTTGGCCATCTGCGACTGGTAGCCGTCGCTCAGGATGTCCTTGAGCAGTGCGTAGGCGAGGTCCTTGTGCTGCGACTTGGCCGAGATGCCGAGGTTGGAGCCGCCGAGGAAGACAGGGGCGGTCTTGTCCGCGGTCAGGCCGGGGAGGGCGAAGACGCCGAGGTTCGCCTTGGCGTCAGGGCAGCCGCCCTTGTCCTTGGGCGCGAGGATCGAGCCGGCCACCCAGCCCGGGGCCGAGAGCATGCCGACCTGGTTGGCGCAGTAGGGCACCTGCGGGTCGGTCTCCTGGCCGTCCTTGGCGGCGGCGGAGTCCTCGGTCATGGCCTTCTGCACCATCTTCAGGCCCTTGACCGACTCGGGGGACTCGAGGGTGCCGGTCCACGTGCCGTCCTTCTCGGTGGCCACGTCACCGCCGGTGGCCCAGATGAAGGGCAGCGCGTTGCGCCAGTCCTGGCCGGGCCACCACAGGCCCGAGAAGCCCTTGGTCTTGCTGGCGGCCTTGAGCTTGGCCCCGTCGGCGATGTACTCGTCGAGGGTTGTCGGCGTCCCCGAGATGCCGGCGGCCTTGAACAGGTCCTTGCGGTAGAACACGAGCCGCGAGCCGGCGTAGTAGGGCGCCGCGTAGAACTTGCCGTCGTAGGTGCCGGCGTCGACGAAGCCCTTGAGCAGGTCGTCACCGCCGAGCTCTGCCTTCTTGTCGGTGATGTCCTCGAACGCGCCGGCCGAGGTGAAGGCGACCGCCTGCGTGTTGCCGACCTCGACCACGTCGGGGGAGTCGGAGCCCGACAGCGCCGTGGTCAGCTTGTCGACCAGGCCGTCCCACACCTGCTGCTCGATGACGAGCTCGGCGTTGGGGTTCTCCTTCTCGAAGGTGGTCTTGAGGTAGTCGCGGATCGGCTGCGGGGTGTCCGTGCCGTTGAGCCACAGGCGGACCTTCACCTTGTCACCGCCGCCCGTCTGGGCGCCCGCGCTGCTCGAGGGAGCGGCTGCTGCGCCGTCGCTGGCAGGCTCCGACGGCGACGAGGAGCCGCCGCACCCGGCCAGGGCGAGTGCAGCGACGGTGGACACTGCGAGGAGTCGGGTGATCTTCACGGGGTTCCCTCCCGGGGACGAGGCGCGTGACGTGGACGTGGGCAGGGTGGGGCGTGGTGAGGACGAACCCTGCTGGAGCAGGGGTGGTGCCAGATGGTGTCTAGAAGACTGGTGTGGCCTGCTCAGGAGACGCCGAGCTGGCCGGAGAGCACGAGCACGGCCGCACCGGCGAGGACGACGTCGTCGCCGAGCTTGGCCATGCGCAGGTCGACATCACTGCCGACGACGGGCATGGTCCGCTTGCGCACGGACGCGAGCGCCGCGTCGTGCAGCGTGCCGCTGAGCAGCCCCTCCGGCCCGCTCAGCACGATCTCGCGCAGGTCGAGGGCGCTGACCACGGGAGCCAGTGCCGCCCCGAGCCGGCGCCCGGCGCTCGCGAGCGAGGCGTCGCGGGCGCGGACCGAGGCGCCCTCGACCGCGGACCGGAGCGCCGGCACCGAGACCACGGTCTCGAGGCAGCCGCGCCGGCCGCACGCGCACACCACGCCGCGCTCCTCCACCGTCACGTGGCCGATCTCGCCGGCAGCGTGGTGGTGGCCCCCGAGCAGTGCGCCGTCGAGCACGAGCCCGGCGCCGACGCCGCGGCCGATGCGTACGAGCATCAGACCGCCGCGACCCGCGCCGCCGAACGTGTGCTCGCCCAGCGCGGCGGTGTTGGCGTCGTTGGCGACGTGGACGGGCAGCGAGAGCGCCTCGGAGAGCCGTTCGCGCAGGGGGAGGTCCGTCCACTGCAGGTTCGGCGCCAGCAGCACGACACCGTCGGGGGAGACGATGCCCGGGCTGCCGACCCCGACGCCCAGCACCGGCCGGGTGGCCGAGCCGAGCAGGGTGCGGCACAGCGCGAGCGCGGTGCCGACCGCGTCCTCGCCGACCCGGCCCTCGACCGGCAGGGCGGCACGGGCGAGCACGGTGCCCGACAGGTCGAGCACCGCACCCTTCATGCAGTCCTCGTCGGAGAGGTCGAGGCACACGATGTGAGCCGCGTCGGCACGCAGTCCCACGAGGGTGGCGGGCTTGCCCACCCGAGCCTCCTCGCGCAGCCCGAGCTCTTCGACGAGGTCCTCTGCCATCAGCTCGGCGACGAGGTCGGAGACCGTGACGCGGGTGAGGGCGGTCTCGCGGGCGAGGTCCGCCCGCGACGAGGGGCCGTTGTCGAACAGCGTCTGGAGGACCAGCGCGCGGTTGTGGCGTCGGGCGTCCTCGGGCAGCACCTTGGCTCGCGGGTGCAGGCCACGACCGGCGCGGGGGCCGACTTGGCGGGTGGGCGACGACACGTTTGTTAGTAGACCTGCCTTACTAACCGCCGTCAATACCCGTCCTGCCAACCGTTACCTGCCCGTAACGCTCACGTCCGCCATCGCCCGTTGTGTCCGAACTGGCGCGCGCCGACCCGCAGGTCGGCGCGCCGCGAGTTCGGACACGACGGGCCACGGGTAGGTCACCACGCATGACTGAGAACACGACAGAGACCCCCACGACCGAGAGCAAGCCTCTCGCGCTGGTGACCGGCGCGTCGAGCGGGATCGGGCTCGAGCTGGCCAAGCAGTTCGCCGAGAACGGCTTCGACCTGGTGCTCTGCGCCGAGGACAGCGGGCTGGGAGCTGCCGCCGCGCAGCTGGTGGGCGCCAGCGTACGCACGGTGCAGGCCGACCTCTCGACCTACGAGGGCGTCGAGCAGCTCTGGACCGCCGTGCAGGAAGGCGGCCGGCCGCTGGCGGCCGCCGCGCTGAACGCCGGCATCGGGAAGGGCGGGGCGTTCCTCGACAACGTCCTGGCCGACGAGCTCGAGGTCATCGACCTCAACGTCAGCGGCACCGTCCACCTCGCGCACAAGGTCCTGACGGACATGGTGGCCCGCAACGAGGGCCGGGTGCTGTTCACCTCTTCGATCGCCTCGACGATGCCCGGCTCGTTCCAGGCGGTCTACAACGCGTCGAAGTCGTTCGTGCAGAGCTTCGTCGAGGCGCTGCAGAACGAGCTCGAGGACACCGAGGTCACGCTGACCTCGCTGATGCCCGGGCCCACCGACACCGAGTTCTTCCACCGGGCCGACATGGACGACACCAAGGTCGGCGAGGGCAAGAAGGACGACCCGGCCCAGGTCGCCGCACAGGGCTTCAAGGCGCTGATGAAGGGCGAGGACAAGCTCGTCGCCGGCTCGCTCAAGACCAAGGTGCAGGGCGCGGCCAACAACGTGCTGCCAGACAAGCTCAAGGCCGCGGCGCACCGCGTGATGGCCGAGCCCAAGGACGACTAGCACCCCCAACGTCGTGGAGCCCCATCGCCGCTAGCGGGCGATGGGGCTCCACGACGTTGTGAGGAATGGGCTAGACGGCGCGCGTGAGCAGCGCCCGCTTCACTTCCTGGATCGCCTTGGTGACCTCGATGCCACGGGGGCAGGCCTCGGTGCAGTTGAAGGTCGTGCGGCAGCGCCACACGCCCTCCTTCTCGTTGAGGATCTCGAGGCGCTGCGTGGCGCCGTCGTCGCGGCTGTCGAAGATGAACCGGTGGGCGTTGACGATCGCCGCCGGGCCGAAGTACTGCCCGTCGGTCCAGAACACCGGGCACGAGGTCGTGCACGCGGCGCACAGGATGCACTTGGTGGTGTCGTCGAACTTCTCGCGGTCCTCGGCCGACTGCAGGCGCTCGCGGGTCGGCTCGTTGCCCTTGGTGATGAGGAAGGGCATGACGTCGCGGTAGGCCGCGAAGAACGGGTCCATGTCGACCACGAGGTCCTTGAGCAGCGGCAGGCCCTTGATCGCCTCGACCGTGATCGGCTTGGCGGGGTTCAGGTCCTTGACCAGCGTCTTGCACGCCAGCCGGTTGCGGCCGTTGATGCGCATGGCGTCCGAGCCGCACACGCCGTGGGCGCAGGAGCGGCGGAACGTGAGCGACCCGTCGATCTCCCACTTGACCTTGTGCAGGGCGTCGAGCACGCGGTCGGTCGGGAGCGCCGAGACGACGTAGGTCTCCCAGTGCGGCTCCGCGTCGAGCTCGGGCTCGTAGCGACGGATCTTGAGCGTGATGTCCACTAGTACTTGCGCTCCATCGGCTTGTAGCGCGTCTGCACGACCGGCTTGTAGTGCAGCTCGATCTCGACGCCGCCGTCAGCGTCCACCTGGCGGTAGGCCATGGTGTGGCGCATGAAGTTGACGTCGTCGCGCGTGGGGTAGTCCTCGCGGAAGTGCCCGCCGCGCGACTCGTTGCGGGCGTGGGCGGAGGTGACGAGCACCTCGGCCAGGTCGAGCAGGAAGCCCAGCTCGACGGCCTCGAGCAGGTCGGTGTTGAACCGCCGGCCCTGGTCCTGGATGCCGACGTTGCGGTAGCGCTCCTTCAGCCCGGCGATGTCGACCAGCGCCTGCTTCAGCGTGGTCTCCGTGCGGTAGACCTGCGCGTTGAGGTCCATCGTCGCCTGCAGCTCGGAGCGGATGGCCGCCACGCGCTCGGTGCCGGTGCTGGAGTAGAGGTTCGCCAGCATCTCGGTGACGAAGGCAGCCGGGTGCTCGGGCATCTCGGCGTGCTCGGCGGTCTCGGCGTAGCCGGCCGCGTGGATGCCCGCGCGGCGGCCGAACACGTTGATGTCGAGCAGCGAGTTGGTGCCGAGGCGGTTGGCGCCGTGGACCGAGACGCACGCGCACTCGCCGGCGGCGTACAGCCCCTCGATGTGGTGGATGTCGTCCTTGAGCACCCGGGCGTCGATGTCGGTCGGGATGCCGCCCATGGCGTAGTGCGCCGTGGGCACGATCGGGACCGGCTCGGTGTAGGGCTCGACGCCGAGGTACGTGCGGGCGAACTCGGTGATGTCGGGCAGCTTGGCGTCGATCTGCTCGCGCGGCAGGTGCGTCAGGTCGAGGTAGACGTAGTCCTTGTTCGGACCGCAGCCCCGGCCCTCGCGGATCTCGGTGTGGATCGCGCGGGCGACCATGTCACGCGGCGCGAGGTCCTTGATCGTGGGGGCGTAGCGCTCCATGAAGCGCTCGCCCTCGCTGTTGCGCAGGATGCCGCCCTCGCCGCGCGCGGCCTCCGAGAGCAGGATGCCCAGGCCCGCGAGACCCGTCGGGTGGAACTGGAAGAACTCCATGTCCTCGAGCGGCAGGCCCTTGCGCCACACGATGCCCATGCCGTCGCCGGTCAGGGTGTGCGCGTTCGAGGTGGTCTTGAAGACCTTGCCGAACCCGCCGCTGGCGAAGATGACGGCCTTGGCCTGGAAGACGTGCAGCTCGCCGGTGGCCAGCTCGTAGGCGACGACGCCCGCGACCCGGTCGCCGTCCATGTGCATGTCGAGGACGTAGAACTCGTTGAAGAACTCGACCTCGTGCTTGACGCACTGCTGGTAGAGCGTCTGGAGGATCATGTGGCCGGTGCGGTCGGCGGCGTAGCAGGAGCGGCGTACGGCTGCCTCGCCGTGGTTGCGCGTGTGGCCGCCGAAGCGTCGCTGGTCGATGCGCCCCTCGGGCGTGCGGTTGAACGGCAGGCCCATCTTCTCGAGGTCGAGGACCGCGTCGATGGCCTCCTTGCACATCACCTCGGCCGCGTCCTGGTCGACGAGGTAGTCGCCGCCCTTGACGGTGTCGAAGGTGTGCCACTCCCAGTTGTCCTCCTCGACGTTGGCGAGGGCGGCGCACATGCCGCCCTGGGCCGCGCCGGTGTGGGACCGGGTGGGGTAGAGCTTGGTGAGCACGGCGGTGCGCACGCGCTTGCCGGACTCGAGGGCGGCACGCATGCCCGCGCCCCCGGCCCCGACGATGACGACGTCGTAGCGATGGGTCTGCAGTGCTGTGGCGGCCACGTCGCCCTCCTTGGTGTGGAACTAGATGTTGGGGTCGAACGTGAAGATGACGAGCGTGCCGAGGAAGAGCGTGAACACCGCGGAGGCGTAGAGCAGCGCCTTGAGCCAGGCCCGCGTCACGTTGCGCTCGGCGTAGTCGTTGATGATCGTGCGCAGCCCGAGCGTGCCGTGCAGCTCGGCGAGCCACAGCATGAGCAGGTCCCAGACCTGCCAGAACGGGTTGGACCAGCGACCGGCCACGAAGGCGAAGTTGATCTTCTGGACGCCGCCGTCGAGCACCATCTGGATGAGCAGGTGGCCGAGGGTGAGCACCACGAGCAGCAGGCCCGAGAGGCGCATGAACAGCCACGCGTAGAGCTCGAAGTTGCCGCGGCGGGACGGCCGGCGCTTGTCGCGCACGCGCGGGGCGCGGCTGCGGGGGGCGTCGAGCGAGGCGATGAGGGCCGCGCCGATCGGCTCGGGGCCCTCCCCGGCGGCGGTGAGCTCCGGAGGGGTCAGGTCGGTGGCCATCACGCGCTCCCGAAGACGACGTGCCAGCTGTGCTCGGTCATCGGGTAGAGGAACCCGGCCATCAGCACGACCCAGAGCCCGACGACCGCCCACAGCATCTGGCGCTGGTAGCGCGGGCCCTTCGACCAGAAGTCCACGAGCACGAGCCGGATGCCGTTGAAGGCGTGGAACATGACCGCGCCCACGAGGCCGACCTCCATGAGGTTGACCACGGGGTTCTTGTAGGTCGCGATCACGTCGTTGTAGGAGTCCGGGTCGACGCGGACCAGCGCGGTGTCCAGGACGTGCGCGAACAGGAAGAAGAAGACGAGTACGCCGGTCACGCGGTGCGCGACCCACGACCACATGCCTTCGCGGCCGCGATACAGCGTGCCGGCCGGTGCCTTGGCCACAGCAGGCCTTCCAGACGGGGAGTGTCCGGGCGGTCACCCGGCAGGACAGATGCTAGTCATCCTCGGGGCCCTCCACCTCCCGGGGGCCGCGTGATCCCGGCAACACGCGCCACGTGCCGGAAACGTGCGCGGAGTAGGTTCTGGGGCGTGACGAGCCTGGCGCACGACAGCCTGCCCGGGGACGAGCTCCCGGGCGACGCCGTCGCCCAGGTGCCCGCCCGCTCGGCCCGGCACGCGGCCGAGCTGGTCGCCTTCCGCCGCGACCTGCACGCCCACCCCGAGCTCGGGTACGCCGAGGTGCGGACCACGCGCGTCGTCCGCGAGCGCCTGGAGCGTGCCGGGCTGCGCCCGGTGGTGCTGCCGGGCGGCACCGGCCTGTGGTGCGACGTCGGCCGCGGGGAGCGGGCGACCGCGCTGCGCGCGGACATCGACGCGCTGCCGGTGGCCGACCTCAAGGACGTCCCCTACCGCTCGACGCACGAGGGCACCGCCCACGCCTGCGGCCACGACGTCCACACCTCGGCGGTGCTCGGCGCCGGGCTGGTGCTCGCCGAGCTCGACGAGGCCGGGCTGCTGCGCGGCCGGGTGCGCCTGGTCTTCCAGCCCGCCGAGGAGCAGATGCCCGGCGGCGCCCTCGACGTCATCGCCGCGCAGGTCATCGAGCCGGTCGACGAGATCTTCGCGCTGCACTGCGACCCGCGCATCGAGGTCGGCCGCATCGGGGTGCGCGAAGGGCCCATCACCGCGGCCTGCGACCGCATCAAGGTGGTGCTCCACGGCCCCGGCGGCCACACCGCCCGCCCGCACCTGACCACCGACCTGGTCCAGGCGCTCGGCACGCTGGTGACCGAGCTGCCCGCGGCGCTGGCCAAGCGCGTCGACCCGCGCTCCGGGCTCAGCGTCGTCTGGGGCCGGGTGAGCGCCGGGTCCGCGCCCAACGCGATCCCGGAGCGGGGCGAGCTCGAGGGCACCCTGCGCTGCCTCGACACCGAGACCTGGAACAGCGCGCCGATGCTGGTGCGCCAGCTCGCCGACACCATCGTGGCGCCCTACGGCGCCTCGGCCGAGGTCACCTACGTGCGCGGCGTGCCGCCGGTCGACAACGAGGCCTCCTGCGCCGAGGTGCTGGCCGAGGCCGCCCGGCGCAGCATCGGCCCGCGCGCCGTGGTGCCCACGCCGCAGAGCCTGGGCGGCGAGGACTTCGCGTGGTACCTCGAGCACGTCCCGGGCGCCCTGGGCCGGCTCGGCACGGCGGCCCCGCGCGAGCGCCACAGCCGCGACCTGCACCAGGGCTCCTTCGACGTGGACGAGGCCGCGGTCGAGCTCGGCGCCCGCGTGCTCGCCACCGCGGCGCTGCTCGCGCTGGCCCGCACCGCCGGTGCTGACGATCTCGCGTCAGACGCATAACGTTCTCGTTACCTGCTGCTCGCCCGCCCGCCGGTTCCCGTAGCCTCTGCGGCGCAGGTCGCGTGCAACCCACGACGGCCGACTTCGAACTCAGCAGGGGAGCAACATCGTGCGTCTATCCGTGCGCGCAGCTGCGACCGTCGCCATCGCGACGCTCGCTCTCGCCGGGTGTGGTGGCAGCAGCAGTCCGAGCGGGAGCGGCGCCGGAGCGGCGCCCAGCTCGGGGTCCTCCTCGGCGCCCAGCACGGCTGGCTCCAGCGCGCCGAGCTCGGGCACCTCGGCCGGCGGCGACCTCAAGATCGGCGTCGCCTACGACGTGGGCGGGCGCGGCGACCAGTCGTTCAACGACGCGGCGGCTGCCGGTGTCGACAAGTTCAAGTCCGAGACCGGAGCGACGGTCCAGGAGGCCGCGGCGGTCAACGGCGAGTCCGACGCCGCCCGCGAGGAGCGCCTGACCCAGCTGGCCGAGGGCGGCTACGACCCGATCCTGGTCGTCGGCTTCGTCTACGCGACGGCCCTGTCGAAGGTCGCCCCGCAGTACCCCGACACGCACTTCGCGATCGTCGACAGCACCGACGCCAAGGGCGCCAACATCGCCAACCTGACCTTCGCCGAGGACCAGGGCTCGTTCCTGGTCGGCGTGGCCGCGGCGCTCAAGTCCAAGACCCACAACGTCGGCTTCGTCGGCGGCGTCGACACCCCGCTGATCAACAAGTTCGAGCGCGGCTTCAAGGCCGGCGTCGAGGCGGGCAAGTCGGGCACCAAGGTCCAGGTCAAGTACCTCACCCAGCCGCCGGACTTCAGCGGCTTCGGCGACCCGGCCAAGGGCAAGACCGCGGCCAAGGGCATGTACGACGCCGGTGCCGACGTCGTGTTCCAGGCGGCCGGCGGCTCGGGCGCCGGTGTCTTCCAGGCCGCTGCCGCCGCCAAGGCGATGGCCATCGGCGTCGACTCCGACCAGGCCAAGACGGCCGCCGCGTCGGTCAAGAGCGTGATCATCACCTCGATGCTCAAGAAGGTCGACGTCGCGTCCTACGACTTCATCAAGTCGGTCGCCGACGGCAGCCCGCTCACGGGCGAGAAGGTCTACGACCTCAAGGCCGGCGGCGTCGACTACGCCACCACCGGCGGCCAGGTCGACGACATCAAGTCGACGCTGGACGACTACAAGCAGAAGCTCATCTCGGGCGCGATCACCATCCCCTCCAAGTAGGGGACCCGCTCGACCCGGCTGGCTCAGCGAGTCCGGCCTTTCGGGCCCGTCCGGCGCGGTAGCGTCGGGCGGGCCCGACCCTTTGCCTGCCCACCCCTCGCCCGTCGACACGTCGCACCCCGTGGAGGTCGTCATCGCCGCCGCCGCTCCCGCCGTCACGCTGCGGGGCATCACCAAGCGCTTCCCCGGCGTCGTGGCCAACCGCGACATCGACATCGAGGTGGCCAAGGGCACCGTGCACGCGATCGTCGGAGAGAACGGCGCGGGCAAGTCGACGCTGATGAAGATCCTCTACGGCATGCAGAAGCCGGACGAGGGCACCATCGCGGTCGACGGCTCCGAGGTCGTCTTCTCCTCGCCGGCCGACGCGATCGCCGTCGGGGTCGGCATGGTGCACCAGCACTTCATGCTCGCCGACAACCTCACCGTGCTCGAGAACGTCGTGCTCGGCGCCGAGAGGCTCCACGGCATCCGCGACGCCGCACGCACGCGCATCCGCGAGCTCAGCACGGCCTACGGCCTCGACATCGAGCCCGACCGCCTGGTCGAGGAGCTCGGCGTCGGCGCCCGCCAGCGCGTGGAGATCCTCAAGGTCCTCTACCGCGGCGCCAAGACGATCATCCTCGACGAGCCGACCGCGGTCCTCGTGCCGCAGGAGGTCGACGAGCTGTTCGACAACCTGCGCGAGCTCAAGTCCGAGGGCCTCACCGTGGTGTTCATCTCCCACAAGCTCGACGAGGTGCTCTCCGTCGCCGACGAGATCACCGTCATCCGGCGGGGCACGACCGTCGCCACCGTACGGCCCGGCGAGGTCGACGCCCGCGGGCTGGCCGAGCTCATGGTCGGCTCCGAGCTGCCCTCGCCCGAGACGCGCGAGTCGACGGTGACCGACCAGACGGTGCTCTCGCTCGAGCACGTGACGCTGCGCGCCGCCGACGGCCGCGACGTCCTGAGCGAGGTCTCGCTGCAGGTGCGCCGCGGCGAGGTGCTCGGCATCGCCGGCGTCGAGGGCAACGGGCAGAGCGAGCTGGTCGAGACGATCCTCGGCATCCGCAAGCCGCAGGAGGGCACGATCCGCCTGCAGGGCGAGGACATCACCGGCTGGTCGACGCGCCGGCGGCGCGAGGCCGGCATCGGCTACGTCCCCGAGGACCGCCACCGCCACGGCCTGCTGCTCGAGGCGCCGCTGTGGGAGAACCGGGTGCTGGGGCACCAGACCCAGCGCCCGAACGTCCGCGGACCGCTCCTCGACCGCGCCGGCGCGCGGCGCGACACCGAGCGCATCGTGCGCGACTACGACGTGCGTACGCCGGGGATCGACGTCCTCGCCTCCGCCCTGTCGGGCGGCAACCAGCAGAAGCTCATCGTGGGCCGCGAGCTCTCCGGCGAGCCGGTGCTGCTCGTCGCCGCCCACCCCACCCGGGGCGTCGACGTCGGCGCCCAGGCCCAGATCTGGGACGCGGTGCGCGACGCGCGCGCCGCCGGTCTCGCCGTGCTGCTCATCAGCGCCGACCTCGAGGAGCTGATCGGGTTGTCCGACACGCTGCAGGTGATCCTCCGCGGCCGGCTGGTCGCGCGCGAGGACCCCTCGCGCGTCACCCCCGAGTCGCTGGGCGCCTCGATGACCGGCCTCGGCCGCGGCGAGGGGGCGGCATGACCTCCGCGCGCTGGCGCTCGACGCTGCTCGGCATCGCCGCCCCGCTGCTCGCGATCGCGCTCGCCGTGCTCGTGACCAGCCTGGTGCTGGTCGTCGCGGGCGACCCGGTCGGCAAGGTGTGGCAGACGCTGCTGTTCGTGCACTCCAAGGAGGCGGCTCGCTCGCGGGCGGTCGTCAACATCATCAACAGCGCGACCGTCTACTACTTCTCCGCGCTCGCGGTCGCCATCGGCTTCCGGATGCGGCTGTTCAACATCGGGGTCGAGGGGCAGTACCGCTTCGCCGCCTTCGCCGCGGCCTACCTCGGCGCCTCGGTCACGCTGCCCAAGCCGCTGCACGTGCTGTTCGTGCTGGTCGTGGCGATGCTGGCCGGTGCGCTGTGGGCGGCGGTGCCGGCCCTGCTCAAGGTGACCCGCGGGGTCAGCGAGGTCATCTCCACGATCATGCTCAACTCGATCGCCACGGCCCTGGTCGCCTGGCTGCTGCGCAAGGCCTCGGCCAAGGGCGGCACGAGCCTGAACCTCTCGACCAAGACCCTGCCGGACTCGGCGCACGTCGGCGGCATCTCGATCGGGTTCCTCGACACCAAGGTGCAGGTCTACGGCCTGGTGTTCCTGGCGGTGGTCGCAGGAGCCGTCTACTGGTTCGCGATCGAGCGCACGCGGTTCGGCTTCGACCTGCGGGCGACCGGCCGCTCGGAGACCGCCGCGGTCGCCTCCGGCGTGGACGTGCGGCGCATGGTGGTCGCCGCGATGCTGCTCTCAGGCGCGGTGGCCGGCCTGGTCGGCATCCCGGCGCTGGTCGGGACGGCCCCCTACAACTACTCGCTCTCGACGCAGTCGGGGCTGGGCTTCACCGGCATCGCCATCGCGCTGCTCGGGCGCAACACCGCGCTCGGCATCGCGGTCGGCGCGCTGCTGTGGGCCTACCTCGACATCGCTGCCAACCCGCTGCAGATCCAGGCGGGAGTCTCCACCCAGCTCGTCACGATCATGCAGGGCACGATCGTGCTCAGCGTGGTCGTCGCCTACGAGCTGGTGCGGCGCTACCGCGTCTCGTCCGAGCAGCGCCGGGTGGCTGCCGCGTTGCGCCCCGGCCCGGCGGCCCAGGGAGCGGCGGCATGAGCACGGTCACCGACATCCCCGCCGTCACCGGCCGGCCGCTGGCGGCGGCTCGTCGCCCGGCCTGGCAGCGCGCGCTGCTGGCCCTGGTCGGCGGCATCCTGCTGCTCAGCGTCGTACGCGTGGTCACCGGCGCCGACGAGCTGTCCTCGAGCGGCACGCTGTCCTCGGCGCTCGCCCTCGCCGTGCCCATCGGGCTCGCCGGCCTCGGCGGGTTGTGGGCCGAGCGCGCGGGCGTGGTCAACATCGGGCTCGAGGGCATGATGATCGCCGGCACGTTCGGCGCGGGCTGGATGGGCTACCAGCACGGGCCCTGGCTCGGCCTGGTCGCCGGCATCGTCTTCGGCGCGGTCGGCGGGCTGCTCCACGCGGTCGCCACGGTCACCTTCGGCGTCGACCACATCATCTCCGGCGTCGCGATCAACATCCTGGGCCTCGGCGCCACGCAGTACCTCGCCGACCGGCTCTTCACCGGCGTCGAGGGCGGCGGTCCCACGCAGTCGCCGCAGATCCCGTCGGTGTCGACGTTCACCGTGCCGGGCACCGGCTGGCTGCTGACGCTCGAGAAGCACCATTGGCTGTTCGTCTCCGACGTGGCCGCGCTGCTGCGGGCGCTGACCTTCGAGGTCTCCTGGTTCACGCTGATCGCGCTGCTGCTGGTCATCGGCTCGTTCTTCGTCCTGTGGCGCACGACCTTCGGCCTGCGCTTGCGCTCGTGCGGCGAGGACCCGTGGGCCGCGGAGTCGCTCGGCGTCAAGGTGCTGCGCTACAAGTACGCCGGCGTCGTGGCCTCGGGCGCGCTCGCCGGCTTCGCGGGCGCCTTCCTCGCCGAGGTCGCCGCCAACGTCTACCGCGAGGGCCAGACCGGCGGTCGCGGCTACATCGGCCTCGCCGCCATGATCTTCGGCAACTGGCGGCCGGGCGGGCTGGCCGGCGGCGCGCTGCTGTTCGGCTACACCGACGGGCTGCAGTTCCGCCGGGGCGAGGAGTCGGTGCACGCGCTGCTGCTCCTGCTGGCCGCCGGCCTGATCGTCTTCGGGGTCGTCATGCTCGTGCGGCGCCGGGCGCTGCAAGGCGTGCTCTCCCTGCTCGTGGGCGTCGCGGTGCTCGTGCTCTTCCTGGTCACCGACTCGGTGGCGCAGGACTTCATCAGCATGACGCCCTACGTCGCGACGCTGCTCGTGCTCGCGCTGGCCTCCCAGCGGCTGCGGCCGCCCGCGGCCGACGGCGTGGTCTATCGCAAGGGAGAAGGGCATTGAGCGAGGACATCACGGGCACTGCCGTCGACTGGGACGAGCTCGTCGCGGCCGCGCTCGAGATGACGAGCAAGGCCTACGTCCCCTACTCCCGCTTCCCGGTCGGCGCAGCCGGCCTCGTCGACGACGGCCGGGTCGTGACCGGCTGCAACGTCGAGAACGCCTGCTACGGCGTGGGCCTCTGCGGCGAGTGCGGCATGGTCTCCGCGCTGCTCGCCTCGGGCGGTGGCCGGCTCGTCGCGGTGGTCGCGGTCGGCGGGCACGGCCAGCTGCTCTCGCCGTGCGGGCGGTGCCGGCAGCTGATCTTCGAGCACGGCGGACGCGAGTGCCTGGTCAAGCTCGAGAGCGGAGTGCACTCCATGGACGACCTGCTGCCCTACGGCTTCGACGACGCGGCCCTGCGCGCCGAGTGGGAGGCCTCCCGTGGCTGACGAGCTGTTCGACGCCGTCGACGTGATCCGCGGCAAGCGCGACGGGCACGAGCTCTCCGACGAGGCCATCGACTGGGTGGTCGACGCCTACACCCGCGGGGTCGTCGCCCACGAGCAGATGAGCGCTCTGCTCATGGCGATCCTGCTGCAGGGCATGTCGCGCCCCGAGATCGCGCGCTGGACCGCGGCGATGATCGCCTCGGGCGACCGGCTCTCGTTCGGCGAGCTCGGCCGGCCCACCGTCGACAAGCACTCGACCGGGGGAGTGGGCGACAAGATCACGCTGCCGCTCGCACCACTGGTCGCCGCCTGCGGCGCCGCGGTGCCGCAGCTGTCGGGCCGGGGGCTCGGCCACACGGGCGGCACGCTCGACAAGCTCGAGTCCGTCCCCGGCTGGCGCGCCTCGCTCTCGCTCGACGAGGTGCGCGCGCAGCTGGCCGACGTCGGTGCCGTGATCTGCGCAGCGACCGAGACGCTCGCACCGGCCGACCGCCTGCTCTACGCGCTGCGCGACGTGACCGGCACGGTCGAGTCGGTGCCGCTGATCGCGTCCTCGATCATGAGCAAGAAGATCGCCGAGGGCACCAGCGCCCTGGTGCTCGACGTCAAGGTCGGCAGCGGCGCGTTCATGAAGGAGCTCGCCCAGGCCCTCGAGCTGGCGCGCACGATGGTCGACCTCGGCACCGACGCCGGCGTGCGCACCGTCGCCCTGGTCACCGACATGTCGACTCCGCTCGGGCTCACGGCAGGCAACGCGCTCGAGGTGCGCGAGTCGGTCGAGGTGCTGGCCGGCGGCGGCCCGGCCGACGTCGTCGAGCTGACCGTCGACCTCGCGCGCGAGATGGTGTCGGCCGCCGGCCTGCCCGGCGACCCCGACCCGGCCGACGTCCTGCGCCGCGGCGCGGCGATGGACACCTGGCGCGCGATGGTCCGGGCGCAGGGCGGCGACCCCGACGCCCCGCTGCCGATGGCGCGCGAGACGACGGTCGTGCCGGTGCCCGCCGACGGCGTGCTCACCCGGCTCGACGCGATGGCGGTCGGCGTTGCCGCCTGGCGCCTCGGCGCCGGCCGCGCGCGCCGCGAGGACGCGGTGCAGGCCGGAGCGGGTGTCGAGCTGCACGCGAAGCCCGGCGACACCGTACGCGCCGGCGACCCGCTCCTGACGCTGCACACCGACACCCCGGAGCGCTTCGAGCGCGCCCTCGAGGCGCTGCAGGGCGCGGTCGAGGTGGGCCCGGCCGACACCCCCGTGACCGCGCGCCCGATCGTGCTGGAGCGCATCACCGGCTGATGGCGGCCACCGCGTCGGCGTGGGCGTCGAGCCAGGCGAGGAAGCCCGACGCGGGCAGCGGGCGGCTGTAGTAGTAGCCCTGCACGACGTCGCACTCCCAGTCGGCGAGCAGGGCGCGCGCCCCGTCCTCCTCGACGCCCTCGGCCACGACGGTCAGGCCGAGCTCGTGGCCCAGCGCGATCGTCGAGCGGACGATGGCCAGCGCGGCCGGCTCGTAGGGCAGGCCGAGGGTGAACGACTTGTCGAGCTTGATCTCGTTGACCGGCAGGGTGGCGAGGTAGGACAGCGACGAGTGACCGGTGCCGTAGTCGTCGAGCGAGAGCGAGACGCCCATGAGGCGCAGCGTCTCGAGCACCCGGCGGGCGATCTGCACGTCGCTCATGACCGCCGACTCGGTGATCTCGAGGACCAGCACCTCGGGCGGCAGCCCGGCCTCAAAGAGCGCTGCCTCGATCTGCTCCGGCAGGTGCTCGTCGACGAGCATGCGCGGCGAGAGGTTGACCGCGATGGTCAGGTCGTGGCCGTCCGCGCGCCAGCCGGCGCAGGCGTTCAGCGCCGTACGCAGCACCGACGAGGTCAGCGCCCGGATCAGACCGGCGTGCTCGGCCAGCGGGATGAACTCGTCCGGCGGCACGAAGCCCTCGGCGGGGTGCTGCCAGCGGGCGAGCGCCTCGGCGCCCGTGACGCGGCCGGTGCGCGGGTCGAGCTTGGGCTGGTAGAACACCTCGAGCGTCGCGGCCGCGACGGCGAGGCGCAGGTCGGAGACCAGCTGCAGCCGACGGGCGCCGCGGGCGTCGTCGGCGAGGTCGTAGAGGTGGAGCTCGACGTCGTCACGCTTGGCCACCGCCAGGGCGATGTCGGCCTTCTGCAGCAGGGCCTGGGGGTCGCCGCTGCCGGCCGTGCCGAGCGCCAGCCCGGCGTTGACCCGGACCTCGAGGGTCAGCCCGTGCAACGCGAACGGCTCCGCGAGCGGGCGCAGCACCCCGCGGGCCGCCAGCGTCGCCTCACGGAGCGTCGCGACGTCGGGCACCAGCACGGCGAACTCGTCATTGCCGAGGCGGGCGACGTGCCCGGCGGCGGAGTTCCAGAGCAGCCGTCGGCCGACCTCGTGGAGCAGCAGGTCGCCGGTGTCCTGGCCGAGCGCGTCGTTGATGCCGCCGAACCCGAGCAGGTCGAGCGAGAGGACCGCGAAGCCCTCGTCGTGCTCCAGCGCCCAGCGCTGCGCGGTCTCGCCGAGAGCCCGGCGGTTGGGCAGCTGGGTGACGCTGTCGTGCAGGGCCTGGTGCTCGCGCTCGGCCGCCTCGCGGCGCACCTGGTCGAGCAGCAGGGTGCCGTGCAGCGCAGCCGCCGCGTGGTCGGCCAGCCCGCGCAGGAGCATCAGGTCCTGGGCGGAGAAGCTGTGCAGGAAGCGCCAGCGCGCGGCGACCGACAGGGTGCCGAGCTCCTTGCCGCCGGAGAGCAGCGCGACGCTCATGGCGTCGGGCTCGGCGGGCGCGTCGCCCTCGGTGACGGGGTCCAGCACCGTGCTCGTGCCGTCGGTGCCGACGCGCAGGGCGAGCGCGGGCAGGTCGTTCGGCATCGGCAGGCGCAGCTCGGCCACGTCGCAGTGCAGGATGTCGCGTGCCTCGCGCAGGATCGTCCAGGCCAGCTCGTCGGTGTCGCGGATGTCGCCCACGGCGCTGGTGAAGCGGTAGAGCGACTGGAGCCGGCGCTCGCGCATGTCGAGCCGGTTGAGCGCCAGCGACCCGCCGAGCAGCAGCACCAGCAGCACGCTCAGCGGCGCCAGGCCCACCGGCGCCGTGGTGGTCAGGACCACGACCAGGAGACCGACGCAGCCCGTCGCGCCGTCGAGGACGAGACCGGTGACGATGACGCGGCGGGCGGCAGCGAGGCTCAGTGACCGGGTGGCCAGCGCCATCACGGCGGTCAGGGCACCCAGGCTCACGGCCGCGCCGACCAGCACCGCTGCGTACAGCGCGAGGCTCGTGCGCCAGGTCGCGGCGTCCGGTGCGCCGTCGAGCAGGTGGAAGACCGCCTGCGCCACGGCGACGTCGAGCGCCGCGTTGGCGATGTTGAACAGCTTCTTGGTGGGGGACTGGCGCTTGAAGGCGAGCACGGCGGCCACGCCGGCCGCGGCGGCGGGCACGAACCACGGCCCGGAGGCGAACGCGAGGCCGGCGACCAGCGCGACCGGCGTGAACGACACTGCCAGGCTGTGGCGGCGCTGCGGCAGGTGGATGACCGAGGCCTCGCCGCACGCCATGGCGACCGTGAGGGCCCACACCGGAAGGGTGAGCTCGCGCCCCACCTGCGACCCGCCGTGCACCAGAAGGACGGCCAGGGTGCCGAGCCCGGCCACGAGCAGGCACGTCACGAGCAGGCGCCGCGACGGCCGCTGCCTCTCGTCCACGTGCTCCCCCTCGCCCCCCCGGCGCGCCCCGGTCGAGGCGCCCCGTGGAGATGATCGGCAGGTCTGCGACCCACTGAACAAGAACAGGCGGCCCCCGAGGGGGGCCGCCTGTGCTCCGAACGGGTGCTGGCTAGCCCTTGGGCGCCGACTCCCAGGTGTGGGACGCCGGGGCAGCGGTGCCGCCGACGCGCTCCCAGGTGTGGGAGTCGAGCGAGGCGGCGACGACGCCCTCCCACGTGTGCGAGTCGGGGGTCGTGGCGACCGCGCCCTCCCACGTGTGCGACGAGGGGGCCGCGACCACCGTCGAGACGACGACGGCCTTGGTCAGGATCGCCGCCTTCGCGGCGGGGAGCGCGCTGGCCGGGCCGACGGTGGCGGCCGAGGCGCCGGTCGCACCGGCGACGGCGATGCCGCCGGCCAGGGCGACGACGGCGGCGGCGCGGGTGGCGAAGGTCGGGATACGTCCGTGCATGGTTCCTCCTGGGGAGCGGGGGGTGGAGCTCACTCACTGTCTCGGCCACGCAGCGTCGATCGTGAGAGAACGCAGAGCGATCACCCGGTTGGCCCCGGTCGGAGGCGTAGGGTCCGGGACATGATGCCCGCCCCCACCCCCGACGAGGTGCGCGCCGCACCGAAGGTCCTCCTCCACGACCACCTCGACGGCGGTCTGCGGCCGGCCACCGTGCTCGAGCTCGCCCGGGCCAACGGCTACGACGCGCTCCCCGCCGACGACGTGGCCTCGCTGGGCGCCTGGTTCGAGAGCGCCGCGTCCTCCGGCTCGCTCGAGCGCTACCTCGAGACCTTCGCCCACACGGTCGGCGTCATGCAGGACGTGCACGCGGTCCGGCGGGTGGCTGCCGAGTGCGTCGAGGACCTCGCTGCCGACGGCGTCGTCTACGCCGAGGTGCGCTTCGCCCCCGAGCTCCACGTCGAGCGCGGGCTCGCCCTCGACACGGTGGTCGAGGCCGTGCTCGAGGGCTTCGCCGAAGGGGTCGCGAACGCCGCGGCCACCGGACGGCGCATCCGGGTGGGCGCGCTGCTCACCGCCATGCGCCACGCGGCCCGCAGCCAGGAGATCGCCGAGCTCGCCATCCGCTACCGCGACGCCGGGGTCGTCGGCTTCGACATCGCCGGCGCCGAGGCGGGCTTCCCGCCCACTCGCCACCTCGACGCGTTCGAGTACCTCCGCCGCGAGAACGCCCACTTCACCATCCATGCCGGCGAGGCGTTCGGGCTGCCGAGCATCTGGGAGGCGCTGCAGTGGTGCGGCGCCGACCGGCTCGGCCACGGCGTACGCATCGTCGACGACGTCACGGTCGCGAGCGACGGGAGCGTGCGTCTCGGCCGCCTCGCCGCGTACGTCCGCGACATGCGCATCCCGCTGGAGATGTGCCCGTCGTCCAACGTGCAGACCGGCGCGGCGGAGTCGGTGGCCGAGCACCCGATCGGGCTGCTGCGCCGGCTGGGCTTCCGCGTCACGGTCAACACGGACAACCGGCTGATGAGCGCGACCTCGCTGTCTCGAGAGCTGAGCCTGCTGGTCGACGCGTTCGGCTACGGCTGGCGCGACCTGCGCTGGCTGACCATCAACGCGATGAAGAGCGCCTTCATCCCGTTCGACGAGCGCATCGAGATCATCGAGGGGACGCTCAAGCCGGCGTACGCGGCGCACGGCGCCTGATCGCGTCGAACGTTTGGCAACCCCCCGTGCGGGGGGATCTGCCGGGAGTCCGCGTCGCCCTCCTGGAGGTCCCTGTGAAGCTCCGCTCCCTCGTCCCTGCCGCCGTCGTCGGCGTGGCCGCCCTCGGTGTGCCCGCTGCAGCGTCCGCAGCCCCGGCTCCCGCTGCCATCAACCGGGAGGCGACGGCTGCCCAGGCGAAGGCGGCCGACATCGCGTGGATGAAGACCGCCGCGATCTCCGACATGTCCGAGATCGCCAGCGGCAAGCTCGCCGTCAGCAAGGCCACGACCGGCGGCGTCAAGGCCCTCGGCGCGATGTTCGTCAAGGACCACACCATGCACCTGGCCACGCTGAAGAAGCTGGCCGCCGCACGCGACGTCGCGCTGCCCACGTCGCTCCCGCCGGCGATGACCGCGATGATGCAGAAGATGACCGACGCGCCGGCGGGCCTGCAGTGGGACCGCAACTGGACCCGCGCCCAGCTCTCGGCCCACCGCATGACCATCATCGCGACCGGCAAGGCGCGCCAGGTCTCGCGCGACTCCGCGGTGCTCGCGTTCGAGCGCAAGACGCTGCCGGTGGTGACGATGCACCACACCGAGCTCGCGAACGTCTACCTGATCATCGCACCGGCCTCGACCGTCAAGGTCACGACCGGCTGATGGCCGTACGCCTCTCGGAGGTGGTCGTGGACTGTGCCGACCCGGAGCGCGTCGCGCGCTTCTGGTCGGCCGTCCTCGGCTGGCCGGTGCGCCGGTGGGACGAGGACGGCGAGGTCTACTTCGACCTGGAGCCGCCCTCGCCGGGGATCCCGGAGCTGGCGTTCGTGCCGGTGCCGGAGCCGAAGACGGCCAAGGTGCGCATCCACCTCGACGTCCGTCCCGTCGACGGCGCCACCCGTGACGAGGAGGTCGAGCGGATCCTTGCGCTGGGGGCGACCCGCGCCGACGTCGGGCAGTCGGAGGACGTGTCGTGGGTGGTCCTCGCCGACGTCGAGGGCAACGAGTTCTGCGTCCTCGGGGTCGCGTCGACGCACGACTCAGCGGCGCGGTGAGTCAGCGGCGCAGCGAGTCGTGGTCGCGCGAGTCCGCGCCGAGCAGCGGGGTGAGGATCGCGAGCATGACGAGGAAGAGGACGATTGCGACCATGATGGCCGCCTCCTAAGGGTTTCTGGCGTTGGTCGGGGTCGTGCGCGCTCCTCCACAGTGGCGCCTGCGCAGCCGCCGGACAAGCGGTTAGATCTTCACCACCGTTAAGCGGCGCTTCACAGTGGGCCGTCGGCGGTGCACACTGGCGACATGCTCGACATGCACCGCCTGCGCGTGCTGCACAGCGTCGTCGAGGCCGGGTCCGTCACCGCTGCGGCCGCCTCGCTCAACTACACGCCCTCGGCCGTGAGCCAGCACCTCGCCGCCCTCGAGCGCGAGGCCGGCATCGCGCTGATGGAGCGCTCCGGCCGAGGCATCCGCCCCACGCCGGCCGGCACCCTGCTCGCCCAGCGGGCCGGGAGCCTGCTCGAGCAGCTGCAGGCGACCGAGAAGGCGCTGGCAGACCTGCGTACGGGGCGGTCGGGTCGCGTCGTAGTCGCGGCCTTCCCGACGGCCGGCACCGGACTCGTACCCGCGGCCGTGGAGCGATTCCGGCGCGAGGCGCCGGGCGTCGAGCTGGAGCTGCAGGTCGCCGAAGCAGAGCCGGCGCTCGCCGCGCTGCGCGACGGCTCGGTCGACGTCGCCGTCGCCCTGCTCCCCAGCACGGCCTCCGACGACGGGCTCCACCGCGAGCACCTGCTCGACGACCCGTTCCGCGTCGTGCTGCCGCGTACGCACCGGCTGGCCGGCCGGCGCACCATCGCCCTCGCGGACCTGGCCGACGACCCGTGGATCGGTGCGACCGCGTGCACCGACTACTGCGGCGGCGAGGCGATCGCGGCATGTCGCGCGGCTGGCTTCACGCAGCGGGTGGTGGTCGAGGCGGACGACTACCCGGCTGTGCTCAGCTATGTCGGGCTGGGTGTGGGCGTGGCCCTCGTGCCGCTGCTCGCGCTCGGGGCGTGCCCGCCCGGCACGGTCGTCCGGCGCATCCGCGGGCAGGAGCCGGTGCGGCGCATCCATGCGGTCACTCGACCTGCGCTGGCGGGTGCAGGGCCGGTGCCGGTGATGCTGGCGGGGCTGCGCGCGTCGGCGAGCTCGCAGGCGGCGCTGCGCTGAGTCGTTGACAACTGCAAGCCCTGGTGCGTCGACGTTCCTGTCGCCACCCACAGGCCAGTGACGGAGGAGCAGGCATGGCGGTCGACCCGCGCACGCGTCGCGAGGCGGCGCGCGGCGGCGCCAGGGGGATCGCGATCCTGACCGCCTACGCGGTCGTCGCAGCGCTGATCGGTAGGCTGCAGTCGGACGCTGCACGCGCGGTCGCACAGCTCGTCCTCACCGCCGTTGCCGGGACGTTGTTCGTGCTCTGGTTCCGCCGCACGCTGCGCGAGTCGGCCGCGGCGTCGCGTCGGGTCGACGAGGAGCGGCGTACGACTGGCTCCTACCCGCCCGGCGTCCCCGAGTCGCGAGGGCTCCTCCTCATCCCGATCATCCTCCTCGGCTGCGTGCTCACCTTCGCTCTCATGGTGGTCATCGGCACGGTCGTCGACCGACTCGTCTGAGAGAGGACAGGAGAGACATGGCGCAGACCAAGTGGCCGGAGTTCGAGCCGGTGCCGCTCGTCGTCGAGTCGTGGGCGGGCGACGAGGTCGTGCTGGAGGTGATGGGCCGTCGCGCGCCCGTGACGGTGCTGCGACCGTCCGAGCCGTCGCGGGCTGCGGTCGTCGTCGCGCACGGGGGCACGGACGACGGCCGGCGCTTCTTCGTGGATGAAGCGAGATCCCTGGTGGCAGAAGGGTTCACGGTAGCCCTGCCCGCGACCTACCTCCCGCAGCACGGGGACATCGACGCCTCGTCCGAGGGTGTGCGGCGGGGCGTCCTCACGCACCGATGCGTCCTCGACCTGCTGGTCGACCGCTGTGGCATCGACCCCGCGCATCGGCTTCTTCGGCCACAGTGGAGGTGCTTTCCAGGGCGCGATGGTGTCGGCCGTGGACGAGCGGGTGACCGTGCTGGTGCTCGCGGGTTGCGGCACAGGGACGCTCGTACGCGTCGCAGCCTGGGACCCGGACGTGTCCACTGCATACCTCCAGTGGCTCGACCGCTACGACCCTGGACACTTCTTGCCGAGTACGCAGTCCCGCCGACTGCTGCTCCAGCACGGCTCGCGCGACGAGGTCATCAGCCGGGAGGAGTCCCTGGCGCTGCGACGGTTGCGTGCGGACAGCGACTGGCGGGAGTACGACTGCGGCCACGGTCTCGAGACACCTGCACCCCGCGGCGACCGTCGGACTCTGCTGGTGGAGGAGCTCTTGCGCGGTTAGCAGTCCACGGATGTCCACAGGGCTATGGAGACCAGATCGTGCCTGTCCACAGGCGTTTCTCTGGTGCGCTGACTGTGTCAGTGGTGGCTGTTAGGTTCGGCGCATGGTTGCAGTGGCGGTGCAGGATGCGGGTGCGTGGGCGGTCGCGGCAGACGCCCTCGACACCGCCGCCGCCCTGCCTGCCGGCGAGCTCGACGTGGAGTCGCTGCTCGCGCGGCTGCGCGTGATAGCCGGACTGCAGGCCCGGCTCGCCGCACTGGAAGCCGCGACCCTGCGCGCGGTCGACGCCCGCGAGGCCTACCGCCACGAGCAGGCACCCACCACCAAGGCGTGGCTGCGCCACCACCTGCGCCTGGACCCGGGCGATGCCGCGACCCGGCTGGGGCGCGCACGCCTCGTCGCCGAGCTGCCCCGCTTCGCCGCCGCCCTCGCCGCCGGGCAGGTCAACGCCGGACACCTCGACGCCCTGCTCAAGGCCCGCCGCACCCTCGGCCCGCACCCGTGCAGGCCGCC
>NZ_RBWV01000016.1 GCF_003634695.1 Motilibacter peucedani
GGCGGCCTGCACGGGTGCGGGCCCGAGGGTGCGGCGGGCCTTGAGCAGGGCGTCGAGGTGTCCGGCGTTGACCTGCCCGGCGGCGAGGGCGGCGGTGAAGCGGGGCAGCTCGGCGACGAGGCGTGCGCGCACCAGCCGGGTCGCGGCATCGCCCGGGTCCAGGCGCAGGTGGTGGCGCAGCCAGGCCTTGGTGGTGGGTGCCTGGTCGTGGCGGTAGGCCTCGCGGGCGTCGACCGCGCGCAGGGTCGCGGCTTCCAGTGCGGCGAGCCGGGCCTGCAGCCCGGCGATCACGCGCAGCCGCGCGAGCAGCGACTCCGCGTCGAGCTCGCCGGCAGGCAGGGCGGCGGCGGTGTCGAGGGCGTCGGCCGCGACCGCCCACGCACCCGCATCCTGCACCGCCACTGCAACCATGCGCCGAACCTAACAGCCACCGCTGACACAGTCCGGCCGCGACAGAAACCCCTGTGGACAAGCATATCCACGACGTCGAGATGTCCACAGCTGCGCAGATGCGGCTGTGGATTGACGACAGACCACACAATCCCAGTCAGTCGCGACAGGCTGCGTGGTCAGGAGCCCGCTGGTCAGGGCTGCTCGCACGCCGGAGCATCGCCCGCGAGCGACGCGCCTCCGAGCCACGACGGCAGCGCCCGCGTCTCGGGGACCGGCGCCCATCCCGACTCGGAGCGGGCGTAGCCCCACGACGGCCCGTCCTCGAGCAACGTCCGCAGCGCGTCCAGCAGCCGCTCGACGTCGTCGCTCGACGTGCCGAGCCCGACGCTCACCCGCACCGCGGCCGCGGTGCCGAGGCGCGCGAGCAGCGGGTGGGCGCAGAAGCGGCCGTCGCGTACTCCGATGCCGTGCTCCGCGGAGAGGTAGGCCGCCACCTCGCCCGGGTCGCGGCCCGGCACGCTGAACGTCACGATGCCGACCACATCGGTCGCGTCGTGCCAGATGCGGTGCGTCCGGATGCCGAGGGAGGCCAGGCCCTCGGACAGCCGGGACGTGAGCGCGTGCTCGTGCGCCTCGAGCGCACCGTCGCGCAGCTCGCCCAGTGCCCGCGCGGCTGCTGCCAGCGCCGCGACGCCGAGGACGTTGGGTGTACCCCCTTCGTGGCGCGCGGGCGCCGTGGTCCACTCCGTCGCCTCGACGCGTACCTCTCGCACGGCGCCACCACCGGCGAGGTAGGGCTCGGCGGTGTCGAGCCAGTCGCGACGGCCGACCAGGGCACCGGCACCGTAGGGCGCGTAGAGCTTGTGGCCGGAGAAGGCGAGGTAGTCGACCCCGGTCGCGGCGAGGTCGACCCGGCGGTGCGGGACGAGCTGCGCGCCGTCGACGGCCAGCCGTGCACCGTGGGCGTGGGCCAGGTCGGCGAGCCGGCGCAGCGGCAGGCACTCGCCGGTCACGTTGGACGCGCCGGTCACGCTGAGCAGGGCGGTGGGCCGTCGTGCGAGCTCGGCCTGCAGCGCCCCGAGCGTCTCCTCGACGCTGGAGCCGCTGCGCACGATGCGGTCGCCGCGGCGCTGCCAGGGCAGGAGGTTCGCGTGGTGCTCGACGTCGAGCACGACCACCTCGCCCGGCACCGCGCTCGCCAGGAGGCCCAGGGCGTCGGTGGTGTTGCGGGTGAACACCACCACGTCGTCGGCACGGGCACCCACGAACGAGGCGACCTCGGCACGCGACTGCTCGTAGACCGCGGTGCACAGCCGCGACAGGTAGCCCGCGCCGCGGTGCACGCTGGACCAGTACGGCGTCAGCTGCGCAACGGCCGCGGCCACCTGCTCGAGCGCCGGTGCGCTGGCCGCGATGTCGAGGTTCGCGTAGCGGCGGGTCGAGCCGTCGACGAGCGGGACCTGCGTCGTCGCACCCACCAGGGCGGCGAGGGGAGCGACAGGGACGGACAGAGCCTGGACGGACATGAGGAACCCCTCTGTCGAGGGACCCGGAGGAGCTCGGGTCCGCGCTTGCCGGGCCCCCGGTCGGGGTCGGCCGTGTCGTCACCCGGGGCACCCCGCCGCGAAGGAGGAGGGTTGCCGGCCAGCAAGCCGGGGCTGAACGCTGGCGCTCGTGACAGCTGCACACGCTAGCGCGTGCTCCCCGGCTGTTGTCCAGTCCCGGGAGCCGGAAAACGCAGCGCTTGACATTGTCTACCGGATCAGTAGAGTTAGCGCCACGGTCATGAGTGCCAGCGACAAGCCCCGGCTCGCTGGCCGGCAACCCTCGCAGTGCGGTGGGGTGCCCCGGGTGACGACCAGGTCTGCGACCGCACGGTCCGCAGGCAAGCGCTCTGCTCCTGAAGGAGGGTCCGTGCAGCACTCGACGAGGTGCCACGACGACCAGCACGTGCGCGGTTCTGCCGACCCGCTGCTGACCTCACGGCGCCACGTGGACCTCGTCCGCGTCGCCAGCTGCACCTGTCGCTGACCTGACGTGCCGCCCAAGGGGGCGGCCGACAGTGACGTCCGTCCACCGCGTACCTCTGTGCGTGCGCTCAGCCCTGCCCGCGCTCCGCCGTCCCGGCAGGACGGCCGAGCGCAGCCCTCCCACACCAGGAGACCCCTCGTGCCTGTGCCCCTCTCCGTCCTCGACCTGTCGCCGGTGCCCTCCGGCGGCACAGCGAGTGACGCGTTCAACAACACGCTGCGCCTCGCGAAGGCGGTGGAGTCGTTCGGCTACAAGCGCTACTGGCTGGCCGAGCACCACCTCGTGCCAGGCGTCATCAGCTCCGCCCCCGCGGTGCTCGGGGCGCTGGTGGCAGGAGCGACGCGCACCCTGCGCGTCGGCTCCGGAGCCGTGCTGCTCGGCCACCAGACCGCGCTCTCGGTCGTCGAGCAGTTCGGCCTGCTGGACGTCGCCTTCCCCGGCCGCATCGACCTCGGCATCGGGCGCTCCGGAGCGCCGCGCCTGCCGGGAACGTCAGCAGCGCCGGCGCGGTCGCCGCAGCCGGCACACGAGGTCGACGGCCTGGTCATCCCGGAGCCGTTCGCCTTCACGCTCTCGGGCGAGCTCGGCGAGAGGATCCGCACGCAGCTGCAGCTGCTCACGCTGCCTGGGGCACAGAGCCCGGGTTTCGCCGCCCAGGTCGACGACGTGCTCGCCTTCGTCAACGGCAGCTTCACGACCGAGTCGGGTCACCGCGCGCACGCCGTGCCCGGCGAGGGCGCCGACCTGCAGGTGTGGGTCCTGGGCAGCAGCGGCGGTGAGAGCGCCCGCGTCGCAGGGGAGCGAGGGCTCCCCTTCGCCGCCAACTACCACGTGACGCCGTCGAACGTCCTCGACGCGGTCGCCGCCTACCGCGAGGCGTTCCGGCCGTCGCAGTGGCTCGACGAGCCCTACGTCGTGGTCTCCGCTGACGCGGTCGTCGCCGAGACCAGTGAGCGCGCCCGCGAGCTGGCTTCGCCCTACGGCCTGTGGGTCCGCAGCATCCGCGCCGGCGGGGGAGCGATCCCCTACCCGTCGCCGAAGGAGGCCGCCGAGCACGAGTGGTCCGACGAGGACCGCAAGCTCGTCGCCGACCGCGTCAGCACGCAGTTCGTCGGCACGCCCGCCGAGGTCGTCGAGCGCCTGCAGACGCTGCAGCGTGTCACGGGCGCCGACGAGCTCGTCGTCACCACTGTCACCCACGACCACGTCGACCGCGAGCGCTCCTACGAGCTGCTCGCCGCCGCGTGGGCGTCCGCAGACGAGGGACCGACCCGATGACCACGACAGACCACCTCCACCTCGCAGTGGCGCTGGACGGCGCCGGCTGGCACCCCGCCGCGTGGCGGGCCGCGGGCACCGCGCCCGCCGACCTCCTCTCCGCCGACCACTCCCTCGGCCTCGTTCGCCAGGCAGAGGCCGGGCTGCTCGACCTCGTGACGTTCGAGGACTCCTTCGCGGTGCAGTCCTCGTCGCGCGAGCGGCTCGACGAGCGCACCGACCAGGTACGCGGCCGGCTCGACGCCCTGCTCCTGGCCTCCCGCCTCGCCCCGCTCACGAAGCAGATCGGCCTCGTGCCGACCGTCACCACGACGCACACCGAGCCGTTCCACGTCTCGACCTCGGTCGCGACGCTGGACTGGGTCAGCAGGGGCAGGGCCGGCTGGCGGGTGCAGGTCTCGGCCCGCGACGTCGAGGCCGAGCAGTTCGGCCGTCGCGAGGCGCCGCACCTGGACCTCGCCGCGTACCAAGCCGGTCAGCAGCAGGAGGTCGTCGCCGAGCTGTTCGACGAGGCGGCCGATGTCGTCGAGGTCGTCCGCCGGCTCTGGGACAGCTGGGAGGACGACGCGATCATCCGCGACGCGAGCACCGGGCGCTTCGTCGACCGCGACAAGCTGCACTACGTCGAGTTCGAGGGCCGCTGGTTCTCCGTCAAGGGCCCGTCGATCGTGCCGCGCTCGCCGCAAGGCCAGCCGGTCGTCGTCGCGCTGGCGCACGCCCGCATCCCCTACGAGTTGGCCGCCCGATCGGCCGACGTCGTGCTCGTGACGCCGCACGACGACCGGTCAGCCGCCGCGATCGAGGCGGAGGTGCGCGCAGCGGAAGCCGCCGTAACCCGCCGGGGGACGCCGCTGCAGGTGTGGGGCGAGGTGCTCGTGCTCCTCGACGACAACGCCGCCGTGGCACGCTCGCGCAAGGAGCGCCTCGACGAGCTCGACGGAGCGCCGTTGGAGTCCGACGCACTGGTGTTCACAGGTACGCCGGGGCAGCTCGCCGACCAGCTGCTCGCCTGGCGAGAGCGGGGCTACACAGGCTTCCGGCTGCGTCCCGGCGTCGCCCAGGTCGACGTGCCCCACATCGTCCACGGCCTGGTGCCCGAGCTGCAGCGGCGCGGCGCCTTCCGCACCGCCTACGAGGCGGACACCCTGCGCGGCCTGCTCGACCTCGCCCCTGCCGCCAACCGCTACGCCGCCCCCGCGGCCTGACGCGAGAGCCACTCATGACCACCACCGACCAGCGCAAGCGCCAGGTGATCCTGGCCGCCCACTTCCCGGGCGTGAACAACACCACCGTGTGGAGCGACCCCGACTCGGGCAGCCAGATCGACTTCGACTCCTTCGTCCACCTCGCCCGCACAGCCGAACGCGGCAAGCTCGACTTCTTCTTCCTCGCCGAGGGACTGCGCCTGCGCGAGCAGCGCGGCAGGATCCACGACCTCGATGTCGTGGGTCGGCCGCACACGCTCTCGGTGCTCGCGGCGCTCGCCGCGGTCACCGAGCACCTCGGCCTCGCCGGCACCATCAACGCCACCTTCAACGAGCCCTACGAGCTCGCCCGCCAGCTGGCCTCGCTCGACCATCTGTCCGGCGGGCGGGCGGCCTGGAACGTCGTCACCTCGTCCGACGCCTTCACCGGCGAGAACTTCCGGCGCGGCGGCTACCTCGACCACGCCCTGCGCTACGAGCGTGCCGGCGAGTTCATCCAGACCGCCCGTGAGCTCTGGGACTCGTGGGCGCCGGGGACGGTGGTGGCCGACCGGGCCACCGGCACGTACGTCACCGACCCCCGCGCCGGCGAGTTCGAGCACCACGGACCGCAGTTCGACATCGCCGGCCGCTCCACCGTGCCGCGCAGCCCGCAGGGCCACCCGGTCATCCTGCAGGCCGGCGACTCCGTCGAGGGCCGCGAGCTGGCCGCCAGCACGGCCGACGCCATCTTCAGCCGGCACAGCGCGTTCGACCCCGCCCGGGCGTTCTACACCGACGTCAAGGACCGGCTCGCGACCTACGGCCGCGACCGCGACGAGCTCAAGATCCTCCCGGCCGTGACCTACGCCCTCGGCGAGACCGAGGAGGAGGCGCAGGCCAATGCCGCGGCCGTGCGCCGCCAGCAGGTCAGCCCGCAGACGGCCATCCTGCTGCTGGAGCAGCTGTGGAACCGCGACCTGTCCGCCTACGACGCCGACGGGCCCCTGCCCGAGGTCGACCCCGACGTGTCGGCGGACTCGATCATCCGGGGCAGGGCACCGATGTACAAGGAGCCGCTGAAGACGGCCAAGGAGTGGCGCGAGCTCGCGGACGCCCACGGCTACAGCATCCGCGACCTCGTCATCCACGTCACCGGCCGCCAGTCGTTCATCGGCACGCCGGCGCAGGTCGCCGAGCAGATCGACACCTACGTCCAGGCCGAGGCGGCCGACGGCTTCATCCTCGTCCCGCACATCACGCCCGCCGGTCTCGACCCCTTCGTCGACTCCGTCGTGCCGCTGCTGCAGGAGCGCGGCGTCTTCCGCACCGACTACGAGGGTGCCACCCTGCGCGAGAACCTGGGCCTGCCGCCGGCCCGGCCGGCCTCGAGCACGGCGCGGGCACGTCGGGCGGTGTCGGCGTGACGGCGCTCTACGAGTCCGACCTCGACGTGGCGCGGGTGACCTCGGACCTCTTCAAGCAGGTGTTCCGCCGCCACGCCGCAGGCGTCGCGGTCATCGCGACGGGAGGCGCGTCGCCGACGGGCTTCACGGCTACCTCCCTCGTCTCGCTGTCGGCGGACCCGCCGCTGCTGAGCTTCAACGTCTCGCACGGCTCGTCGAGCTGGCCGGCCGTCGAGAGGGCGACGCACCTCTCGCTCCACCTGCTCGCGGTCGACCAGCAGGACGTGGCGACGGTGTTCGCCACCAGCGGCATCGACCGCTTCGCCGCTCTCGACGACTGGCGCCGCGGTCCGCTCGGCCTGCCGGTCATCGGCGGGGTGATGGCGTGGATGGCCGTCGCGGTGCGGGCCAAGGTGCCGGCGGGCGACTCCTCCGTCGTCATCGCCGAGGTCATGCACGCCGAGCACACCGACAGCGACCCGCTGCTCTTCCACGGCGGCCGCTACGGCGCGCTCTCCCGCCCGGCGGGTGTGCAGTGAGCACGGAGCTCGCGACCGTCCCCGTCGACCCCACGACGCGCGCCGCGCACGAGGAGGTCGTGCCGCTCCGGCACCCGGGGCGCTGGATCGCGACCGCGGTGGTGCTCGTGGTGCTTGCTCAGCTCGTGCACGGACTGGTGACGAACCCCTTCTTCCAGTGGGACCGGTTCCGCTACTGGTTCTTCCGCCCGGTCATCCTCGACGGGCTGGTCATCACGCTCAAGGTGGCGGCAGCGAGCGCGGCGCTCGGCCTGCTGGCCGGGGTGGTGCTTGCCCTCGGCCGGCTCTCGCGCAACCCGGTGCTCAACGCCGTCAGCTGGGTCTACGTCTGGCTGTTCCGCTCGGTGCCGCTGATCGTCGTGCTGCTCTTCCTCTACAACTTCAGCGCGCTCTACCAGACGCTGAGCCTCGGAGTGCCGTTCGGACCGGAGTTCTTCCGCTTCGACGAGAGCAGGCTCGCCACCGACACGGTGATCGCCATCATCGGGCTCAGCCTCAACGAGGCCGCCTACGCCGCCGAGGTCGTGCGCGCCGGCATCCTGTCGGTCGACCAGGGCCAGCAGGACGCGGCTGCAGCGCTCGGCCTGCCCCGGGGCTACCACTTCACCCGCATCGTGCTGCCGCAGGCGCTGCGCTCGATCATCCCGTCCTACGTCAACCAGCTGATCGGTCTGCTGAAGGCCACGTCGCTGGTGTTCTACGTCTCGCTGCTCGACCTGTTCGGCTCTGTGCAGAGCCTCGGCAGCACCTACTCCGGCGAGATCGTGCCGCTGCTGATGGTTGCGACGGTCTGGTACGTCGTGCTCACCAGCGTCGTGTCCGTCGTCCAGTTCTACGTCGAGCGCTACTACTCGCGCGGCGCGCTGCGCAACCTGCCTCCCACGCCGCTCCAGCGGCTGCGGGCGGCGCTCTCCCGGCAGGCCGCCGCTGCACCGACAGGAGCCACCCGATGACCACCACTGCCGTCACGTCGGCACCACTGCGTACTACTCCGGCAGTCTTCCCGCTGCCGACGCTGGCCGCCGAGCACCCTGCCGCCGTCGAGGTGGTCGGCGCGCACAAGTCGTACGCCGGACGCGAGGTCCTGCGCGGCATCGACCTCGCCGTCCGGCCCGGTGAGGTGACCGTCGTCATCGGGCCCTCGGGCTCCGGCAAGTCGACCCTGCTGCGCGCGGTCAACCACCTCGAGAAGCTCGACCGCGGTCACGTCAGCATCAACGGCGAGCTGCTCGGCGTCCGTCGCCACCGCGGTCGGCTCAAGGAGCTGCCCGAGCGCGAGATCCTCGCCCAGCGCCGACGCATCGGCTTCGTCTTCCAGGGCTTCAACCTCTTCCCGCACCTGAGCGTGCTCGACAACGTGGCCGCGGCCCCTGTCGCCTCGGGCCAGCTGGGCCGGCCTGCGGCGCGCGAGCTCGCCCGCGAGCTGCTCGACCGGGTGGGCCTCGGCGACAAGGTCGACGCCTACCCCCGCCAGCTCTCAGGCGGCCAGCAGCAGCGGGTCGCCATCGCCCGGGCCCTCGCCCAGCAGCCGGGCGTCATCCTCTTCGACGAGCCGACCTCCGCCCTCGACCCCGAGCTCGTCGGCGAGGTGCTCGCCGTCATCCAGGCGCTCGCCACCGGCGGCACCACCCTGGTCGTCGTCACCCACGAGATCGGCTTCGCCCGCGAGGTCGCCGACACCGTCGTCTTCCTCGACGACGGGCGGATCGTCGAGCAGGGCCCGCCCGCGCAGGTCCTCGACCGCCCGCAGCACCAGCGCACACGAGACTTCCTGCGCGCCGTCCTCTGACGCACGCCGCACCCCACCAACCCCCCACGAACCACTTCCGAGGAACTCCCATGCCTTCTTCCGCTGCCAGACCCGCCCTCGCCGCCCTCACGGCCCTCGCCCTCACCGCCCTGGCCGCCTGCGGCAGCAGCGGCGACGACGCGGGGTCGAGCCCCCGCACCAGCAACGTCGCAGCCGCCGGAGGGGCCGCCTCGGTGCAGGTCGGCGCCGTCTCGAACGGAGCCGCCACGCCGGTGACGCTCACCGTGCCGGAGGTCGCGGCCATCCGCGCCGAGCTGCCCAAGGCGCTCGTCGACAAGGGCAAGATCGTCATCGGTCTCGGCCTGCTGCCCTCGGGCAGCCCGCCGCTCGGCTACACCGGCTCCGACCAGAAGACGCTCACCGGCTCCGAGCCCGACCTGGGCCGACTGGTGGCCGCCGTCTTCGGCCTGACCCCGGTGCTGACCAACGCCACGTGGGAGAACCTGTTCGTCGGGCTCGACAGCGGCAAGACCGACGTCGGCATCACCAACATCACCGACACCGAGCAGCGCAAGCTGAAGTACGACTTCGCGACCTACCGGCAGGACAACCTCGGGTTCGAGGTGCTGAAGTCCAACAGCTGGACCTTCGACGGCACCGCCGAGAGCCTCGCCGGGAAGACCGTCGTAGTGGGAGCCGGCACCAACCAGGAGAAGATCCTGCTGGAGTGGCAGGCGAAGCTCAAGGCCGCCGGCAAGAAGCTGACGGTGAAGTACTTCCCCGACCAGGGCACCACCTACCTCGCGTTGAGCTCCGGCAAGGCCGACGCCTACTTCGCGCCCAACCCGAGCATCGCCTACCACGTCACGCAGTCGCAGAGCTCGTCCCACCCGACGCGAAACGCGGGCACCTACTCCGGTGCAGGTGCGTCGCTGCAGGGCCTGATCGCTGCCACGTCGAAGAAGGGCAGCGGGCTGGCGAAGCCGCTGGCCGACGCCATCAACTACCTCATCGACAACGGGCAGTACGCCGCCTGGCTCAAGGCGTGGAACCTGTCCAACGAGGCCGTCAAGACCTCGGAGGTCAACCCGCCCGGCCTTCCGATCACCAACTCCTGACCACGGAGACCACCGTGCTCCACCTCGAGCCACTGGGAACCTACGTGACTACATCGATCGCCGGTCCCGTCTACGCGACACCGGCGGACCCCGGCCGCATCGGCGACTACCGCATCGTGCGCGAGCCGGGCGACACCAGGCCGCTCTACCGCTTCCGCGACCGGCTCGGCGCGCAGGCGGAACCCGGCCGCTTCCACCTCTACGCCGGCTGGTTCTGCCCGTGGGCCCAGCGGAGCACGCTCGTCGTCGCCCTCGCGGGACTGCAGGACGCCGTGTCGGTTTCCTACGTGGACGGCGCCCGCGACGCGCGGGGCTGGGCCTTCCGCGAGACGTCCGGTCCTGACCCGGTCAACGGGTTCGTGCTCCTGCGCGATGCCTACGAGGCGACCGAGCCGGGGTTCGACGGGCACGTGTCCGTGCCGACGCTCTGGGACCGGCGGACCCGGCGCGTGGTCAGCAACGACTACGGGCTGCTCGACGCCGACCTCGCCACGGCGTTCCTGCACCTGTCGACGACCGGGCTGGAGCTCTACCCGGCAGCCCTGCGCGACCGGGTCGACGAGCTCGACCGCTGGCTCGGCCCGGCCGTCAACGCGGGCGTCACGGCGGCGCAGGGCGATGGCGAGCAGGCGCTCTCGGCACGGGCACGGTTGAACGAGGCGTTCGAGGCGCTCGACGCGCGACTGGCGGGCTCCCGCTTCCTGCTCGGCGACCGGCTGACACTGGCCGACGTGCGCCTGTGGGTGACGCTCGTGCGCTACGACGTGCAGGCCAACGCGACGGGGGCGCTCGGCGGCCCGCTCGCCGACCACCCCCAGCTGTGGGACTACGCGCGCGACCTCTACCAGCGTCAAGCGTTCCGGTCCACGACAGACCTCTCGACCTTCACCGCGCCGGGCGCGCTCGTGCCCGACTGGGAGCGGCCGACGAGGAGGTCGGCGGGGGTGGCACCGTGACCGAGCTGCTGGCTCCCGGGACGGCGAGCGGCTCCGACGAGTCGCTGCTCGACAACGCGGCCTGGGCCTCGCTCACCGGCGGGCACAGCTCTTTCGCACAAGGGGAGGACCTGGTGCTGCGCTACCCGCCCGACGTGTCTCCCTTCGTGGCCGTCGCTCCCGGGGCGGGCAGCTGCGTGTGGCCGGAGCTCGCGCGACTGGCCGGACCGGGGGAGGTCGTGGCGCTCTCCGGCGCAGCTGTCGACATCGCCACCCTGCCCGACGACTGGCATCTGGTCGGGAGCGGCGAGGGTGTCCAGCTGGTCGCCACCGCCGCCCTCACGTCTGCGCCGGAGCCCGAGGCGGTGCTGCTCGGCGCACCCGACGTCGAGGAGATGCTCGAGCTGGTCGCTCGCACACAGCCCGGCCCGTTCCTGCCGCGCACCTACCAGCTCGGCACCTACCTCGGCATCCGCCAGGAGGGACGTCTCGTCGCGATGGCCGGCGAGCGGTTGCACCCGCGCGGGTGGACCGAGATCAGCGCGGTCTGCTCCGACCCGGCCCACCGTCGGCGCGGTCTCGCGACCCGGCTGGTGCGGGCGGTCGCCCACGGCATCCGCGAGCGCGGCGAGACGCCGTTCATGCATGCCGCGGCCACCAACGTGGACGCGATCCGGCTCTACGAGTCGATCGGGTTCCGGCTGCGCCGGCGCACCGGCTTCTGGGCGGTCCGGACGCCGGGCGCCGCCGTCAGCGCGTGAAGGGCAGCAGGGCGCGGGTGAACTGCCACGGCCGCTGGGCGACCCCCGAGCACGAGTCGCTGCCGGCGGTGCCGACGCAGCCGCCGTTGTCGCGCTGCAGCGCCCAGAACGACACGGTGCCGATGCCCGCCCGCTCGGCCCACCGCTCGAACGGCACGGCCTGGTCGGCGCGGAAGACCTCCGGCGGCCCGTAGTCGTCGATGCCGAGCATCTGCGTCACCCCGACCGTCGACCACAGCCGGTCTGTCGGCACGCCCGGGTGCAGGTCGGCGAGCTGCCCGACGAGCGCGGTGGCAGCGCCCTGGGCGTCGCGCAGCATGTCGTGCGGCGCGTCGTCGTAGTAGTCGAAGGTCATGATGTTGACGACGTCGATCCGGGCGTGGGCCTTCTCCGCGCTGCGCAGCACCGCGAGCCCGTCGTCCTCCAGCCCGTGCGTCGAGGTCGGCAGCGTGTAGGACACCTGCAGCGGCACGTGCTCGCGCGCTGCCCACCGCTGCACGCGGTTGATCGCGCGGTTGCGGCGCACGACCGCCGCAGCGTTCGCGAGCGAGGCGTCCTCGACGTCGAGGTCGATGCGGCTCACGGAGTAGGTGCGGATCACCGACTCGTAGGCCTCGGCGATCTTGCTGACGCTCGAGCAGCTGTCGGCGATGTCGGTGCCGGTGCTGTCGGCCGAGTAGCCGCCGAACGACGGGATGACGTCGCCGCCGCGTGCCTGGATCGCCGCGATGTCGGCGCCCCACGTCGCGGGTGAGACCGGCTGCGAGGTGTCGCCGTTCCACCAGACCGTGCACGAGCCCGGGCGCTCGGTCTGGAAGAAGGCGAGCGTCAGGTGCTTCGCGCCTGACGCGCGCGAGACCGCGAGCGGGCTCTCGCCCGTGTAGGCCTCGAAGTACGGCGCGAACACGTGTGCCGGCAGCGGCTCGGGCGTCCGGCCGGGTGCCGGCACCGGTGCGTCCGGCGGTCCGGCCGGCGAGGCCAGGGCCAGCTGCGCGGCGGCTGCGGCCACAGCCGTACCCGTCATGTCGAGCGCCGGCTCGTCGGTCTGCCACGAGCGCACGTCGTCGACGTAGCTCGAGCCGTGGCCGTCGAAGGCGGCGTAGCCGGGCACCGAGCACGCGCGCATGCCCTCCTGCAGCCCGTCGAGGCCGTCGGCGAAGAGATCCGAGCTGTTGGGCCCGTTGACGACCGCGCCCACGGCGAGCGGCGCCGTGCCGTCGGTGCTGCCGCGCAGGTTCGCCACCTGGTGCTGCATGCAGCGCGGGAAGGTCGTGCCCGCGCCGACCATCGAGCTGACGCCCCAGGCGTTGGCGCCCAGGAGCCAGTCGCGCTGGCTGGTGGCGAAGCCCGCGTAGGAGCGGGAGCCGGTGAGCCGCTCGTACCACCCCTCGGTCGCGACCAGTCCCCACGTGTGGGCGTTGACGTCGAAGTCGGTGTAGACGCCGCCGGCGCGGAAGGGGTCGGAGGCAGCACGGCGTACGCCGGTGGCGAGCTGGCGGCGCACGTCGCCCAGCAGGGTGGCCGGCGACACCGCCGCTGTGCGCCCGTCGGCCGCGAGCGCGCGCACGAGGTCGAGGTGCGCCAGCGCGCTGGTGTCGTAGAGGTTGAAGGTGTCGCCGGTCTCGGTGGCGAGGTAGGCGCGCGCCCAGCGCGAGGCGGCAGCGAGGTACGCGTGCCCGTCGACCCCGAGCGCCTGGCTGGCCAGCGCGATCTCGGCGCCGCCCAGCTCCATGTCGTCGCGCCACGTGCTCTCGGGGTAGAAGTCGTTGGGCAGCGCGGTCGTGAGCGGTTCGGGCGGAGAGGCGGTGTCGGCCAGGGCGTAGAGCGAGGTCGCGCGCCGCAGCTCGCGGGTCGCCCGGTGCCGGTCGGTGCGCGCGTCGACCTGGGCGGCCATCGCGAACGCCGCGGCGACGCGACCGGCGAGGTTGGGGCTGACCGGCTGCCCGGCAGGGGCCGCGTCGAAGACCGGCCGGTGCGAGGTCGCGTAGCGCAGCCCGCGAGCGGTCGTCGCGTCGTCGGCCTCCGGCAGGCGCCAGAGGTCGTGGTCGCCGAGGAAGCTGCCGTCGGCACTGCCGCCACCGAGCCCGACCTGCAGGTGCAGCGTGCGCGTCCCCTCGTCCCACATCTTCGCGAGCCAGCTCTGCCCGCGGCGCGCCTCGTGCCGCAGGTCGTTCGGCGCGGCGGCACCCAGGCTCCGCTCGCTCGCGAGCAGGAGGATGTCCGCGTAGGCAGCGGTGTGCGTGAACTTCAGGTAGTCGCCGGCGTCGAACCAGCCGCCGCTGACGTCGACGGGGCCGCCGGTGCGCGTGAGGTCGTGCTCGAGCACCGCGTCGCTGTCGGGGTCGAAGCTCGGCGTCGCGTAGACGTCGGCGCTGGCGTCGTGCAGGTGGGACGGCTGCCGACGGAGCGGGCCGCCCGGCACCGTGGCGCCGTCGCGCTGCACCCCGAAGAAGCTCACGCCGTCGGCGACGAGCGGGCCGTAGAGGTCGCCGGGGGGCCGCACGGAGAAGGGCACGGACACGGCAGAGGCGTCGCCGGAGACCCGGACGGTGTAGCGACCCGGCGCGCGCACCGACGAGAACGAGACCTCGTAGACCGCGGGCCAGGCAGCGCTCCAGCTGCCACGTGCCCGCGACGGCAGGGCTCCGCTCGCCACGGTCGAGCCGTGCGCGTCGAGGACCGCGTAGGAGCCGTGGAGGGCGCGGCTCGCGAGGACGAAGGCGTGCTTCTCCTCAGCGGGCAGGTAGCCGACCTGGTCGACGCGGACGACGGCCCGCACGGACGCGGCCGACGCGGGCGCGGCGCCGACACCTCCGGTCGCGGCCAGCACGGCGAGGACGCTGATGACGGCGGCTCGTGCACTCCGAGGCATGCGGCACCCGATCTGTCAGGAAACCTTCCTACCGGTCGCCGGGACGCTAGACCCGCGGGCCGTGCCGGTCAAGACCTCGCTCATCGGCCGAAGAGGGTGGCGCGCGCCTCGTCACCGGGCACTGGCCGGGCGAACAGGTAGCCCTGCACGCGCGGGCAGCCCATCTGCACGAGCGCCTCGAGCTGGGCGGCGTCCTCCACGCCCTCGGCGATCACTGTGAGGCCGAGGCTGCGCCCGAGCGCCACCACGGCGCTGACGACCGAGGCGTCGGCGGCGTCGCCGGGGAGGCCCTGCACGAAGGAGCGGTCGATCTTCAGCGCGTCGGCGGGCAGCTGGCGCAGCCACGACAGCGACGAGTAGCCGGTGCCGAAGTCGTCGAGCAGCGTGGCCACCCCCGCCTCGCGCAGGGCCCCCAACATCTGGCGCGCCCGCGTCGGCTCCTGCAGCAGCACGCTCTCGGTGATCTCCAGGCCGAGCTGCGCCGGCGGCAGGCCGGCCTCGCCGAGCACGGCGAGCACGTCGTCGACGAAGCCGGGGTGCAGCAGCTGGCGGCCCGAGACGTTGACGGTGAGGTAGGGCGTCTCCGGCTGTCCCGCGCACCAGCCGGCGAACGTCGTGACGGCCTCGCGCAGCACCCAGCGGCCGAGCTCGACGATGAGGCCGCAGTCCTCGGCGACGGCGATGAACTCCTGCGGGCTGACGACCCCGCGGGTCGGCGACGTCCAGCGCGCCAGCGCCTCGACGCCCACCGGCCGTCCCGTCGCGCTGTCGACGATCGGCTGGTAGACGAGCCGGAAGCCGCCGACCTCGAGCGAGCGGCGCAGCTCGCCCTCCAGCTGCAGCCGGCTCGCGGCGCGGCGCTGCATCGTGGCGTCGAAGACGGCGATCGAGCCGGGCGCGCGCTCCTTGGCCGCGTACATCGCCGAGTCGGCCTCGCGCAGCAGCTCGCGGGCCTCGGTGGCTCCGCTGCGGCACCACGCGATGCCAGTGCTGCCGCGCACGTAGACGTCCGTGCCGCCGACGTGGAGCGGGGTGCTCCACAGCTCCGCGATGCGCTCGGCGACCCGCACCGCCTCGGCTTCGCCCGGCAGGTCCTCGCACAGCACGACGAACTCGTCCCCGCCGAGGCGCGCGACGGTGTCGGAGGGGCGCACGGTCGCCACCAGCAGCGGCGCCAGGGACGCGAGCAGCGCGTCGCCCACCGAGTGGCCCAGGGAGTCGTTGACGTACTTGAACCCGTCGAGGTCGATCATCAGCACGGCGGTGCAGGCACCGGTACGCCTGTCGCGGGTCAGCGCGTGCGTCAGCCCGTCGAGCACGCGGGTCCGGTTCGCCAGCCCGGTGAGCGGGTCGTGCAGTGCCGCCCAGCGGGTCTGCGCCTCGGCCGCGCTGCGGTCGAGGGCACCGGCGAGGACGTTCGCGACGCCGACCAGGAAGTGCTGGTCGTCGGGGTCGTAGTCGCGGGGGCGGTAGGAGTGCGCGCACAGCACGCCGAACGGCCCGCCGGCCCCGCCGCCGACCAGCGTCGTGACGCCGCCCTGCAGCGAGTCGTGGCAGCCGTCCTCGGTCCACGAGAACCGCTCGTCGGCGCGTACGTCTGCGCTCACCACCGTCTGTCCGGTCGCGAGCGTCAGCGCCGCCTGAGAGAGCGCCGCGTCGAGCGGCAGCACCGTGTCGGCGAGCTCGTCGGTCGCGTTGTCGGCCACCGTGCGCAGGCCGTCGTCGTCGCGCCGCAGCACGGTGACGACCTCGATGTCGAGCACCTCTGCCACCAGGCCCACCGCCCGGCGCAGCAGCGCCGTGGGGTCGACGGCCCGGAGCGCGAAGCTGCCGAGCTCGGCGACCGCGCGCTGCTGGGCGACGCGGCGGTCGAGCTTGGCCAGCGAGGCGCGCGCGGCCTGCTCGGCGATGCGCTGCTCGGTGACGTCGTGGACCTGGAGCATCACGCAGTCGCCCAGCACCGGCACGAGGTCGACGACGGTCTCGTTGCCCGCGGCGGCTCGCGCCGTCTCGTCCGGCTCCTCCGGCGGTCGTCCCGCCATGGTCGCGCGTCTGACGGCGGTCTGCTCGGCGACGACGCGGCGCATGTCGGACACGGCGGCCGGGTCGTGCGGGAAGAGGCCGGCGAACGTGGTGGCGCGCATGTGGTCGAGCCAGGCCTGGCCGACGTAGCTGCGGCCGACCGCGTTGGCGGCCACGAGGACGAAGTCGTCGCCCGTGCGCTGCCACAGGTAGGAGGGGAGCACCGACTGCTCGAAGAGGTCGTTGACCGCCTCCGCGCCCGTCGTCGTGCTGTGCACCCGTGCCCCCGTCTCGCGCACCGTCGTGCGTGCGCCCTCTCAGGGTAGGTCACTCACCGCAGGGGGTCCGTGACGCGGTGCGCTTGCAGCAGGAACGATTCCGGGTGCGCAGGTCAGCGGGGCGGGTCGTCGCGCCCCCTCCGCGCGACGACCTGCCCCCAGCGCCGACCACCCCGGTACGACCCCCCTGCGCACCGCGGCGTCCCCCCGGGCGCCTGACACCTCCAAGGGTGCTGGGACGGCGGCCCGTCGTCTGTCACCGAGCGGACAGCAGCCCTGTCGTCCGTGCGACAGGCGGCCGCCCGGGCAGGATGGGCACGTGGACGATCTCGTCGCCTGGCTGCGCCGGCAGGTCGCCGACGACGACCGGCACTGGCGCGTGGCCTGGAAGTGGCGCCAGGCGCACCCGGACGTGGTGCTCGAGCAGCTGGCGCGGTGCGCCGCGCTGGTCGAGGTGCTCGACGCGTACGCCGCGGAGCCCGACCCCGCCGCCCGCGCCGCCTGGGAGCGGGCGGTGCGGGTGCTCGCCACCGCGTACGAGCGGCGGGCCGGCTACCACCCGTCGTGGCGGCCGTGACGCCTGTTGCGCAAGGTCGCGAATTGAAAACAATTGCACGGCACTGCCGGGTCCGGTCAAGATCCGTCCCTTACGATCGCCCCCATGAAGGCACGCCTCGCGGACATCGCGGCTCACGCGGGGGTCAGCGAGGCGACGGTCAGCCGGGTGCTGAACGGGCGCCCGGGGGTCGGGCCCACCACCAAGCAGGCGGTGCTCACCGCGCTCGACGTGCTGGGCTACGAGCGCCCGTCGCGCCTGCGAGAGCGCTCGGCCGGGCTCGTCGGGCTCATCGTGCCCGAGCTCGAGAACCCGATCTTCCCGGCGTTCGCCCAGGTGATCGAGACGGTCCTGGCGCAGAGCGACTACACCCCGGTGCTGTGCACGCAGACGCCCGGCGGCGTCTCCGAGGACGAGTACGTCGAGATGCTGCTCGAGCGCGGGGTCTCCGGCATCATCTTCATCTCCGGGCTCCACGCCGACACGCGCATGTCGACCGACCGCTACCACCGGCTGCGCGAGCGCGGACTGCCGATCGTGCTGGTCAACGGCTACGTCGAGGGCGTCGACGCGCCCTTCATCTCCAACGACGACGTCGCCGCGATGGACCTCGCGGTGCGGCACCTGGTCGCCCTGGGCCACCGGCGCATCGGGCTGGCGGTGGGCCCGGAGCGCTTCGTGCCGGTGATCCGCAAGATCCAGGGCTTCCGCGCCGCGCTGCGCGACACCCTCGGGGTCGAGGACGCGTCCGAGTTCGTCGAGCCCTCGCTCTTCAGCGTCGAGGGCGGCCAGGCCTCGGGCAACCGGCTGCTCGACAAGGGCTGCACGGCGATCATCTGCGCGTCGGACATCATGGCGTTCGGCGCGGTCCGGGCCGCCCGCGGCCGCGGGCTGCACGTGCCGGGCGACGTCTCGGTCGTGGGCTACGACGACTCGCCGCTGATCGCGTTCACCGACCCGCCGCTGACCACGATCCGGCAGTCGGTCCGGGTCATGGGCCAGGCCGCGGCGCGCGCGCTGCTCGAGGAGCTCGCCGGCACTCCGTCGCCGCGGGCGGAGTACGTCTTCCGCCCCGAGCTGGTCGTGCGCGGGTCGACGAGCACCGGCCCCGGCGTACGCGTCTAGCGGCCTGCCGCCGTCAGCTCCCTGCGGGAGCGCCGACGACCAGGGTCCACGGGCGCACCGCCCACGAGACGACCAGCCCGGCGCTGACGTACGGGTCCTCGGCGACGAAGGCCTCGACGACCGCCGGGTCGTCGACCGACCACACGAGCAGCCCGCGGTCGACCGGGTCGGCGAGCGCGCCGGCCATGACGAGCTCGCCGCGCTCGTGCGCCGCGCGGATGAGCTCGAGGTGTGCGCCGCGGTGCGGGTCGCGGCGCTCGAGCATGTCGGGGACGTAGGAGTACTCGAGCAGGTAGACGGCCATGTGCGCAGAGCCTAGGGAACGGCGAACTCCGCCGCGAGCCGGTCGTGCAGCTCGGGGTCGGCCAGCACGACCACGTCGTCGCCCGCCTGCAGCCGGGTGCCGGCCCGCACGGCGACCAGCTGGCTCTCGCGCACGACGATGCTCACCCAGAGCCCGCCGAGCTGGTCCTGCAGGCGTTCGACCGACACCCCGTCGGCCCGGGACCCCGGCTCGACGTGCAGCCGGTGCACCCCGTCCGGCTCGTCGCGCAGCCGCACGCCGATCGACCACGGCTCGGGCTCGACCGTGCGCACCGGCAGCCGCAGCAGCTCGGCGACGACCGGCACGAGGCTGCCCTGGACGAGGACCGAGAAGACCACGACCACCACGACGATGCCGAAGAGGCGCTCGGCCTGCGGCACGTGGGCCTCGAGCACGAGCACGCCCAGCAGGATCGGCACGGCGCCCTTGAGCCCCGAGAAGAGCACGAAGGCCAGCTCGGGCGGGCGCAGCCGGGCGGGCAGCAGGCACAGCCCGGCGAGCACCGGCCGGATGACCAGGGCCAGCACGACGGCCAGCACGAGCCCTGGCCAGAGCACGTCGGGGTCGCGCAGCGTGTCGAGGTCGATCGTGAGGCCCAGCAGGACGAAGGCGACGATCTCGCCGAGGCTGCCGAGCGCTGAGGAGAAGCGCTCCACTTCTCGTTTGTAGGGCGCGCCGGCGTCGCCGACGAGGATGCCCGCGACGAAGACGGCGAGGAAGCCCGAGCCGTGGGCGAGGGTGCCGACGCCGTAGAGCACGAAGGCGCACGCGGTGGTCCGCAGCGGGTAGAGCGCCTCGCTGGGCAGCGGCACCCTGCGCACGAAGACCAGCAGGAGCCGGCCGCCGACCACCCCGACGACCGCGCCCACGCCCATCTGCAGGCAGAACTCCCAGGCGACGTGGCCGAACGCGCCCGCGCTGACCCCGCCGGCCGAGAGCAGGCTCGCCAGCAGCGCGATGCCGACCGGGTCGTTGGCGCCCGACTCGCCCTCGAGCACCGTGCTGCTCCGGCCGGCGATCTGCCGGCGCCCGAGGACCGAGAACACGACGGCGGGGTCGGTCGGCGCGACGGCGGTGGCGACCAGCAGGGCGGGGTACCAGTCGAGCCCGAAGGCGACGTGCAGCAGCAGCCCGCCGGCGGCCGCGGTGAGGAACGTGCCGGCCACCCCGACGGCCACGATCGGCGCCGCCGCGGCACGGAACCGGTCCCAGCCGATGTGCATGCCGCCGTCGAATAGCACCACCACCAGCGCGAGCGTGACGACGTGCTCGACGGTCAGGCCGCTCGGCGCGTGCAGGTCGGGGACGACCGCCACCGCGACCGCCGCGGAGGCGAGCACCAGCAGGGGAGCGGGTACGCGGAGCCGCTCGGTCAGGCGGTTGGACAGGACCGCCGCCAGCCCGGCGAGGGCGGCGAGCAGGACGACGAGCGCGTAGTGCTCGGTCTCGGACAACGGGGGCTCCTGGGGAGGGCGCGACGAGGACTGCTGCCGACCAGGCTTCCCGGCACACCGTTCGAGTCGTGCCCCAGGAGGGAATCGAACCCCCGACGCCCTCCTTAGGACGGAGGCGCTCTGTCCACTGAGCTACTGAGGCGGAGTCCACAGCCTAGCGGCGCCGGGTGGACAGCAGCGGCGCCGCTCTTGGCACCATAGGCTCATGGAGGACGTCGTGGTGGACAGGCACCGCAGGGCCGGGGCTCCCCCCGGTCCCCGGCGGCGAAGACGGAGCAGAGGCGGGCTGACGGCGGCATGCTGACTGCGCTGCTCCTGCTGCTGCTCGCCCTCGCCCTGGTCGCGGCCTGCGGGCTCTACGTCGCGGCCGAGTTCTCGCTGCTCACCGTCGACCGCACCAGCGTCGAGCGCGCCGCCGAGCAGGGCGACCGCGGCGCGGCCGGGGTGCTCCACGCGCTGACCACCCTCTCGACCCAGCTCTCGGGCGCCCAGGTCGGCATCACCGTCACCAACCTGCTCATCGGCTACCTCGCCGAGCCCTCGATCGCCCGGCTCGTGCGCGGCCCGCTCACCGACGCCGGCGCGAGCGACGGCGCGGCCGACACGGTGGGCGTCGTGCTCGCGATCCTGCTGGTCACCGTGCTGACCATGGTCTTCGGCGAGCTCGTGCCCAAGAACCTCGCCATCTCGCGCCCGCTCGCCACTGCCAAGGCGGTGCAGCGCTTCTCGCGCGCCTCGACCCGGCTCACCAGCGTGCTCGTGCGCCTGCTCAACGGCACTGCCAACGCGCTGCTGCACCGCGTCGGCGTCGAGGCGCAGGAGGAGCTGGCCTCGGCGCGCTCGGCGCAGGAGCTCGTGTCCCTCGTGCGCCGCTCGGCCGAGCAGGGCACCCTCGAGCCCGGCACCGCCGACCTGCTCCAGCAGAGCCTGGTGTTCGGCGAGCGCATGGCGCGCGACGTCATGACCGCCCGCGTGCAGGTCCACACGGTGACGACGGGTGCCACGGCGGCCGACGTCGTGACGCTCACCCAGGCCACCGGGCACTCCCGCTTCCCGGTCGTCGCAGGCGTCGCCGACGACGTCGTCGGCATGGTGCACCTGCGCCAGGCGCTCCAGGTGCCCTACGACTCGCGGCCCCGTGTCCGCGTCCGCGACCTGATGGTCGCCCCGGTGCTCGTGCCCGAGACCCTCGAGCTCGACCCCCTGCTCGACCAGCTGCGGGCCGGCGGCATGCAGGCGGCCGTCGTCATCGACGAGTTCGGCGGGGTCGCCGGGCTCGTCACGCTCGAGGACCTCATCGAGGAGCTGGTCGGCGACGTCGTCGACGAGCACGACGAGGACGACGCCCAGGCCCGCCGGCTCCCCGACGGCTCCTGGTCGCTGTCGGGGCTGCTGCGCCCCGACGAGGCCTCCCGCCACGTCGGCGTCGAGCTCCCCGAGGACGACGACTACGAGACGCTCGGCGGACTGATCACCGTGCAGCTCGGCCGGGTGCCGCAGCTCGGCGACGAGGCCACCCTCGTGCTGCCGGGCGGACCCGAGGAGCCGGAGACCCGCGTCGCCCTGCGCGTCACCGCCATGGACCTGCGGCGCGTCGACCGCATCTCGCTCCAGGTGCTGAGCGCCCCGCCGGCGGAGGAGCCGTGAGCCCGGTCGTCGCCGTCGTCCTCTCGGCGCTGCTCCTGCTCGGCAACGCGTTCTTCGTCGGCGCCGAGTTCGCCCTCGTCTCGGCCCGCCGCTCGTCGGTCGAGCCGCTCGCGCAGGCCGGCTCCGCCCGGGCCCGCCGCACCCTCGAGGCGATGGAGGACATCTCCCGCATGCTGGCGGGCGCCCAGCTCGGGGTGACCGCCTGCTCGCTCGGCCTCGGTGCGCTGGCCGAGCCCGCGGTCGCCTCCCTGCTCGAGGGGCCCTTCGAGGCGGTGCACCTGCCGCACGGCGCCGTCCACCCGGTCGGCTTCGTGATCGCGCTGACGCTGGTCGCCTTCGTGCACATCGTGCTCGGCGAGATGGTGCCCAAGAACCTCAGCATGGCCGGGCCCGACCGGGCCGCGCTCGTGCTCGGCCCGGCGCTGCTGCTGCTCGTGCGCGCGACCCGGCCGCTCATCACCTCGCTCAACGCGCTGGCCAACGGCACCCTGCGGCTGGTCGGCATCGAGCCGAAGAACGAGGTGACCAGCGCCTTCACCCGCGACGAGGTGGCCGGGCTGGTCGAGGAGTCGCGCCGAGAGGGCCTGCTCGACATCGACGAGGAGCGCCTGGTCATGGGGGCGCTCACCTTCGAGGAGCGCACCGTCCGCTCGGTGCTGCTGCCCCTCGACCGACTGGTCATGGTCGAGCTCGGCGCCACCCGCGGCCAGGTCGAGCAGGCGGCGGCGCGCACGGGCTTCTCCCGCTTCCCCGTGCGCTCCGGCACCGAGCTGGTGGGCTACGTGCACATCAAGGACACCCTCGTCGACCTGCCCGCCGAGCGCGAGCGGCCGCTGGCGCGGGAGTCCGTGCGCCCGATGCCCGCGGTCGTGGTCACCGACCCGCTGCGCACGGTGCTGGTCGCCATGCAGCGCACCGCCGCCCACCTCGCCCGGGTCCACGACACCGACGGCGCCCTGCTCGGCGTCGCGGCGCTCGAGGACGTCATCGAGGAGTTCGTCGGCGAGATCCGTGACGAGGGCCGCGCCGAGGTGCGCCCCGGCGCACGCCCGGAGCGGCGCACGGACGGTCGCGCCGACCGCCGGCCCGCGCGCTAGGGTGCGCGGGTGCGCCGGTCCACGTCGCCCGCCCTGCTGGGTGCGGGCCTGCTGCTCGCGCTGAGCGCGTGCGGCCCGTCCGACGCCCAGCCGGTCTCCCTGCCGAGCCCGCCCGTCAGTGCCGGCGCTCCCGCCTCCGCCGGCGCGCCACCGCCCAGCACCGCCTCGGCGACGCCGACCGCGCGGGCCACCGCCCCCTCGGCGAGCGCGGCGGCCACCAAGCTCCTCGCCCAGGTCCGGACGCTGCACGAGTCTCGCGGCGCCTACCGCGTCAACGGCACCACGACCTTCCGCGGTCGCCCGATCGTCCTCGACGTGACCGTCATCGCGGACGCCGCGCGCGGCAGCATCACGTTCGCCGGGCGCAAGCTCAAGGTCATCCGCATCGGCGGCACCGTCTACGCCAAGGGCGACCCCGAGTCCTTCGTCGACCTGCTCCGGGTGCCGGCGGCCAAGGCCGAGACGGTGCCCGACGACAAGTGGCTCGCCATCCCGGTCGCCGGCTCCACCGAGCCGCTGGTCGCGGTGCTCGACGTCGAGCGGGTGCTGCTCGCGAAGTCGCCGCGCCTGGGCGCCTCGGGGTTCTTCTACGCCGGGCAGACGGCCCGTCAGCTCGTGCCGGGCGGCATCCCCGGCGTCTCGCTGGTGCTGCCGCGCACGGGCAAGCCCACCGTCATCGGCATGACGCTGCAGGTCGACGGTGCGCCCGTCTCGGTGCTGCCCTGGCCGTCGAAGAACCTCGGCGTGAAGCTGCCGAAGAAGGACCGGATCGTCCGGCTCTGAGCCGCCGTGGTCGCGAGCGTCAGCCCGCGACCCAGCGCGCCGGGTTGCTGCGTACGCGGTCGACGACCGAGCGCGCCGCGCCCAGGACCGCAGCCTCGGCACCCACGCGGGCCGGCACCACCGTCGGCCGCGACCACGGCGCGGCCAGCACGCGCTCGGCGATCTCCCGCTCGAGCGCCGGCGCGATCCACGGCGCGAGGTCGCGGTAGATGCCGGCGAGCTTGACCAGGTCGATGTCGAGCAGGTTCAGCGCGCCCGAGACCGCTACGCCGAGCGCCCAGCCCGCGCGCTCGAGCGCCGCGAGCGTGGCGCCGTCGCCCTCCTCTGCCAGCGCGAGCAGGTGGGAGGCGGTCGGCGTGCCGCCCAGCGACGTACCCGGGCTCATCGGCACCCCCGCCGCCCGGCGGATGGCGTCGTGGCCGGCGAACTGCTCGAGGCAGCCACGGGCACCGCACTTGCACTGCGGGCCGTCGGGCACGACCGCGACGTGGCCGAGCTCGCCGCTCCAGCCGTGCCGACCGCGGAAGAGCCGGCCGTCGAGGACGATGCCGCCGCCGACGCCGATCTCGCCCGAGATGAGCAGGGCGTCGACGTGGCCGGACTCCGACATCTCGGCAAGGGCCGCGAGGTTGCCGTCGTTGTCGACGGTGAGCTCGAGGGTGGAGAGCAGCGGCTGCTCGTGCGCCAGGGCGAGCACGTCGAGGTCGGACCAGCCGAGGTTGGGCGCGAGCTGCAGCGGGCCGTAGGGCGCCCGCACCAGGCCGGGGATCGCCAGGGTCGCGGCGTGCAGACCGAGCCCCGTCGCGTCACGGGCGTCCTGCGCCAGGTCGGCGAGCCGACGGAACACCTCGGCGGGGCCGGTGTCGCGGAAGTCGCCCTCGACCACCTCGAGGTGGCGCACCGCGCCGCTGAAGTCGACGATGCAGACGGCCGCGTAGTCGACGTTGAGCTCGAGCCCGAGGCCGGCGGGGCCCTGGGGGTCGAGCTCCAGGCCGGTCGCGGGCCGCCCGACGCCGCCACGGGCGCTCCGGCGGGTCTCGCGCACGAGACCGGCCGCGATGAGGATGTCGACGAGCGAGGACGACGTGGCGCGGGTCAGGCCGGTCTCGGCCGAGATGCCCGCGCGCGAGATCGGGCTCGCCGCCCGGGCGATGCGGTCGAGCGCCAGGACGAGGTTGGCCTCGCGCAAGTGGGCCTGCCGCGCCGGCGACGACGACGGCGGCCGGAGCTCGTCGCGGAGCTCGTCGCGGGTCTCGTCTCGGGGGGCGGGCACGGGGGCGACGGTGCCAGAGGCGGAGCCGTTGCACAAACACGGGGGGCTGCGGCACGCACGTGCGGCGGGAGTTGACACGAGCGCGCGTCCTGCTAAGTTCAGCCATTGAACAATCGCGGTCGCGGCGACAGCTGCGGTTCCCGCACCCCCCTCGCACCCAGGAGTGACATGGCTGTCAAGCCCACCAAGGAAGACAAGTTCTCGTTCGGTCTCTGGACGGTGGGCTGGCAGGCGCGCGACCCGTTCGGCGACGCGACGCGCGGCCCGATCGACACCGTCGAGGCCGTGCACGAGCTCGCCGAGCTCGGCGCCTACGGCATCACGTTCCACGACGACGACCTGATCCCGTTCGGCGCCGACGACTCCGTGCGCGACAAGGCGATCGCCGACTACAAGAAGGCTCTCGAGGACACCGGCCTGGTGACCCCGATGGTCACGACCAACCTTTTCACCCAGCCGGTCTTCAAGGACGGCGGCTTCACCAACAACGACCGCGAGATCCGTCGCTACGCGCTGCGCAAGGTGCTGCGCAACGTCGACCTCGCCGCCGAGCTGGGCGCGCAGACCTACGTCATGTGGGGCGGGCGCGAGGGCGCCGAGACCGACTCGGCGAAGGACATCGCCGCGGCGCTCGACCGCATGCGCGAGGGCATCGACACCGTCGCGGCCTACGTCAAGGACAAGGGCTACGGCCTGCGCCTCGCGATCGAGCCCAAGCCGAACGAGCCCCGCGGCGACATCCTGCTGCCGACCGCCGGCCACGCCCTGGCGTTCATCCGCCAGCTCGAGCACAGCGACATCGTGGGCATCAACCCCGAGGTCGGCCACGAGCAGATGTCCAACCTCAACTTCGTGCACGGCATCGCCCAGGCGCTGTGGGAGGGCAAGCTCTTCCACATCGACCTCAACGGCCAGAACGGCCCGAAGTTCGACCAGGACCTCATCTTCGGCCACGGCAACGTGCTCAACGCGTTCTTCACCGTCGACCTGCTCGAGAACGGCTTCCCGAACGGCGGGCCGAAGTACGACGGGCCGCGCCACTTCGACTACAAGCCGCTGCGCACCGAGGACGCGACCGGCGTGTGGCGCTCGGCCGAGGCCAACATGACGACCTACCTGCTCCTGAAGGAGCGCGCCCTCGCGTTCCGCCAGGACCCCGAGGTCCAGGCCGCCATGGAGGCCTCGAAGGTCTTCGAGCTCGGCCAGCCGACCCTCGGCGAGGGCGAGACCTACAAGGACCTGCTCGCCGACCGCAGCGCGTTCGAGGACTTCGACGCGGTCGCCAAGGGCGCACAGGGATACGGTTTCGTCCACCTCGACCAGCTGGCGATCGAGCACCTGCTCGGCGCCCGCTAGTCCACTCCCGTCCTTCCACAGCAGCAGGGATCCCGCCCCATGGCTCTCGTCGCCGGCATCGACTCCTCCACCCAGTCCTGCAAGGTCGTCGTCCGCGACGCCGACACGGGCGAGCTGGTCCGCGAGGGCCGTGCGTCGCACCCCGACGGCACGGAGGTCGCCCCTGCCGCGTGGTGGGACGCCCTGCAGGAGGCGATCGCCCAGGCGGGCGGCCTCGACGACGTCGAGGCCGTGGCCGTGGGCGGCCAGCAGCACGGCATGGTCTGCCTCGACGAGTCCGGCGAGGTCGTGCGCGACGCGCTGCTGTGGAACGACACCCGGTCGGCCGGCGCGGCCACCGAGCTCATCCGCGAGCTCGGTGGCCCGTCTGCCTGGACCGACGCGGTCGGCTCGGTCCCCGTGGCCTCGCTGACCGTCACCAAGCTGCGCTGGCTGCGCGACAACGAGCCCGAGAACGCGGCGCGCACCGCCGCGGTCTGCCTCCCGCACGACTGGCTGACCTGGCGCCTGGCGGGCTCGCCCGGGCTCGAGGCGCTCGCCACCGACCGCGGCGACGCGAGCGGCACCGGCTACTGGTCGCCCGCGACGGGCGACTACCGCCGCGACCTGCTCGAGCGGGCCCTCGGCCACGACGCCGTCCTGCCGCGCGTCCTCGGCCCGCGCGAGTCGGCCGGCACCCTCGCCGGCTCGTCCGCACTGCTGGGCGCCGGCTCCGGCGACAACGCCGCCGCGGCGCTCGGCCTCGGCGCCGCCCAGGGCGACGTCGTCGTCTCCCTCGGCACCTCCGGCGTGGCGTGCGCGATCGCCGACGCGCCGTCCGCCGACGCCAGCGGTCTGGTCGCCGGCTTCGCCGACGCCACCGGCCGCTTCCTCCCGCTCGTCTGCACCCTGAACGCCGCCCGCGTGCTCGACGGTGCCGCCCGCCTGCTCGGCGTCGACCACGCCGAGCTCTCCCGCCTCGCCCTCTCGGTGCCCGCCGGCGCCGGCGGCCTGGTCCTCGTGCCCTACCTCGAGGGCGAGCGCACGCCCGACCTGCCCAACGCGACCGGCTCGCTGCACGGGCTCACCCTCGAGACGATGACGCCGGCCTTCCTCGCCCGCGCGGCGGTCGAGGGGCTGCTCTGCGGGCTCGCCGACGGCATCGACGCGCTCACCGCGCAGGGCGCGGTCATCGAGCGGGTGCTGCTCATCGGCGGCGGCGCCAAGTCCGAGGCCGTACGCCGTACCGCTCCCGCCGTCTTCGGCCGCCCCGTCGTGGTGCCCCCGGCCGGCGAGTACGTCGCCGACGGCGCCGCCCGTCAGGCCGTCTGGGTGCTCTCCGGCGCCGACGAGCCGCCGGTCTGGGCGCGCGAGGGCACCGAGTCCTACGACGCCGAGGCCACCCCGGCCGTCCGCGAGCGCTACGCCGAGGCCCGCGGCAAGATCCTCGACAAGGTGGGCTGACCCCTACCGCCACCCCCCTCGGCGAGGATCATGAGGTTCTCAGGTGACACGCCCGGCGTGCCTGCTGGGAATCTCATGATCGTCGGCTGAGGGGGTGGGGGGAGTGGCGAGGGCCGGGCGCTCGTCCATGGCGCGCCAGGACCGGCGCAGCGGGAGCACGCCGGTGAGCACGTACGCAGCGCCTGCCGCCGCCATCGCGCCGTGCACGCCCAGCGTGGTGGCGAGCACCGCGCCGACGAGCCCGCCCAGCGGCATGCCGGCGAAGGCCACCGCCACACTGACGGCCAGCACCCGGGCGCGCAGCGCCTCGGGGATCCGCTCGAACTGCACCGTCGCGAGGATCGGGTTGAGCAGCCCGGCGGCGAGCCCGCCGCAGAGGACCACGCCCACCAGCAGCGGCACCGGGGCGCCCAGCGCCGTGGCGAGGAAGCGCGGGCAGCCGGCCAGCAGCAGGCCGACCGCGAACGTCGCCCGGCGGGGGAGCCGGGGCCCGATCCGCACCATCGCCAGCGAGCTGACCGTGGCGCCGAGCGCTGCTGCGCCGAAGACCAGGCCCAGGCTGCCGGCGCCGTGGCCCTCGCTGCGCACCCACAGCGGCAGCAGGGTCGTCGCGTAGGCGGCGTCGAGCAGGTTGGTCAGCAGGAGCATCCGCGCCACGGCCAGGAGGAGCCCGTCGCGGCGCAGGAAGCGCAGTCCGTCGGCCAGCCGCTGGGCGTAGGCGCCCTCGGAGGGGGCCGGCGGCTGTGCGGGCACCAGCGCCGTGCAGGCGAGGGCGAGCACGAAGCTCGCCGCGTCGACGGCGATGACGGGGGCCGCGCCGAACGCGGCGACGAGTGCTCCGGCCAGCGGGGCGCCGACGAGCCCGGCGCCGCGCTCGACACCCTCGTAGAGCCCGGTCGCCGCCTCCATCGGAGTTCCTGCGCCCTCTGCGACCTGGGGCAGCAGCGCGAACTTGGCGGTGTCACCGGGGCCGCGGACCGCGCCGAGCAGTGCGACCAGGACGAGCAGGGTCGACAGGTGCAGCGCACCGGCGGCGTGCAGCACCGGCACCGCCGCGGCTGCTGCGGCGCTCGCGCCGTCGCACAGCAGGCTGGCGCGGCGGGCGCCGACCCGGTCGACGACCGGTGCGGCGGCGACCGAGCTGACGACGTAGGCCGCCAGCTCGGCGAAGGCCACCAGACCCGTACGCGTCGCGCTGCCCGTCGTGACCAGCACGAACCACGGCACGGCGACGACCGACATGCGCGTGCCGGTGCTGGAGACGCCCTGCGCCACCAGCAGGGCCGGCAGCCCGCCGCGCAGCGTCATCGCGGGTCCGAGTGGCGTGGCGCCGGCTCGGGGAGCAGCTGCCACTGGAAGCCGACGCGCTCCTCGCCGGGGGCCAGCGGGCGGTCCGGGTCGTGTCGCTGGAACTCGGCGAGCAGGGCGTCGACGCGGTCGAGGAGCTCCTGCGCGCGCGCGGGGGTCAGGTCGAGCGTGGTGTCGGAGAGGGACCCGACGTCGAGCCACTCGGCCGGCGCGGTGTCCATGGCCGCGACCCAGCTCTGCATGCGTGCGGCCTGCGCAGCGGCGACCACGCCCACGAAGTCGATGGCCGCCACGCGACCCGCGGGCTCGGCCGGGATGCCGTCGAGCCGGGTGCCGCGGTGGGCGGCGCGCCACCAGCGCTCACGTCCGTGCTTGTCGGCTGGCCCCTCGTCCTCGGTGATGAAGCCGTAGGTCGCGAGCGTGCGCAGGTGGAAGCTCGCCGACGCGCTCGAGACGCCCACGCGCTCGGCCAGCCTGGTCGCGGTCGAAGGGCCCTCGCGGCGCAGCAGTGCCAGCAGGCGCATGCGCAGCGGGTGCGCGATGCCGCGCAGGGTGCGGGCGTCGAGGACGAGCTCGTCTGCTGGGCGGCCGGGCTGGTCGGGCATGGATGCAACGTACCCTTTGCAAAGGACTCGTGGCAAGAGGGGCTCAGCCCACAAGGACCAAGGGTTCCCGAACACCGTTGCATCGACAGCACATCGCGATATATCGTTAGCGTCCCCTTTGATACTCCGAGGAGGAGAGCGTGCGACACCCCACCCCCTACAACCCCTTCAGCTGGCCGCCCGACGACAGCGGCGAGGGCCGCGGCCGGCGAGGCCGTCGGCACCACCACCCCGAGGCCCGTGGCGGCGACGAGCGCGGTGGCCCCGACGCCCGCCACTCCGGCGGACGCGACGCCGGTCATGACGAACGCCCGCACGGCCGCCCCTTCGGGGCGCCCGAAGGCCTCGGTCCCGGCTTCCCCGGCCTGCCCTTCGGCGGCCGGCGCGGCGAGGGCCGTCGGGGAGGGCGCGGCCGCGGACGCGGTCGGGCCCAGCGCGGCGACGTGCGCACGGCCACCCTGCTGCTGCTCGCCGAGGAGCCGATGCACGGCTACCAGCTGATGCAGGCGATGGACGAGCGCACCGGCGGCGCCTGGCGCCCGAGCCCCGGGGCGATCTACCCGACGATCAACCAGCTCGAGGACGAGGGCCTGGTCACGACGGCGGCCGAGGGCGGACGCAAGCTCGTGACCCTCACCGAGGCCGGCCGCGCCCACGTCGAGCAGCAGCGCACGGTGTGGGGCGACCCCTTCGCCGCCCTGACCGCCGACGAGGCCGACGGACCTGACCTGCGCGGTCCGCTCGGCGAGGTCGCGGTGGCCGCTCGGCAGATCTCCCACCACGGCAGCCCCGCTCAGGCCGAAGCAGCGGCCAGGGTGCTCGCCGAGGCACGGCGCTCGCTCTACCTGATCCTGGCCGAGCACCCGTCGGCGCCATAGGCCTGAGCGCCGGTCACGCGACGGCAGCGCCGACCAGAACCCAGGCCACCAGCAGCGGAGCTGCGGTCGGCAGGTCGGCCACCACCCGGGCGGCACCCGCCGCGAGCAGGGCGGCCGGCGGGTGGGTGGTCGCGACGCCGAGGACTGCCATGCCTGCCGCCCGCCCCGCGGTGACCCCGGCGGGGGCGTCCTCCACGACGACGCACGACTCCGGCGGCACGTCGAGCTCGCGCGCCGCGAGCAGGTAGCCCTGCGGGTCGGGCTTGCCGCGCTCCACGCGGTGGGCGTCGACCACGACGCCCGGAGCGGGTACGCCTGCGGCCGCGAAGCTCGCGCGCACCAGCTCGTCGACGCCGGAGGTCACCACGGCCCAGGACCCGGCCGGCAGCGCCGAGAGCAGCGACGCCGCACCGGGGTAGGCCGGCATCGTGGGCGCCTGCTCGGCGAGGTAGCCCTGCAGCCGGTCGAGCTCGGCAGCCGCGTCGAGGTGAGGAGCCACCGTGGTGATGGTGTCGAGCCCGCGCCGGCCGTGCGTCTCGCTCCACACAGCCGCGGGGTCGAGCCCGTGGTCGCCGGCCCAGCGGTCCCACACCGCGCGGTAGACCGCGTAGGAGTCGAGCAGCACCCCGTCGACGTCGAAGAGCACGGCCCGGCGCGCCGGCCCGGTCACGGGCGCTGGTGCAGCACGAGGGGGAGCACGGGCCCGCTGCCGGCCTCGCGCAGCAGGGCCGCTGCGACGGTCGCCGTCCAGCCCGAGACCAGCACGTCGTCGACGAGCAGGAGCGGGCCGTCGGGGACGGCGGCACCGGGGCGTACGCGCAGGGTCTCGAGCAGCGCCGCCGCACGCACGCCGGACGCGACCTCGCGCGGCGGAGGCGGGCCGGTCACCTCGAGCAGGTCGGTGACCAGCGGCAGGCGGCCGACCTGGGCGACGTAGGCCCCGGTCGAGCCGACCAGCTGCGGGTGGCTCCGCGAGGGCACGACCACCACGCAGCTCGGGCGGGCGACCCAGCTGGTGCGCCAGCGGGAGAGCACCTGCACCAGCGCCGCGCCCAGCTCGTCGGGCAGCTCGCGGTCGGTGCCGGCCAGCGGTGCGAGGGCGTCGACCCACGCAGGGTCGTCGGCGAAGGCGAGCGCGCGGCCGGGCTCGGCCTGGGACGAGGCGGGGATGCGGCCGCGACGTGCCGCCGGGCCCGAGCCGCTGCCGCCGGTGGGCCACATCTTGCGCGGCTCGAGCACGACGTCGCGCCCGCGCAGCGAGTCGCGGGCGGCGACCACCCGCTCCGGCGGCACGGCGGTGCCGGGCGCCGGCAGCCGCCCGGTGCAGACCGAGCACCGGCCGCACGGCTCGGGGTCGGGGTCGTCGAGCGCCCGCTGGAGGAAGGCCATCAGGCAGCCCTCGCCAGCGGCGTAGCGGCGCATGATGTCGGCCTCGTCGGCCCGCGCGCGGCGCAGCCGGGCGAAGCGCTCGTCGTCGAAGGTCCAGCCCGTGCCGGTCGAGCGCCACCCGCTGCCCTCGCGGTCGACCGCACCGTCGACCGCGAGCAGCTTGAGCAGCGCCTCCAGCCGGCCGCGGCGGACCCCGGTCGCCGCCTCGAGCGCGGGGACGCTGCGCGGCTCCGGCGAGGAGTCGAGCTCGGCGAGCACCCGGGCCGCCGAGTCGGGGTCGGGGATCGTGGCGGTGGCGAAGTGCTCCCAGATGCGCGGGTCGGACTCGGCCGCCGGCAGCAGCACCGCGGTCGCCGAGTCGATGCCGCGCCCGGCGCGGCCGACCTGCTGGTAGTAGTCGACCGGGCTCGCCGGCGAGCCGACGTGGACCACGAAGGCGAGGTCGGGCTTGTCGAAGCCCATGCCGAGCGCGGAGGTGGCCACCACCGCCTTCACCTCGTTGGCGCGCAAGGCGTCCTCGACCCGCAGGCGCTCGCCCGGCTCGAGCTTGGAGGAGTAGGCCACCGCCGAGATGCCCTGCTCCCGCAGGTAGCCCGCCAGCCGGTCGGTCTCGGCCACGGTGAGGGTGTAGACGATGCCCGAGCCGGCGAGCCCGGTGAGCGCCTCGGCCACCCACGCGTACCTCTCGAGCGGGCCGAGGCCCGGCACGACCGCGAGCGTGAGCGACCCGCGGGCGAGCGCACCGCGCACGGTCACCGTCTGCTCGCCGAGCTGCGCGGCGACGTCGCTGGTGACGCGGGCGTTCGCAGTCGCGGTGGTCGCCAGCACCGGCACGTCGCCGAGCCCGGACAGCAGGTCGCGGCTCAGCCGCAGGTAGTCGGGGCGGAAGTCGTGGCCCCAGCTCGAGAGGCAGTGCGCCTCGTCGACGACGACCAGGCCGACGCGGCGCAGCAGCCCGGGCAGCACCGAGCGGGCGAAGCGCGGGTTGGCCAGCCGCTCGGGCGAGAGCAGGAGCAGGTCGACCTCGTCGCGCTCGAGCGCGGCCTCGACCGACGGCCAGTCGTCGACGTTGCCGGAGTGCAGCGCGTCGGCGCGCACGCCCGCACGCACCGCGGACGCGACCTGGTCGCGCATGAGCGAGAGCAGCGGGCAGACCACGAGCGTCAGCCCGCCGCCTGCGGCCCGGGTCGCCGCCGTGGCCATGAGGTAGACCGCCGACTTGCCCCAGCCGGTCGCCTGCACCACCAGCGCCCGGCGGCCCTCGACGACGAGCGCGTGCGCGGCCGCCACCTGGTCGGGGCGCGGCACGGCCGCCGGGCCGGCGAGCCGGTGGACGACGTCGTCGGCCGCGGCGGTCAGCGACTCGTCGGTCACAGGCGTGAAGGGCACGAGCGCCACTCTGCCGCACGCCACCGACGTCCCGACCGCCGCGGGCCCCGGCCTGTGGACGAGCGGGAGGTCAGCGCCCGCCGCGCGACTGCGGGACGCGGCTCAGGTCGCTGGCCAGCACCGTGGCCGCGAGCGCCTTGACCGAGGACTTGGCCTCGGAGCGCGGGTTGCTCATCAGCACCAGGTCGACCGAGCCGAGCTCGGGCAGCCCGTGCTCGGGGCCGAGCGCGACCAGGTTCGCGGGCATGAGGCTCTTGGCGATGCTCGAGACGCCGATGCCGGCCGACACCGCGGCGATGAGGCCGTTGACCCCGCGGCAGATGCACACGTTGCGCCACGGCCGGGCCGCCCGCTCGAGCGCCTTCTGCATCTGGGTCCGGCTGATGCTCGGGTTGGGGTAGACCACCAGCGGCACCGGCTTCGCCGGGTCGAGCGAGGTGCCCGGCGTGCCCACCCAGACCAGCCGCTCGCGGCTCAGCAGCGTGCCGCGCTGGTCGTCGTCGACCCGCTTGCCGAGGAAGAGGTCGAGCCGGTCGTTCTCGAGCCGGCGGTGCAGCGTGCCGCTCTGGTCGACCGTGAGCTCGAGCTCCACGAGCGGGTGGTCGCGGCCGAAGTCGTACAGGATCTGCGGCAGCCCGGTGAGCGCGAGGTCGTCGGACATGCCCAGCCGCACGCGTCCGGTGGGGCGCTCGGAGGAGAAGTAGGCCGAGGCCTGCTCGTGCGCCCGCAGGATCGAGCGCGCGAAGCCGATCATGGCCTCGCCGTCGGGCGTCAGCGACACCGAGTGCGTGTCGCGGTGCACCAGCTGGCGGCCCGCGGCGGTCTCGAGCTTGCGCACGTGCTGGCTCACCGTCGGCTGCCCGATGCCGCGCGTGCGCGCCGCCTGGGTGAAGCTGCGCGTCTGGGCGACCGCGAGGAACGTCTCCAGCTGGCTCGGCTCGAACAGCATGGCTATCTCGATCCCTGATCGCAGTAAGTCGCTTGATCGCTCTTCCGTATGAGCGGCTCGTGCCGAAGTCTAGGAGGACAGTGCAGAGCTAGGAGAGGTTTCCCCGTGAGCCCGGCGGCCACAGCCACCACCGCAGACCCGACCGACACGTACGACGCCGCGACCGACACTCCCACCGACGTCCACCCCGCGGAGCCCGCCACCCGCCGCTCGGCCATCCGCGACGCGCTCGCGCAGCGCAACTACCGCATCTACGTCATGGGCCAGGCCGTGTCGAACACCGGCAACTGGTTCCAGAGCATCGCGCTCGACTGGCTGGTCCTCCAGCTCACGCACAGCTCGGCCGCGGTCGGCGTGACGATGGCGCTGCAGTTCCTGCCGATGCTGCTGTTCGGGATGTACGGCGGGGTGCTCGCCGACCGCTACCCGCGCCGCCGCATCCTCATCGCCACCCAGTCGACGGCCGGCGTGCTCACCGCCTGCCTCGCCGCGCTGACGCTCACCGGCCGCGAGACGGTGTGGGAGATCTGGGCGATCGCGCTGCTCGGCGGCATCGTCTTCATGGTCGACAACCCGACCCGCCAGGCGTTCCTGCACGACCTGGTCGACTCCGAGCACATCTCGAGCGTCGTCGCTCTCAACGGCGCGGTGTTCCACTCCACCCGGCTGGTGGGCCCGGCCCTCGCCGGCGTGCTCATCGGCGCCCTCGGCTGCGGCTGGGCCTTCGTCATCAACGCGCTGTGCTTCCTCGGCCCGCTCGTCTCGCTGTTCACGCTGTCGGTGGGCAACACCGTGCGCACCGCTGGTGCGAGCCGCGGCAAGGGCGAGATCCGCGCGGCACTGCGCTACGTGCGCCGTCACCGCGACATCGCCGCGACCATCGCGCTGGTCGGCGTGGTGGGCACCTTCGGACTGAACTTCCCGGTGGTGCTGACCGGCATGGCGCAGGACGTCTTCCACGGCAACGCGACCTACTACGGCTTCTTCAACGTCATGCTCGCCGTCGGCTCGGTGACCGGCGCCCTGCTCTCCGCGGGCCGGCCGAAGACGCCGCTGCGCGGGCTGGCCCTGGGTGCGGTCGGCTTCGGCGCGGCCCAGGCGCTCGCGGCGCTCATGCCCGGCGTCGCCGTCTTCGCCGTGGTGCTCGTCGCCATGGGCGGCTTCAACCTCGCCTTCCAGGCTCTCGCGAACTCCTCGGTGCAGCTCTCCAGCGACCCGGCGCTGCGCGGCCGCGTCATGAGCCTCTACATGCTCGTCTTCGTCGGCGGCACGCCCATCGGCGCGCCCATCGTCGGCGCAGTCACCGCCCACGAGGGCGCGCGCGCCGGCATGCTCTTCTGCGGCGCCGTGCCCATGCTGGCTGCGCTGTGCCTGCTCGGTGCGCTCGCCGTACGCGACGGTGCAGGCCTGCGCCGCGCCTGCACCGCCTGACGGCTCGGGGAGTCAGCTCCGGGTCCAGGACTGGTTGCTGGCCCCGTTGCACCACCACACGTCGACCGGGGTGCCGTTGCCGGTGCCGACGCCGGCCGCGTCGAGGCAGAGCGCGGGGTCGACGGCGCTGGTGATCGTGCCGTCGTCGCGCACCTCCCACTGCTGGGCTGCGACGGGGGCGCAGTCGGCCAGCACGACCGGTGACCCGGCGGAGGCGCCGTCACCGCCGACGGCCATGCACGTCGAGCCGTAGACCGTGAGCTGCTTGGAGCTGTTCCAGCCCCACGACTGGTTCTCGCCGGCGTTGCAGTCCCAGAGGTCGAGCTGCGTGCCGGCGGTGGTGCTGAATCCGGGCACGTCGACGCAGCGTCCCGACCCCACGCCGCGGATCACCTCGCCGGGAGGCGCTGGCGGCAGGTCGTTGACCGGCGACCTGCGGCCGTAGCCGTAGCCCCACCGCAGCTGCGCCACGCCGGAGGCGTTGTTGTCGACGAGGTCGCCGGACGGGGTCAGCGACTCGATCGAGTAGGCGTCGCCGGTGCGCAGACCCGGCCAGTAGACCAGGCCCATGCCGAGCGCCCGGGCCGTGTCGGTGACCGCTGCGAGGTAGGACGTGTAGACGTTGCCGTCGTGGGCGCCGTAGTTGAGCCCGGTCGTCATCGGCGAGCCGACCTCGTCCATGATCGTGCGCGAGGCGTAGGCGCCGATGCGCGGCAGCAGCTCCGCCTTCCACTCCGCCTCTGTGGTGTAGGAGAACCAGTAGCCGTAGAAGTGCAGCGACAGCAGCGTCCCTGCGAGCTCGGGCGCCGCGCCGACGCCCACGACGCTGTCGTTGTAGCCGGTGCCCGAGATGACGACGCGCCCGCGCGGGACGTCGCTGTGGCGGGCGAGCCAGCCGGAGGTCACCGCCACCCACTGGTCGAGGGTGTAGCCGTGCGGCTCGTTCATGGGTTCGAAGTAGACCCACGGGTTGTCGCGGTAGTCCGAGACCACCGTGTCCCACATGCGGTTCCACGCCGCTGGGTCGTCGATGAAGCCGTCCTTGCTGGTGTCGGCCTCCCAGTAGCTGAGGATCACCTTGGTGTGCCGGTTGGTGGCCGCGTCGATGGCCCCCTTGTAGGACGCCCACCAGTCGTTGCCGACGCTGCTCGGGTTGATGGGCAGCCGCAGCGTCGTGGCGCCGAGGTTCTGCCGGAAGCCCTTGACGACGTCGCGGGCGGTCCGCGACACCTGGCGGTAGGAGTAGGAGGTGCTCAGCCCACTGGGCACCACTGCGTCGCTGGCGAAGTTGTCGCGCGGGTCGGCCCAGTTGACGCCGCGGAAGCCGTTGGTGCCGGCGGGAGGTACGGCGGGGTGCGTCCCAGCCTGGGCGACGCCCGCGGGGGCGAGGAGGGCGAGGGCCGCGCCGAGGGCGGCGACCAGCGCGAGGCGGCGGGGACGGCGGTGCGAAGGTGCGGACATGCGGGCTCCTGCGTCGTCGGAGGAAGCGGCTGTACGACTGTGGTGCAGCCTAGCCCTCGGGCCGGCTGGGCGGCGGGGCCGTGCTGGCGCGCACGACCAGCGTCGTGGGCACGATGACGCGCTCGTCGGTGAGCACCTCCCCGGCCAGCTGGCGCAGCAGCAGGTCGACCAGGCGCAGGCCGATCTCCTGGAAGTCCTGGTGCACCGTGGTCAGCGGCGGCCAGAGGTAGTCGGCGAGCGGCACGTCGTCGAAGCCCACGACCGAGAGGTCGTCGGGGATGCTGCGGCCGCTCTCGTGCACCGCTCGGCAGAGGCCCGCCGCCATCTCGTCGTTGGCGCAGAAGACCGCCGTGACGTCGTCCGCCGTCGCCAGTGACGCGGCGGCCTCGTAGCCGGAGCGGGCGCTCCAGTCGCCCCTCACCACGGCGGGCTGCTGGCGTCCCGCGGCGGCCAGCGCCGCGCGCCAGGCGTCGACGCGTACGTCTGCGGGCCCGGAGTCCGACGGGCCGGCCAGGTGGTGCACCGTCCGGTGCCCGAGGCCGAGCAGGTGCTCCACGGCCAGCCGGGTCCCGGCAGCCTGGTCGGCGCGCACCGCGGGGTGGTGGCCGACGAAGCGCGAGTCCGACACGACGACCGGCAGGGTCGGGGGCAGCACCAGGCTGGTGGGGGTGGCGGTCTCGGCGCGGATGATGACCAGCCCGTCGATGAGCTGGTGCGACAGGCGCAGCGCCGCCTCGGAGACCTTGCTGCGGGTCGGCGCGACGACATCGACGAGGCTGACGGTGTAGCCCCTGTCGCGGGCGGCGCTGACGACGGCCTCGACGGTGCGCGACTCGCCCGTGCGGGCGATCCGGTGCGCGATGACGCCCAGGGTGCCGAAGCTGCCGCCGCGCAGGGCGCGGGCGGCCGAGTTGGGGGAGTAGCCCAGCGACTCCATGGCGGCGAGCACCCGTGCGCGCGTCTCCGGCAGCACGCGCTCAGAGCCGGTGGAGACCCGCGACACGGTCTGGGACGACACGCCGGCGACACGCGCGACGTCGCCGATCGAGGGCTTGGTGCGGTCCCGGGCCGCCGCCGGGCGCCGCGTCACGGCGCCCAGCCGACCGCGGGCCGGAGCGGCGTCCGGCGCTCGACGGCGTCGGTGACCACGTCGTCGACCTGGTCCAGGCCGGCGAAGCGGCGCAGGCCCGCGGCGCCCCACGCGGCGCGCTCGGCCACCGCCACCACCCGGTCGGCCGCCGCCATCATGGCCCGGCTGGTGTCGGCGACGAGCAGCTCGCGCACCGCCAGCCCGGTGTGCGCGTCGATGCCGTCGACGCCCACGAAGGCGACGTCGAGCTGCAGCGCCGACAGGCCCGCCAGCGCGAGCGGTCCGACGAGCGCGCCCGACGGGGTGCAGTGCCCGCCCGTGACGACGAGGCGCACGCGGGGATGGTGCTGCTCGACGGCGCGCGCGACGCGTACGGACGTGGTCACGATCGTGACGCCCGGCACCCGGGCGAGCCGGCGGGCGACCGCCGGGGCGACGGCGCCCGGAGAGACGCCGACCACGGCACCCGGCCGGACGACGCCCGCGGCACGGGCGGCGAGAGCCTCGCGGGCCGCTGCGAGCCGGGAGGAGGTGGTCGTGTTCACGTCAACATGCCCATGCCCGCCAGCGTGCCACCGCTCCGCCGCGCGGTCAACGGGGCCCGCTGCAGGTTTCTCCACCGGTCTGAGGTGCAATGACCCGGTACGTCCGTCAGCTTCGCCGTGCCCGGGAGTGGCCATGCAGAACCCCCAGCTCGACCGCCGCCGCTTCCTCGCCCTCGGCTCCGGGCTCGCGGCCGCGATGGGGCTCGCCGCCTGCGGCAGCAACAACGGCCGCTCGGAGGGCTCCGGGCCGGCGTCGAGCGCCGGCAGCTCGGGCGGCTCCGGCGGCGGGGGCGGCACGCCGTCGCTGTCGCAGTGGTACCACCAGTACGGCGAGACCGGCACGCAGCAGGCCGTCGAGAAGTACGCCGCGGCGTACGACAAGGCAGAGGTCTCGGTGCAGTGGACGCCCGGCGACTACGACAAGAAGGCCGCGGCCGCGCTGCTCACCGGCAACGGCCCCGACGTCTTCGAGTACGGCAACGGCGCGACCCTCGACATGATCCGAGGGGGCCAGGTCGTCGACCTGACCGACCTGCTGGGCGACGCGAAGGACGACTTCACGCCCTCGCTGATCGAGCGGATGACCTACGAGGGCAAGCTCTACGCGATCCCGCAGGTCACGGACATGCAGCTGCTGGTCTACCGCAAGAGCCTGCTCGAGAAGGCCGGCGTGCAGCCCCCGAAGACGCTCGACGAGCTCATCGACGCCGCCCACACGCTGACCACCAAGAAGGCGAAGGGGCTGTTCGTCGGCAACGACGGCGGCGTGGGCGTGCTGCCCGGGCCGCTGCTGTGGGCGTCGGGCGCCGACTACCTCGACGACTCCGACGCGCCGGGCTTCACGACGCCCGAGGTGGCCCAGGGCTTCGCCAAGCTGCACTCGCTGTTCACCAGCGGCTCGCTGCTCCTGGGTGCTCCGACCGACTGGAGCGACCCCTCGGCCATCAGCCAGGGCCTCACCGCCATGCAGTGGACCGGGCTCTGGACGGTGCCGGCCCTGCAGAAGTCGCTCGGCGACGACTTCGGCGTCCTGCCCTTCCCCGCCAACGGCAGCGGCGGCAAGCCCGCTGTGCCGGTCGGCGCCTACGGCTCGCTCGTCAACGCGAAGAGCAAGGACGTCGAGGCGGCCAAGGCCTACGTCAAGTGGCTCTGGGTGGACAACACCCAGGCGCAGGAGGACTGGGCCACCGGCTACGGCTTCCACATCCCCGCGCGCAAGAGCCTCGCGGAGAAGTCGACCAAGCTGCAGACCGGCGTGGCCGCCGACGCCGTCTCGTTCGTCAACGACTACGGCCACGCCCAGACGCCGCTGCTCTGGACGCCCGCCTCGTCGACCGCCTTCGGCGACGCCACGAGCCGGATCATCAAGGACGGCTCCGACCCGGCCAAGCAGCTCGCAGGCGTGGCGACCAAGGTGAAGTCCGAGATCTCCCGGGTGAAGAGCTAGGCGGTGGGAGAGCCGGCGCAGCTCCAGGCCGACCGGCTGGGGCGGCTCGGGCGGTTCCGCGGCAGCCAGGACCGCAACCTGTGGTTCTGGGCGTTCGTCGGGCCGTTCACGGTCGGCCTGCTGGTCTTCGTCTACGTGCCGATCGGCTGGAGCCTCTACCTCAGCTTCTTCGACGCGCGCAACACGGTCACGCCGAGCGACTTCGTCGGGCTCGGCAACTACCGCGACATGCTCACGGACCCCGCGTTCGTCGACAGCCTCGGGACGTTCACGGCGTTCGCCGCCTTCATCGTGCCGTCGACGTTCGCGATCTCGCTCGGCCTGGCGCTGCTGGTGCACAACGCCCGGTGGCTGCAGGGCTTCTTCCGCTCGGTGTTCTTCCTGCCGACGGCGTGCTCCTACGTCGTGGCGTCCCTGGTCTGGAAGCTCTCGATCTTCAACGGCGTGCGGTTCGGGCTGGCCAACACCGTGCTCGGGTGGTTCGGCCAGGACCCGGTCGCGTGGCTGTCCGTGACGCACCCGCCGTGGTACTGGGTGGTGTTGGTGACGCTGCGGCTCTGGCTGCAGTCGGGCTTCTACATGATCCTCTTCATCGCCGGGCTGAAGCGCATCCCACGCGACATCTACGAGGCGGCCGCCGTGGACGGCGCCAAGCCGGGGTGGCAGACCTTCAGGTGGATCACGCTGCCGTCACTGCGCGCCACGTCGACTGCCGTCCTGGTGCTGCTGCTCGTCAACGCCTACCAGTCGTTCGACGAGTTCTTCAACCTGCTCTCGAGCTCGGGGCAGTACCCGCCCTACGCCCGCCCGCCGCTCGTCTACCTCTACTACCTCGCGCTGGGCAACGGGCAGGACTTCGGCCACGGCAGCGCCGGTGCCGTGGTCCTCACGCTGATCATCGCGGTGGTCACGGTCGCGCAGGGGCGGCTGCTCGGGCTGGGGAGGAGGGACTCGTGAGCGCCACGGTCGCGAGCAGGCGGCGGCGCAGACGTACGCCTCTGGAGCGGGTGAGTGCGGCGCTGCGGCTGGCGATCCTGCTGCTGGCCTCGGTGCTGTTCCTCGTGCCGTTCTACCTGGTGGTGCGCAACGGGCTCGCCTCCGAGGCCGACATCACCTCGCCGGACTGGACGCTGTTCCCCCGCACCCTGCACTTCAGCAACGTGCGCGACCTGTTCGACGACCCGGCTGTCGACATGGCGCGCAGCATGCTCAACTCGCTGGTCGTGGCGGTGCTGCAGACGCTGGGTACGCTGCTCGTCTGCTCGCTCGCCGGCTACGGTCTCGCGCGCATCCCCTACCGCTACGCCTCGGCCGTCTTCTGGCTGATCCTCATCAGCATCATGGTGCCGGCGTCGGTGACGTTCGTGCCGACCTTCGTGCTGGTCTCGAGCCTCGGCTGGGTCAGCACGCTGCGCGGCCTGATCGTGCCCGTGCTCTTCAGCGGGCTGGTGGCCTTCCTGTTCCGGCAGTGGTTCCTCGCGTTCCCGCGCGAGCTCGAGGAGGCGGCGCGGATCGACGGTCTCGGCTACATGGGGTCCTACTGGCGCATCGTGGTGCCCAACTCGCGGGGGTTCTTCGCCGCCGTCGGCACCATCACCTTCATCGGCGCCTGGAACTCGTTCCTGTGGCCGCTCGTCATCGCCCAGGACTCCTCGTCGTGGACGGTGCAGATCGCGCTGTCGACCTTCCTGACCGCCCAGACGGTCAACCTGCACGAGCTGTTCATGGCGGCGGCGGTGGCGATCGTGCCGCTGCTGGTGGTGTTCGCGGTGCTGCAGCGCTTCATCATCCAGGGCGTCGAGACGACCGGCACCGACTGACAGGTCGCGTTCAGGTAGGGAGCCGTAGCATCGTGGCCATGGCGGGTCGCAGCGACGTCGAGGAAGCTGTCGAGCGCGTCAAGGACGCGGTCAAGCCGCGGCTGCGCGGGTGGCTCCACGCGGGCACGTTCCCGGTCGCCGTCGTCGCGGGCATCGTCCTGGTGGCGGTCAGCCCGACCGAGCGGGCGCGCATCGCGACCGCGGTGTTCTCGCTGACGGCGGCGCTGCTGTTCGGCGTCTCCGCGGCCTACCACCGCTTCACGTGGTCGCCGCGCGCCCAGCGCGTGCTCATGCGGCTGGACCACTCGAACATCTTCCTGATCATCGCGGGCACCTACACGCCGTTCGGCGCGCTGCTGCTGCCCTCGCACCACGGGCGCACCCTGCTCTGGATCGTGTGGGTCGGCGCCCTGCTCGGCGTGCTCTTCAGGGTGTTCTGGACCGACGCGCCGCGCTGGCTCTACACGCCGGTCTACATCGCGCTGGGCTGGGTGGCGGTCTTCTTCCTGCCCGAGATCCTCCACCACGGCGGCGTCGCGGTGCTCGTGCTGCTGATCGTCGGAGGCGCGCTCTACTCGGTCGGCGGGCTCATCTACGCCGCCCGCCGGCCCGACCCGTCGCCGCGGTGGTTCGGGTTCCACGAGGTCTTCCACGCGTGCACGCTGGCCGCCTTCGTCATCCACTACGTGGCCGTGTCGATGGTGGCCTACACCTCGAGCTGAGGCGCGGGGGGTCCGGTCGGAGTCGGTGCGGGGAGCGCGGGTACGCGGTGGCTGAGCGCCCGGCCGCAGGCCGCCGGGCCGCTCCATCGGCGCACCGCGGAGTCGCAGGCGGCACGGTAGGCGGGCGGAGGTCGTACGCGCACGCCGGTCGCTCGCCCCGCATCTGGCGCTCGACTCGAACGTCGCCGCTCAGTCCAGGACGTGTCCGCGCAAGCGCCCCTCTACCCACCCCTTCCTCATCTTGTGCCAGCGACGGCTCTCCGGTAGGATTCGAACACACGTTCGAACCGGCGGGTGGTGGCAGTGGCGCAGGGTGCGGGTGCGGGGCCTTCTCTGGCCGACCTGATGCCGCCGCCGGATGCGACGTGGTTCGGCGAGCTCGACGATCCGGAAGAGATCGACTGGGTCGACTGGTCGGATCTGCGGTGGGCCGACGAGACCTGGACCCATGGGCCCTCGGTCCCGGAGCACTCGGAGCCGGTGGAGCGCGCGGAGCAGTGGGGCTGGGTGCCGGGTGAGGGGCTGTTGCGGGAGCTGGCGGGGCCGGGCCGGGTGTTGGGCGAGGCGCTGGCGGGGGTGGCGCCCTCACCGGGGCTGGTGGCGGCGTTGTGCACGCTGGACGACCCGCGGGACCCGGCCGCCACGGTGTGGTGGATCGACCCGGGCGGCCCGCGGTGCGAGTCCCGGGCGCTGGACGAGGCCGAGCTGACCGTCGGGGTGGCGCAGGCGTGGGACCGGGTCGCCTCCTGGGCGTGCGCGCAGCGCGAGACCGCGGTTCAGCGCGCCCGCGCGCTGATGGTGTCGATGCCGTCCCCGGACCCGGTGGGGGTGCCGCGCTGGTCCGGGGCGGAGGCCGCTGCGGGTGAGCTGGCGGCGGCGTTGCGGATCTCCCCGCGCTCGATCGACGCCCGGCTCGAGCGCGGCGCCCGCCTGCACACAGCACACCCAGGCACGCTGTGGCTGCTCGAGCAGGGCCTGCTGACCTGGGCGCACGCCCAGGCGGTGGTCGAGGTGTGCGCGCCGCTGACCGACCCCGCGCACCTCGCGGCGGTCGAGGCGCGGGTACTTGCCGCCGCGCCGGAGCAGACCCCGGCGCAGCTGCGGCGCTCGCTGGTGCGGGCGGTCGCCCGGGTCGACCCGGCCGGGCACGCCGCCCGCCACACCGCCGCCGCCACCGAGTCGGTCGGCGTGCGGATGGTCCCGCTCCCCGACGCCCTGGTGAGCATCACCGCGGTGCTGCCCGCACCGGCCGGGCAGACAGTCCTCGGCGCGCTCGACACCCTCGCCTCCGCGCTGCGCGACACCGTCAGCGGCAAGGGCGACGGTGAGCAGGACGGCGGCGAGGGCCGTGGCGCTCGACCCGCGACCAGGCCTCGGGTGGGTGCGGCTGAGCGGGCGGATGCGTTGGTGGTGCTGGCCGCCGCGCTCGCCGCGCACCCCGAGCTGGTCACCGGGGTGCTGGCCGCGGAGCCGGCGCGCCCGCTGGTGCGGGTCACGATCAGCGCCGACACCTTGCTCGGCCTCACGCAGCACCCCGGTGAGCTCGCCGGCTACGGCCCGATCCCGGCCGGCATGGCGCGCGCGCTGGCCGCGGACGGCACCTGGGCCCGGTTCGTCACCGACCCGGCCACCGGGCAGCTGCTCGACGCGACCCCGCACCGCTACACCCCGAGCGGGCGGACCCGCGCGTTCGTCGTCGCCCGCGACCAGACCTGCCGACACCCCGGCTGCTCCGCACCCGCCGAGACCGCCGACCTCGACCACACCGCACCGTTCGACCACCAGGACCCGGCCCGCGGCGGCCCGACCACCACCGTGAACCTCGGACCGCGCTGCCGACGCCACCACAACCTCAAGACCTGGCACGGCTGGCGCACTTGGACCACCCCCGACGGAGCCATCGCCCACCGCACACCACTCGGGCGCACCTACACCGTCGCCGTCCCGCCCCAACCCACCGCATAGCCCGCCGTCCCGCGAGGGCCGAGCGCCCTCGCGCGCCCAGCCGCGCCGAGCTGCAGATCATCTACGCTGACCGACCGTGCGCATCGTGATCGCCGAGGACAGCGTCCTGCTGCGCGAGGGCCTGACCCGGCTGCTCGGCGACGGCGGGCACGAGGTCGTCGCTGCCGTCGGCGACGGCCCCGAGCTGGTGGCCGCGGTGGAGGAGCACCGGCCCGACCTGGCGGTCACCGACGTACGCATGCCGCCGACGCACCGCGACGAGGGCCTGCGCGCGGCGATCGAGGCGCGCCGCCGCGTACCCGGGCAGCCGGTGCTGGTGCTGAGCCAGTACGTCGAGGACACCTACGCCGCCGAGCTGCTCGCCTCCGGAGACGGCCGGGGGGTCGGCTACCTGCTCAAGGACCGCGTCGCCGACGTCGGCGACTTCCTGGCCGCGGTGTCGCGGGTGGCCGCGGGCGAGGCGGTGCTCGACCCGGAGGTCATCGCCCAGGTGCTGGTGCGGCGCCGCTCGGTCGACCGGCTCGCCGCGCTGACGCCCCGCGAGCGCGAGGTGCTCGCGCTGATGGCCGAGGGCCGGTCGAACCAGGCGATCGCCGAGCGGCTCGTCGTCACCGACGGCGCGGTCGAGAAGCACGTGACCAGCGTGTTCGGCAAGCTCGGGCTGCACCCCGACGCCGGGGACTCGCGCCGGGTGCTGGCCGTGCTCGCCTGGCTCGGCGAGCCCTGAGCCGGAGAACGACACGGCTGTAGTTCGAGACGCTACGATGCCCGCATGGACGCCGTCAGAGCTCTGAGCGGGACCCCCGACGAGCACGCGGGGGCAGGCACGCTGTCCGAGCGCGAGCAGGAGATCCTCGCCTTCGAGCGCCAGTGGTGGAAGTACGCCGGCGCCAAGGAGCAGGCGATCCGCGAGCTGTTCGACATGTCGGCGACGCGCTACTACCAGGTCCTCAACGCGCTGCTCGACCGTCCTGACGCGCTCACCCACGACCCGATGCTGGTCAAGCGGCTGCGCCGGCTGCGCGCCTCGCGCCAGCGGGCCCGGTCCGCCCGCCGGCTCGGCTTCGACGCCTGATGGCCGGTCGTCGCGACGACGGCGGCGGGGGCTCGCCCCTCGAGGGGCTGGGGGCCCCGCGCCGCGGGTCGCACCGCACCGGCGGCGGGCTCGGCGGCCTGCTGACCTCGCTGGGCGCCGTGCTGGCCGTCGTGGTCCTGCTCGGCGGGCTCTACGTCGCCTTCGGCCGCGACTCGGGCGACGACGACGGGGGCGCGACCGCCACCGGGGGCTCGAGCTCCGCCCCGGTCGCGACCGAGGCCGCCAGCGCGAGCGCCACCCCGGCGCCCACGCCCAGCGCCACCCCCTCCGCGACGCCCACCCCCTCGGAGACGCCGAGCTCCGAGGCCTCGCCGAGCGGCACTCCGGCCGCCGAGTCCGGCACCGCGGGCGACGGCGGCGCCGAGGACCCGGGCGCGGGTGACGAGGAGGGACTCCACGACCTGCCGGTCGTCGTGCTCAACCAGTCCGGCCAGGCCGGGCTCGCGGGCCGCACCGCCAGCGCGCTGCGCGCCACCGGCTGGACCGTCTCCTCGGTCGGCAACTTCCACGGCAGCGTGCCGAGCACGACGGTCTACTACCCCGACGGCGCCCTGGCTGCCGCGCAGGCGCTGGCCGCCGAGCTGCCCGGGCCCGACCGCGTGCGCCCCGTCTTCTCCGGCATCTCGGCCACCAAGCTCACCGTCATCCTGGCCTGAGCGGCGAGGCCGTGACCGAGCCCGCCGACCCGCTGCACGCCCCGCTGCGCACCGACGAGGGCCGCGCCGGCCTCGCCGCGCTGCTCGCTGCGCCCGGGCGGGCGGTCGTCGGGCTCGACTTCGACGGCACGCTCGCCCCGATCGTCGACGACCCCGCCGACGCGCGCGCCCACCCGGCGGTGCGCGGCGTCCTCGAGCGGCTCGCGCCGCTGCTCGGGCGGCTGGCCGTCGTCACCGGCCGGCCGGTCGAGCAGGTCGTCGAGCTCGCCGGTGTGGCGCAGCTGCACCGGCTCGAGGTCCGCGGCCACTACGGCCTCGAGCGCTGGGACGCCGCCGCCGGGCGGGTCGTCCGCCCCGAGCTCCCCCCCGGCGTCGAGCAGGTGCGGCGCGCCCTGCCGGGTCTGCTGCTCGCCCTGGCGCCCGATGCGGCGGTGGAGGACAAGGGCGCCTCCCTGGCCGTCCACACCCGGCGCACGCCCGCGCCCGAGGAGACCTTCGAGCGGCTGCAGGCCCCGCTGGCCGAGCTGGCCGAGGCGCACGGGCTCGTGGTCGAGCCAGGTCGCTTCGTGCTCGAGCTGCGCCCGCCCGGCGCCGACAAGGGCGGCGCCCTGCGCGCGCTGGCCGACGAGCTCGGCGACCCGTCGGCGGTGGTGTTCGTCGGCGACGACCTCGGCGACCTGGCCGCGTTCGAGGCCGTGCGGGCGCTGCGGGCGGGGGGCACGCCTGGCGTCGTCGTCTGCAGCGGCTCCGACGAGGTGCCCGAGCTGCTGCAGCTCGCTGATGCGGTGGTGGAGGGCCCCGCTGGCGTCGCGAGCTGGCTCACCGCGCTGGCCGACGCGCTGGGGACGCCGGAGCACCCGAACGGCGCACCGGTGCCACCCGCTTGAGCGGTCAGATCGACCTCCTGCCCGCCGATGCTGGCTCTGAGCCGGACTCGGAGGGGGTGAGGGCTCGATGCGTCGGAGCCGCTCCCGCCTGCCCGGGTCCACCCCGGTCTGGCTCTGCACGGTGGTCCTCGCCGCTGCCGCCGTCGTGCTGCTCCGCACGGGTGCGCTCGGCACCGCGCCGGCACCGGGCGCCCCCCACGCCCCGTGGCTGCTGCTGGTCGCCGCCCTGGCCGTCGCCGAGACGGTCATCGTGCACGTCGAGTTCCGCCGCGAGGCGCACACGTTCGGCTTCAACGAGCTGGTGCTGGCCGGGGGGCTGCTCGCCGTCGGGGGTCGTGAGCTCGTGCTCGCGCAGGCCGTCGCGACGGTCGTCGCGATGCTCGCCCGGCGCCAGGTGCCGCTGAAGTTCGCCTTCAACGTCGCCCAGTACTCCCTCGCCACGGCCACCACCGTCGCCGTGCTCGGCGCCGTCTGCCCGCGGCCCCACCTGCTCGACCTGCCCACGGCGCTGGCCGTCCTGGGCGCCACCGTCGCCGGCTCCACGGTCAGCTGGGTGGCGATCCTCGCCGCCATCGCGCTGGTCGACCGGCCGCCCAGCCGGGGCGAGGCGCTCGAGGTGCTGCTCGTCGGCTACCTCGGCGTGCTCGCCAACGCCGGGCTCGGCCTGAGCCTGCTGCTGCTCCTGCGCGAGGGTCCGCTGGCGCTGCTGTGCGCCGCCCCCGCCGCCGCCGTCGCGATCGCGTCCTACCGCGCCTACCTCGCGAGCCGGCAGCGCCGCGAGCACCTCGCCTTCCTGCTCGAGGCGACAAGCGCCCTGCAGTCCGGCGGCGACCCCAGCGACACGAGCGGCGGCTGGGCGACGGTGCTGCGTACCCTGCGCACCGCCCTGCGCGCCGAGAGCGCGGTGCTGCTCGTGGCACCGAGCGGAGCGGGCGGCACCGCGGGCGACGACGGCTGGCTGCTGCTGCGTACGGCTGCGGTCGGCGACGAGGGCGTCGCCCGGTTCGAGCGGGTGCCGGCCGAGGCCGCCGCAGCCCTGCGCCCGTCGGTCGACGGGCTGCACGACCGGCGCCGCGGCGCCGGCGACGCCGCCTGGCTCGCGGCCCGCGACTGGCCGGGCGCGCTGAGCGCGACCATCTCCGACGAGGCCCGGGTGCTCGGGCACCTGCTGCTCGGGCCGCGCGTCGGCGCCAACGCGCACTACGCCGCCGCAGACCTCGTGCTCGTCGAGGCGCTCGCCAACCAGGTCAGCGGGGTGCTCGAGACCGGGCGGCTCGAGCAGGCGCTGCGCCAGATCACCGTGCTCAAGGAGCAGATGCAGCACGAGGCCTGGCACGACCCGCTGACCGCGCTCGCCAACCGGGCGCTGTTCCGCGACCGGCTCGAGGCGGCGGTCGGCGCGCCCGACGGCGTCTCCGTGCTGCTGGTCGACCTCGACGACTTCAAGGCGGTCAACGACGAGCTGGGGCACGCGGCCGGCGACCGGCTGCTGCGCGCGGTCGGCGACCGCATGCGCGAGGTCGTGCGCGACCTCGACACCCCCGCCCGCCTGGGCGGCGACGAGTTCGCCGCGGTGCTCCCGGGCTGCTCGCCCGACGACGCGCACGAGGTCGCGGCCCGCCTGCTGGCCGCCCTCTCGGCACCGGTCCAGCTCGACGGCGCCCGCGTCCCGGTCCGCGCGAGCGTCGGCATCGCCACCCTCGGCGGCGAGCACCTCACCCCCGAGGAGCTGCTGCGCCGCGCCGACCTCGCGCTCTACGCGGTCAAGGCCGAGGGCAAGACCGGCGCCCGCGCCTGGTCGCCGTCGCTGACCAGCGCGATGGAGCGGCGTACGGTGCTGACCGCCACGCTGCCGGCCGCCATCGCGGGCGGCGAGATCGTCTGCCACTACCAGCCGGTGCTCGATCTGGGCAGCGAGCGGGTGACGGCGCTGGAGGCGCTGGTGCGCTGGGAGCACCCGGAGCGGGGCCTGCTCGGGCCCGACGCCTTCCTGGCGCTCGCGGAGGACGCCGGCTGGATCCACGAGGTCGGCGAGCGCGTGCTGCGCCTGGCCTGCCTGGAGTACGCCGCGCTGCTCGACGCGTTCCCGCAGACCCCCGAGCTGCTGCACGTCAACATCTCGGCGCTGCAGATGGAGCCGCGGCTGCCCGAGGCGGTCGCCCGCGCCCTGGCCGACGCCGGGCTGCCCGGCGAGCGGCTCGTCCTCGAGGTCACCGGCACCACGGCGGTGGCCGATGCGCCGTCGACGCGGGCCGTGATGGAGGCGGTGTGCGCGCTGGGCGCCGTGTGGGCGCTCGACGACTTCGGCACCGGCTTCGCCGCCATCGACCGGCTCGCCGACCTGCCCGTGTCGATGGTCAAGCTGCCGCGCCCGATGGTCCGCGGGCTCGGCAGCCCGCGCGGCGCGCGCCTGGTGGCGGGCACCCTCGCCCTGGCCCGCGAGGTGGGGCTCGACGTGGTCGCCGAGGGCGTCGAGACCCGCGACGAGGCCGACGCGCTGCTGGCGGCAGGCTGCCGCCAGGCGCAGGGGCACCTGTGGGCGGCGGCGATGCAGCCGGTGGAGCTCGGCCGGTGGATGCGCCGGGGAGCTCAGGCCGGCGTGTCGAGCCCGCGCAGCTGAGCCTCGAGCCACTCGTGCGGCGGCAGGGCGCCCGCGGCCGCCACCAGGCCGGCTGAGCGGCGCTCGCGCTCGGCCGGCTCCATCGTCAGCGCGCGGTGCAGCGCCGTGGCGGTGCCGCTCACGTCGAAGGGGTTGACGAGCAGGGCGTGCTCGCCGAGCTCGTGGGCCGCGCCCGCCTCGGTGGAGAGCACCAGCACGGCGTGGCGCTGCGAGAGCAGGGGGCCCTCCTTGGCCACGAGGTTCATGCCGTCGCGGACGGGGTTGACGAGCAGCACGTCGGCCAGCCGGTAGGTCGCCAGCGAACGCGGGTAGTCGTCGTCGACCGTCAGCAGCAGCGGCGACCAGCCGGGGAAGGCGAACTCCTCGTCGATCTCGGCGGCCAGGCGCTGCACGTGGGCGGTGTACTCGCGGTACTCCGGCAGGTCGTGCCGCGAGGGGTAGGCGCCGGCGACGTGCACGACCCGGCCGACCCACTCGGGGTGGCGGCGCAGCAGCTCGCGGTAGGCCAGCAGCCCGCGCACGATGTTCTTCGAGAGCTCCGTGCGGTCGACGCGCGCGATGACCAGCCGGTCGCCGATCCGCGCGCGCATGGCGTTCTCGTAGCTGATGACGTCGGGGCGCGAGCCGCGCTCGCACAGCTCGTCGGCGTCGATGCCCAGCGCGTGCACGGTGACGCGGGTACGCCGTCCCTCCCACGTCACGGTGCCGCCGTCGGTCTCGTCGCTGGTCACGTCGTCGTGGACGGTGCCGTGCCGCTCGACCCGCGCGCCGAGCACCCGCTCGCAGCAGTCGAGGAAGGCCTCCGCCCAGCGCGGCGCCAGGAAGCCGGCCTCGTCGGCGCCCAGCACGCCGAGGAGCACCTCGCGCGCGATCTCGGCGGGCAGCATCGAGAAGTAGTCGGCGGGGGCCCACGGCGTGTGCGAGAAGTGCGCGATGCGCAGGTCGGGGCGCCGGTCGCGCAGCATCCGGGGCGTCAGCGTCAGGTGGTAGTCCTGCACCAGCACCTTCGCGCCCGGCGCCGCCTCCTCGGCCAGCGCCGCCGCGAACGCCCGGTTGAAGGTCGAGTAGGCCGCCCACTCGCGCGTGAAGCCGGCGTCGAAGACCGGCGCGGTGGGGGTCGCGTAGAGGCGGTGGTGCACGAACCACAGGGTGGAGTTGGCGACCGCGTTGTAGGCCAGCGAGAACGTGTGGGCGTCGATGCCGTCGGCCTCGGCGAGCATCCGCACGGCCAGCCCGCCGCCCTCGTCGCCGGCGTCGATGCGCCCGCGCGGGCGGCCCTGCACGGCCTGCCGGTCGGCCTCGGTCAGCGCGGTGCACACCCACAGCGCCGAGCTGGTGTCGCGCCCGGCGCTCGAGAGCGCCGAGACCAGCCCGCCGCCGCCCCGGCGCCCCCGCGGCCGCCCCTCGGCGTCGAGGTGGAACGAGAGCGGACCGCGGTTGGACGCGACGAGCAGGGACGCAGCCACCCGGCGAACACTAGCCGGGATGGGCTCCAGTCCCGGGCTCCGTCGACCGATCGGAGGAGCAGAGTCCGCGTCCCCGCACCTCCGAGGAGCCCCGCTGTGCCCCGTCGTCTCGGCCTGCTGCTGCTCGCGGTGCTGGCCCTGCTGCCCCTCCACGCCGCCGGGGCGCAGGCCGCCACCGGCGACGGCGGCGACGTGTCGTGGCCGCAGTGCCCGCACGCGCCGGGCTACGGGCTGCCGATGCCCGGGGCCGGCGCCGGGTTCGTGGTGGTCGGCCTGACGCAGGGACGCCCGTACGCGCCGAACCCCTGCCTCGACACCCAGCTCGCGCACGTGGCGCGCACCGGCGCCCGGCTCGGCGCCTACACCTTCGCCGCGATGCCGACGGCCGCCCAGCTGCGCGCGACCGGGGCCACCGGACCGTACGACTCCTCGACGCGCGCCGGCCGGCTCTCGAACGCGGGCTACGCGCAGGGGCTGTGGTCGGCCGGCGTGCTGGCCGCGCACGGGATCGACGTGCCGATGGTCTGGCTCGACGTCGAGCACCGCCGCGACCAGCCCTGGACCAAGGTGCCCGCCGACAACGTCGCCGTGATCACGGGCAGCGTCCGCGCTCTGCAGGACCGCGGCCTGGGCGTCGGCTTCTACTCCTACCTCTCCGGCTGGCGCGAGATCACCGGCGGGCTGCGCTCCGAGCTGCCCGTCTGGGCGACCGCCGGCCGGCGCGGCCGGTCGGCCGCGCTCGCCATGTGCACCGAGGCCTCCTTCTCCGGCGGTCCGGTGGTGCTCGCCCAGTGGTACGACAGCGTCCGCGACTCGGACCTGGTGTGCCCGGGCGCCGCGCCCGCGGCGCGCGCGCTGCCGCTGCTCCGGCGCGGTTCGCACGGGCCCGCGGTCGTCGAGCTGCGTACGCGTCTCGGCCTCCCGCCCGCCGAGCAGTTCAGCCGGGCGACCGCGCTGGCGGTACGCGCCTTCCAGCGGGCGCACGGACTGGCCGTCGACGGCGTCGTCGGCCCGCAGACCTGGGGCGCACTGCGCGGCGGCCCGGCACCCGACCAGTGGTTCGGCCGGGGGGCCTGACGGCTCCCGGCCGGATCGTCTATCCTGGTCGGCACAACTGAACATTGCTCATCCAGAGGGACTGAGGGAACGGCCCGTCGACGTCCCGGCAACCCTCCTCGAACGTCTTCGTCAGCACGAGGCCCGTCGAGGAGTAGGTGCCAACTCCGGCCTGCGGAAACTCCGCAGGGAAGATGAGGAGAGGCCTCGATCGTCATGACGCTCACGTCTGCTGGACCCCGCTCTGCGGTCCGCGCCCCTTTCGGCCCCGCCGTCGCGCTGGCCTGCCGCGAGTGCGGCACCCGCACCTCGCTCGGCGCCCACTACGCCTGTCTCGAGTGCTTCGGCCCGCTCGAGGTCGTCTACGACCTGCGCCCGGTGACCCGCGAGTCGGTCGCCGCGGGCCCGCAGTCGATCTGGCGCTACAAGGACTTCCTCCCCGTGCCCGAGGACGTCGCCGCCGCGCCGGGCCTCCAGCCGGGGCTCACCCGCCTGGTGCGCGCCGACAACCTGGCCCGCGAGCTCGGCCTGAAGTCGCTGTGGGTCAAGGACGACTCGGGCAACCCGACCCACTCGTTCAAGGACCGCGTCGTGGCGGTCGCGCTCAGCGCGGCCCGCGAGCTGGGCTTCACCACCCTGGCCTGCGCCTCGACGGGCAACCTGGCCAACGCGGTCGCCGCGGCGGCGGCCCGGGCCGGCCTGCGCTCGGTCGTCTTCGTCCCGAGCGACCTCGAGGACGGCAAGATCATCACCACGGCGGTCTACGGCGGCGCGCTGGTCGCGGTCGACGGGTCCTACGACGACGTCAACCGCCTGTGCAGCGAGGTCGCCGCCGACCAGGAGTCGTGGGGCTTCGTCAACATCAACCTGCGGCCCTACTACGCCGAGGGCTCCAAGACGGTCGGCTTCGAGATCGCCGAGCAGCTCGGCTGGCACCTGCCCGAGCAGGTCGTCTCGCCGGTCGCCTCGGGCTCGCTGCTGACCAAGGTCGACAAGGGCTTCCGCGAGCTCGGCGCCGCCGGGCTGGTCGAGCCGACGCCCTACGCCGTCTTCGGCGCCCAGGCCACCGGGTGCTCGCCGGTCTCGGCGGCCTTCGCCGCCGGCGCCGACGTCGTCCGGCCCGTGCGCCCCGCGACGATCGCCAAGTCGCTCGCGATCGGCAACCCCGCCGACGGGCCCTACGCGCTCGACGTCGTGCGGCGCACCGGCGGCGCGGTGGCCGACGTCACCGACGAGGAGGTCGTCGAGGGCATCCGCCTGCTCGCCCGCACCGAGGGCATCTTCGCCGAGACCGCGGGCGGCGTCACGGTCGCCGTGACCCGCAAGCTGCTGGCCGCCGGCCTGCTCGACCCCGACGCCGAGACCGTGCTGCTCAACACCGGCGACGGGCTCAAGACCCTCGACGCCGTCGCGCCCGTCGTCGGCCCCACCGCCACCATCGACCCGTCGTACTCCGCGTTCCAGAAGGCAGGCCTCGCATGAGCGTCAGCGTCCGCATCCCGACCATCCTGCGCACCTACACCGGCGGTGCCGCCGAGGTGACGGCCGAGACCGCCGACGACGCGCGGCTCTCCGACCTGCTCGACGCGCTCGAGTCCGCGCACCCCGGCATCCGGGGCCGCGTGCTCGACGACGCGGGCAACCTGCGCCGCTTCGTCAACGTCTACGTCGGCGACGAGGACGTCCGCTTCGCCGACGGTCTCTCGACCCCGGTTCCTCCGGGTTCGTCCGTCTCTGTCATCCCGGCGGTCGCCGGCGGCTGACGCCACAGGCAGGCAGTCCTGCCGATGTGGTGGTGCGGAGCGCGCCGTACCACTACAGTCCTGCCGACCCGGAACCCGCACGGTGCGAGGGTCCGACAGCACGGCACAGGGAGACGCAATGGCGCAGGGCACTGTCAAGTGGTTCAACGGCGAGAAGGGCTACGGCTTCATCGCCGTCGACGGGGGCGCGGACGTGTTCGTCCACTACAGCGCGATCGACATGCCTGGGTTCAAGACCCTCGAGGAGAACTCGCGCGTCGAGTTCGACATCACGCAGGGCAACAAGGGCCCGCAGGCCGACAAGGTCCGCCTGGTCTGACCCGCTGCGCCCGACGGCCCGGTCCCTCACGGGGGGCCGGGCCTTCGGCGTTCGCAGGAGCCGAAGGGCTGGCACTATGGGTGCCGACACGGACAGGGCTCGCACCGGCCGCGGGACGAGCAGACAGTGAGGAGAGGCCCCATCGAGGCTCTCGCAGCGCAGGCCGACGGGCTGGGCATCGAGGCGGTCGCATCCGGCGCTGAGGGGCGCCGCCGGTTGCCGCGCGTGCTCTCCGACATCCCGTTCGCCGTGCTGGTGCTCGACACCGACGCGGGCACCGTCACCTACTCCAACCCCCTCGCGCGCGAGCTGTGCGACTCGGTGCTGCCCTTCCCGGTCTCGGAGTGGGCGCGCGACGCGGGTTTCAGCGCCGGCCTCGACGACGACGGGCCCTTCGCGCAGGCCGCCGCCGGCTCCGCCGTGCGCGGCGCCTCGGTCGTGCAGCGCCCGCGCGACGGGGCGCCCCCGCGCGTCCTGTGGCTCACCGCAGCCCCGCTGCCCGAGGTCATCGGCCTGGCGGCCGCCTCGCTGGTCATCCTGCTCGCGGTCGACCCGGGCCTGCTCACCGACGAGCTGTTCGAGGTGCGCGGGCGCGCCCTCGTGGCGGCCGGGCTGAGCTTCACCATCACCGACCCGCACCGCGAGGACAACCCGCTGGTGTGGGTCAACCCCGCCTTCCTCGCCACGACCGGCTACACCGAGGACGAGGTCATCGGGGTCAACTGCCGCTTCCTCCAGGGCCCCGACACCGACCCGGCCGCGATCGTCGCCATGCGCGAGGCGATCGACGCCCAGCAGCCGACGCAGGTCGTGCTGCTGAACTACCGCAAGGACGGCACCGCCTTCTGGAACGAGGTCTCGCTCTCGCCCGTCTTCGACGGTGCCGAGCGGCTGACCCACTACGTCGGCGTGCAGGCCGACGTCACCGCCCGCGTCGAGGCCGAGCTGCTGCGCGAGGAGCGGGTGCGCGAGGAGCAGGACGCCCGGCGCCGCAGCGAGCTGGTGCAGTCGCACCTCACCCTGCTCTCCGACGCCACCGAGACCCTGGTGGCCAGCCTCGAGGTGCCGGAGGCGCTGCGCCGCCTCGCCGACCTGCTCGTGCCGCGCGTGGCCGACTGGTGCATCGTCGACCTGCCGCCAGAGGCGGGCGACGACGGCGCCCACGAGGTCGTCGTCACCTGCGCCGACCCCGCGCTCGAGGAGTCGCGCGCCGCCGTCGAGGCGATGCTCCCGGGCTCGATCGGCCCACGCTCGCGGCTGGGGGAGGTCTTCACGACCGGGCGCTCGAGCCTGCTGCGCAGCATCTCGCCCGACGACATGCGCGAGGTGGGCAGCCCCGAGCTGCTCGAGCACTACTCCCGCCTGGGGCTCGGCTCCTCGATCGTGGTCCCGCTCACCGGCCGGCACGGCGTGCTCGGCACGCTCACCCTGGTCGTGGGCGGCTCCGGGCGCCACTACGACGACGACGACCTCAGCCTCGCCTCCGACCTCGCCCGCCGAGCAGGTCTCATCGTCGACAACGCGCGCCTCTACGCGCGCGAGCACCACGTCGCCGAGGCGCTCCAGCGCAGCATGCTCCCCGCGCTGCCCGACATCGACGGGCTCGACATCGCCGCGCGCTACCTCCCTGGCGGCGTCGGCGCCCAGGTGGGCGGCGACTGGTACGACGTGCTGGCGCTCCCCGACGGTGCCGTGGGCGTGGCGATCGGCGACGTCATGGGCCACGACATGGCGGCCGCGGCCGCGATGGGCCAGCTGCGCAGCGTCCTGCGCAGCTACGCCTGGCAGGGGCAGAGCGCGGGCCAGGTGCTCGACAGCCTCGACCGGCTCGTCCAGGGTCTCGACATGGCCCAGCTGGCGACCGCGGTGTTCGCGCGGCTGCTGCTCGAGGAGGAGTCCGGCACCACCGGGGTCCGCGTCGAGTACGCGAACGCCGGGCACCTGCCCGGCCTCGTCCTCGAGCCCGACGGCACCGTGCGCCGGTGGAACGAGGCGTGGTCGGTGCTGATCGGCGCGCCGGACGAGGGCACCCGCACCACCGCCACCGACCTGCTCGTGCCGGGCTCGGCGCTGGTGCTGGTCACCGACGGCCTGGTCGAGGTGCGCGGCCAGGACCTCGACGAGGGCCTCGACCGGCTCGACGCGGCGCTGGCCTCGCTGGTCGACGCGCCCTCCGCCGACGCGCTCATCGACGGCCTGCTCGAGGCGATGCGCGCGCAGACGGCCGACGACGACATCGCCGTGCTCGTCGTCCGCGTGCTCGCGTGCGGCCCGGGCGAGGAGGGCACCGCGCTGCCGCACGACCCGACCGCGGCGTCGGTCGCCCGCCGGTTCCTGCGCAGGACCCTGGACGGGCTGGGCGACGAGCACCTCCAGGTCGCCCTCCTGCTCGTGAGCGAGGTCGCCAGCAACGCGGTCGCGCACGGAGCGGGCGAGGTGCGGCTGCACGCCCGGCTGCTCCCCGACGGCGCCGCGCGGGTGGAGGTGTCGGACACCGCCTCCGAGGCGCCGGTCCTGCGCTCCCAGGGCGTCGACGACGAGGGCTTCCCGGCCGAGCGAGGCCGCGGCGTCTACCTGCTCGAGCACCTCTCGCGCGCCTGGGGCACCGAGCCCGCCGGGCGCGGGAAGACGGTGTGGTTCGAGGTGGGCGGCCCTGAGGGCGGGCTAGCCGGCTGAGTCGGCCGCCAGCGCCTCGAGCGTCGCCCTGGCTCCCTTGGTGTGCAGGGAGTCCAGCGCCCAGAGGTACGCGGTGGTGAACCTCTCGTCGTCGACCAGGTCCCCGAACACGTCGCGGTTGCGCAGGAACGAGAGCGGGTCCGCACCCTGCTGGCGCGCGGCCGGGACGAGGACGTCGCGCAGCGGGTCGACGACCTCGATCGGCTCGCCCTGCTCGTCGACGCCCTCGGCGTAGCGCGCCCAGCTGGCGACCACGGCGGCCGAGCGGTGGACTTCTCCTCCGGAGGCCAGGTTGAGGCGCACCACCGGCAGCAGCCACTTCGGGATGCGGTCGGAGCTCTCGGCGCACAGGCGTGCCAGGGTGTCGCGCACGCCGGCGTTGGAGAAGCGCTCGACCAGCTCGAGCTTGTAGCCGTCCAGGTCGATGCCGGGCACCGGCTCGAGGGTCGGGGTCGCCTCGACGTCCATGTAGGAGAGCAGGAAGCGGGCGAAGAGCTGGTCCTGCGCAGCGTCGTGCACCAGCCGGTAGCCCGCGAGGTAGCCGAAGTAGGCGATGGCCTGGTGGCTCGCGTTGAGCAGGCGCAGCTTCATCAGCTCGTAGGGCTCGACGTCGCTGACCAGCTGCACGCCGGCGTCCTCGTAGGGCGGGCGGCCCGCGCCGAACCGGTCCTCGAGCACCCACTGGGTGAAGGGCTCGCACACGACCGGCCAGGCGTCGTCGATGCCGAAGCGCTCCCGCACCTCGGCGCGGTCGTCCTCGGTGGTCACCGGCGTGATCCGGTCGACCATGCTGTTGGGGAAGCACACCTCGGCGCCGACCCAGGCGGCGAGCTCCGGGTCGCGGAGCGCGGCGAAGCTGGTGAAGCAGCGCCGTGCCACGTCGCCGTTGCCCTGGATGTTGTCGCACGACATCACGGTGAACGGCGGGATGCCGCGCGCCCGCCGGCGCACCAGCGCCTCGGTCACGAGGCCGAAGGCGGTGCGGGAGGCCGCAGGCTCCGCCACGTCGTGGACGACGTCGGGGTTGTCGACGACGAACTCCCCTGTGACGGCGTGGAAGTTGTAGCCGCCTTCAGTGATGGTGAGCGAGACGATGCGTACGCCGGGGTCGGCCATGCACTCGATGACCCGCTCGGGGTCGTCGGGGGCGAACAGGTAGTCGCGGATCGACCCGATGACCCGCGGCTCGAGCGAGCCGTCGGGGCTCTTGACGACCAGGGTGTAGAGGTGGTCCTGCTTCGCCAGCGCCTCCTGCATGCGGCGGTCGCCGGGCAGCACACCGACGCCGGTGACGGCCCACTCGTGGGCCCCGCCCTCGCTCATCAGGCGGTCGAGGTACATCGCCTGGTGCGCGCGGTGGAAGCCGCCGACACCGAAGTGGACGATGCCGGTGCGCAGGGCGCTCCGGTCGTAGGAGGGGACGGGGACCCTGCCGGCGATCTCGGGCAGGGTCGTCGAGCTCAGAGGAGTCATCGGCTACTTCACCGCACCGAGCGAGAGGCCGCGGACCAGCTTGTCCTGCGCGGCGAAGCCGGCGATCAACACCGGCAGCGACACCAGCGTCGCGGCCGCGCAGAGCTTGGCGAGGAAGAGCCCCTCGCTGCTGATGAAGCCGACGAGGAACACCGGGGCGGTCGAGGAGCGCGTCGCAGTCAGGTTGACCGCGAACATGAACTCGTTCCAGCTGAAGATGAAGCAGATCAGCGCGGTGGCGGCCAGACCTGGCATGACGACCGGGCGCACGACGTTCCACAGCACCCGCAGCAGTCCGGCGCCGTCCATCTGGGCGGCCTCGAGGATCTCGACCGGCACCTCGGCGAGGAACGAGCGCATCATCCACAGCGCGATCGGCAGGTTCATCGAGGTGTAGAGGATGACCAGCGTGTAGACGTTGTCGAGCATGCCGAGGTGCTTGACGATCAGGTAGACCGGCAGCAGCGCGGCGATCGCCGGCAGGAACTTGGTGGAGAGGAAGAAGAACATGACGTCGGTCCACTTCTCCACCTTCTTGATGGAGAGCGCGTAGGCCGCCGGCACGGCGAGCACCAGCACCAGGAGCGTCGAGACGATGCTGGCCGTCGCCGAGTTGACCAGGAACGGCATGACGTCGCGGTCGAACAGTGCCGAGTAGTTCGCGCCCGTCAGTGGCGCGAACACCGACGGCGGGTTGGTGGCTGCGTCGGCCTCCTTGTGGAACGAGGTCAGCACCATCCACGCCACGGGGGCGAAGAACAGCAGGGTCAAGAGCCAGGCGAGCACGGTCCACGCCATGCCACCGCGCGCGGCGAGGTCTGGTTCCTTCGTACGCCGTGGCAGGCGCCGCCGCGTGCTGCCGCCCGCGGTGGCTGGCCGGACTGTCTCGGTCGAGGCGTCGAGGGTGGTGCTCATGCGCCCTGCTCCTCACGGAAGAGCGACGAGATCACGCGCAGGGCGAACGTCGCGACGATGATGGTGCCGATGACGACGACGACGCCTGCAGCGGCCGCCTCGCCGTACTCGTACTTGCGGAACATGGTCTGGTAGATCTCGTAGGGCAGGTTCGTGGTCGCTGTGCCCGGACCGCCCTGCGTGATGGTGAAGATCGCGTCGAACGTCTGCAGGATGTAGATCGAGCCCAGCAGTGTCGCGAGCTCGAGGTACTGCCGCAGGTGGGGCAACGTGATGTAGCGGAAGGTGTCGAGGCCCTTCGCGCCGTCGACCCGCGCCGCCTCGAGCACGTCGCCGGGCTGCGCCTGGAGCCCGGCGAGCAGGATCAGCATCATGAACGGCGTCCACTGCCAGACCTGCGAGACCACCACCGCGGGCATCGGGTGCGCCGACACCCACGCGATGCTCGGCCCGTGGCCTCCGTAGACCTTGGCCACGGCGTTCAGGACGCCGTTCAGCAGGCCGTAGTCGGGGTTGTAGATCATGTGCTTCCAGATCAGTGCCGACGCGGCCGGCATGACGAGGAACGGGGCGATGAGCAGGGTGCGGGCCAGGCCCCGGCCCGGGAACCGGCGGTCCAGAAGGACCGCCAGCCCCAGGCCGATCGCCAGGCTGAGGAGCACCACCGAGGCCGTGAGCACCACGGTGTTGACGACCGCGGTGCGCAGCCGGTCGTCCGTGGCCACCGTCTTGTAGTTGCTGAAGGCGGCGAAGCTCTTCTCGCCCGGCTTGAGGACGTTCCAGTGCAGGGTCGAGATGACGATGGTGGCGAGGAACGGCACCTGCGTCACCACGACGGTGAAGACCAGGGCGGGCAGGAGCGGCGCCCGGCGCGCCCACCGCGCCTTCGAGCTCAGCGAGCGCTGGCGGACGGCGGGCCGTCCGGGCGCAGCAGCGAGAGTGGCCATCAGGAGTCCCCTACTTCTGCTTCTCGCCGACCGCCTCAGCGAGCTTCTGCCCGCTGTCGAGGGCCTTGTCGACGCTCGTCTTGCCGGCGATCGCGGCGCTGACCTCCTGGGAGACCTTGGTGCCGAGGTCGGCGAACTCCGAGATCGTCACGAACTGCACGCCCTTGGTGGGCCGCGGCTGCACTCCGGGGTTGACCGGGTCGGCCTCCTGGATGGCCTTCAGCGTCAGCGGGCCGAAGGCGGCGGAGGCCTTCTTGTACTCCGGGATCTCGTAGGTGCTGGCGCGCTTGCCGGACGGCACGCGGGCCCAGCCCAGCTTCTCGCCGACCAGCTTCTCGTAGTCCTTGCTCGAGGCCCAGAGCATGAACTTCGCCGCGTTGTCGGCGTTCTTCGTCGTCTTGGGCATCGCCCACGCCCACGTCCAGAGCCAGCCGGACGACTTCGTCTTCACGGTCGGAGCGAGCGCGTAGCCGATCTTGCCCGCGACCTTGCTCACCGACGGGTCCTCGAGCGAGCCGGCGGCACTGGTGGCGTCGTACCACATCGCGACCTTGCCCTGCGAGAGAGCGTTGAGGCACTCGGAGAAGCCGGCCTGGGCGGCACCGGGCTCGCCGTGCGCCTTGACGAGGTCGACGTAGAAGTTGGTCGCCTGCTTGAACTCCGGCGCGTTGACCTCGGCCTTCCAGTCCTTGTCGAACCACGTGCCGCCGAAGGTGTTGACCACCGTCGTCAGAGGCGCGAAGATCTCGCCCCAGCCCGGCAGGCCGCGCAGGCAGATGCCCTTCATGCCGGGCTGGGCGCCGTCGACCTTCGCCGCCGCGTCCGCGACCTGCTGCCAGGTCGGGCGCTCCGGCATCGTCACGCCCTTGGCCGCGAGGACGTCCTTGCGGTACATCAGGAACGAGGACTCGCCGTAGAACGGCAGCGCGTAGAGCTTGCCGTCGTCGCCCTGCAGCGAGGTGACGATCGGCTTGAGCAGGTCGGCCTTGTCGAACGAGGTGTCCTTGTCGGCGTAGCTGTCGAGCTCGTGCAGCCATCCGTTCTTGGCCCACAGTGCCGCTTCGTAGGCGCCGATGGTCGCCACGTCGTACTGCCCCGCGCCGGTGGCCACCTCCTGGGTCACCTTGTCGCGCAGCTCGTTCTCGGGGAGGATCGTGTAGTTGACCTTGATGCCGGTGTCCTTGGTGAAGGAGTCCGCGGTCAGCTTCTGGATGTCCTCCATCTGCGGGTTGCCGACCATGAGGACGTTGACGGCCTTGCCGCCGCCGCCTCCGCCGGTGCCGCTCGAGGAGCCGCCGCCGGAGTTGCCGCCACCTCCGCCTCCTCCCGCTCCGGCGCAGCCGGCGACGAGCGCGGTGGTGGCCAGCACGGCGGCGACGCTGATGCGCCGTGAAGAGCTGCGGGTCACGGGGTCCTCCTGGACTGCTGCGGGAAGGTCTGTCGTCGTCTGTGCACCTCGGCGCTCAAACGAGCGGAGTGCTGCTGTGCGGATCAATATGGGCGGTTCGGCGTCCGGCGTCAATGGAGAAGTGCGAATATGGGCGGCGACCGCTCAAACGAGCAAGGAGAGCCATGAGCGTGCCGGGTCCCTCGTCCCTCGTCCTCACCGCGAGCGTCGCTCGCCGCTACTACCTCGACGGCCGCAGCAAGATCGAGATCGCCGAGGAGTTCGGCCTGAGCCGCTTCAAGGTGGCCCGCCTGATCGACACCGCGCGATCGACCGGCCTGGTGCGCATCGAGTTCCACTTCCCGGGGGAGCTCGACCTCGACCTGTCCAGCCGGCTGCAGACCGCCTTCGGGCTGCGGCACAGCGTCGTGGTGGACAGCCCCGAGGACGACCCGGAGGTGCTGCGCCAGCACCTGGGCCGGGCCGCAGCCGACCTGCTCAGCGAGGTGGTGACCGCGGAGGACGTGCTGGGGCTGGCGTGGGCGCGCTCGCTGATGGCGATGCGCACGGCGCTGACCTCCCTCGCCCCGTGCGAGGTCGTGCAGCTGACCGGGGCGCTCTCTCGCCCCGACGTCGACGAGAGCGCCATCGAGCTGGTGCGCGACGTGGCGCGCAAGGGCAACGGGCCGGCCTTCTTCTTCTACGCGCCGATGATCCTGCCCGACGCCGCGACCGCCGCCGTGCTGCGCCGCCAGCTCGAGATCGAGCGGGCCATGAAGCGCTACCCGCGGGTCACCGTGGCCGTGGTCGGCGTCGGGTCGTGGGAGCCCCGGCACTCGACCGTGGTCGACGCGCTGACCCCGGCCGAGCGGCGCGAGATCCGGGCCCTCGGCGTGCGGGCGGAGCTCTCCGGCATCCAGATCGACGAGCAGGGCGACCCGGTCGCGACCCCCCTGACCGACCGGACCATCGGCATCACCGCCGAGCAGCTGCGCGCCGTGCCCGACGTGGTGGGCATCGTCTACGACAGCTCGAAGGCCGCGGCCGTGCGGGCTGCGCTGCGGGGCGGCTACCTCAAGAGCCTGGTCACCCATGCCAGCATGGCGCGTGAGCTCCTGGCCGGCGCAGATGACCCCCGGTGACGAGAGCGAGGTCCTGCTCCACGGCGGCACGACCAACCGGGGCCGCGTCACCCGCGTCGGCGACACCGTCCGCCGGCCGGTGCGCCCGACCAGCCGGTCGACCTGGGCGCTGCTGCGCCACCTCGAGGACGTCGGCTTCGCCGGGGCGCCGCGGTTCGTCGGCGTCGACCGGGCCGGGCGCGAGGTGCTGTCCTACGTCGAGGGCGACGTCGCGACGCCGCCCTACCCCGCGTGGGCGCTGAGCGAGCGGGCGCTCACCAGCGTCGCAGAGCTGCTCCGCGACTACCACGCGGCCGTCGCCTCCTTCGACGCGTCGGCGCACGAGTGGGGCCGCCCGCTGCCGCCGCGCTACCGCGGCCCGCTGGTCACCCACAACGACCCCAACCTCGACAACGTCGTCTTCCGCGACGGCGTCGCCGTCTCGCTCATCGACTTCGACCTCGCCGCGCCCGGGACCGCGCTCTGGGACGTCGCCTGCGCGGCCCGGCTCTGGGCGCCGCTGCGCGACCGGGCGGACTCGCCGCTCGAGGGTGAGGGCGACGTGGAGGAGGACTCGCTGCGCCGGCTGCGGGTCTTCGTCGATGCCTACGGCCTCTCGGCCGACGACCGCGAGCACGTCGCCGGCGCGCTGCTCTCCGCCCACGCGTGGTGCTACGGCATCGTGCAGGACGCCGTGACGCACGGGCACGAGTCCTTCACGCCGTACTGGGTGCAGGGCGGCGCGGCGCAGGCCGAGCGCACGCGTACGTGGCTGTTCGCCCACCGGCGCGAGGTGCGCGCCGCCCTGGTGCCGTGAGCCGACGGCCTCAGCGCTCGAGCGTGCCGCCGGCGCGCCACGCCTCGGCGGCGGTCTCGAGCCGTGCCGCCGCGCGCAGGTTGCCCTCGGCGAGCCGGCTCTCCTGCGCCTGCTCGCTCGGGCTCACGGCGAAGCGGCCGCACGCGATGACCCTGTGCACCGCGGCCGCGCGGTCCATGGCGCCGGGCGGGTCGCCGCGCAGGGCCGTCGACAGGATGGAGTCGCCCAGCGCGGCGAGGTCGCCGGGTGCGGGCCGGTCGGGCACGCCCGCGACGGCGTCGGGCACCGGCACGTGGCCCCGCCCGGCGGCGTAGATGCGGGCGGCTTCCGAGGACTGGCGCACCAGCCAGGCGCGCAGCAGGTAGAGCGACCACAGGGCGGCGGGCAGCCCGTCGTCCTCGGGCTCGGCCCACAGCTCGCGCAGGGCGTCGAGGCCGAGGGTCTCGTCCAGGCGCACCAGGTCGGCGGCGAGCGCCGCGTCCTGCTTGCCGGCCTGCAGCACGGCGACGGCCGTGGCGTAGGCGCGCTCGCGACGGGCCGCGGGGTCGGCGTCGTGGGCCGCCCAGCTCAGCCCGGGCGAGGGGAGGGGCAGCGGGCGGTGCGGGCGCGCGTACCGTCCCGCGTCCTGGGGGTGCTCGGGTTCCGTCATCGCCGTCCAGTGTGCACGCCGTCCACGAGCGGGTGGGCGGCACTTGCACTCGACGGACGAGAGTGCTAATCATGGGTTAGCACTCAGTACGACCGAGTGACAACGCGAGTGAGTCGACGAGACCGGGCCGACGCCCGGTCGTCCGTCGCGGGCGTCGTCTCGCCGCGGGTCAACCACCCCGTCCCGGGAGGACCTGCAACACATGGCCAAGATCATTTCGTTCAACGAGGAAGCCCGCCGTGGGCTCGAGCGTGGCATGAACCAGCTCGCCGACGCGGTCAAGGTCACGCTCGGCCCCAAGGGCCGCAACGTCGTCCTGGAGAAGAAGTGGGGCGCCCCCACGATCACCAACGACGGCGTCTCCATCGCCAAGGAGATCGAGCTCGAGGACCCCTACGAGAAGATCGGCGCCGAGCTGGTCAAGGAGGTCGCGAAGAAGACCGACGACGTCGCCGGTGACGGCACGACGACCGCGACCGTCCTCGCCCAGGCGCTGGTGCGCGAGGGCCTGCGCAACGTGGCGGCCGGGTCCAACCCGATCGCCCTCAAGCGCGGCATCGACAAGGCCGTGGCCGCGGTCTCCGAGCAGCTGCTCAACCAGGCCAAGCCGGTCGAGACCAAGGAGCAGATCTCCGCGACCGCCTCCATCTCGGCCGCCGACACCCAGATCGGCGAGCTCATCGCCGAGGCGATGGACAAGGTCGGCAAGGAAGGCGTCATCACCGTCGAGGAGAGCAACACCTTCGGCCTCGAGCTCGAGCTCACCGAGGGCATGCGCTTCGACAAGGGCTACATCTCCCCCTACTTCGTCACCGACTCGGAGCGCATGGAGGCCGTCCTGGACGACCCCTACGTGCTCGTCGTCAACTCGAAGATCTCCGCGGTCAAGGACCTGCTCCCGCTGCTCGAGAAGGTCATGCAGTCGGGCAAGCCGCTCGCGATCATCGCCGAGGACGTCGAGGGCGAGGCCCTCGCGACCCTGGTCGTCAACAAGATCCGCGGCACCTTCCGCTCGGTCGCCGTCAAGGCCCCGGGCTTCGGCGACCGCCGCAAGGCCATGCTGGCCGACATCGCCATCCTCACCGGTGGCGAGGTCATCTCCGAGGAGGTCGGGCTCAAGCTCGACACCGCGGGCCTCGAGCTGCTCGGCCGCGCGCGCAAGGTCGTCGTCACCAAGGACGAGACCACGATCGTCGAGGGCGCGGGCGAGGCCGACCAGATCGCCGGCCGCGTCTCGCAGATCCGCCAGGAGATCGAGCGCAGCGACTCCGACTACGACCGCGAGAAGCTCCAGGAGCGCCTCGCCAAGCTCGCCGGCGGCGTGGCCGTCATCAAGGCGGGCGCGGCCACCGAGGTCGAGCTCAAGGAGCGCAAGCACCGCATCGAGGACGCCGTCCGCAACGCGAAGGCCGCCGTCGAGGAGGGCATCGTCGCCGGTGGCGGCGTCGCCCTGCTCCAGGCCGGTGTCGCGGCGTTCGAGAAGCTCGAGCTCGACGGCGACGAGGCCACGGGCGCCAACATCGTCAAGGTCGCGCTCGAGGCCCCGATCAAGCAGATCTCGGTCAACGCCGGCCTCGAGGGCGGCGTCGTGGTCGAGAAGGTCCGCAACCTCGAGTCGGGCTGGGGCCTCAACGCCGCCAACGGCGAGTACGTCGACCTCATCAAGGAAGGCATCATCGACCCGGCCAAGGTGACCCGCTCTGCGCTGCAGAACGCTGCCTCGATCGCCGGTCTCTTCCTCACCACCGAGGCCGTCATCGCCGACAAGCCGGAGAAGAACCCCGCCCCCGCCGGTGCCCCCGGCGGCGGCGACATGGACTTCTAGGTCCCGCTCGCAGCACCGCACCACCGCCGAGGGGCGGTCCCGGCTCCGGCCGGGACCGCCCCTCGGCCGCGTCCGGGGTGCCTCCGGTACGTTCGTGGAGCCCGTCGCCGTCCGGAGGAGAGCCCCTTGCGCAGCTTCGTCGCAGACCCGGTGTCGGAGGACCTGCTCGAGCACGGCGAGGGCCCGCGCTGGGACGCGGTGCGCGACGAGCTCGTGTGCGTCGACATCATGGCCGGCGCCGTGCACCGCTGGGCCTTCCGCGGCGGGCGGCTCGCGCCCGTCCGCTCCTACGTCCTCGACCGTCCGGTGGGCGCGGCCAACCCGCTCGCCGACGGCAGCGGGTGGTTGCTCGCGGCCGGCACCGGCTTCGTCCGCCTCGACGAGGACGGCACCACGACCGAGCTGGTCGACGCAGCGCCGGGGCGCGGCGAGGTCCTGCGCATGAACGAGGCCGTGTGCGACCCGGCCGGCCGGGTCGTCGCGGGGCTCATGGCCTACGACACCGCGCCGGGCTCGGGGTGGGTCGTGAGCGGCGACCTGGACGGCGGCGTACGCACCCTGATCCCCAGGACCACGATCGCCAACGGCACCGCGTGGGACTCCGAGGGCACCACGATGTTCTGGTCCGACAGCGGCGAGGGCACCCTCGCCGCGTTCGGCTACGACCCCGCGACCGGCGCGCTCGGCGCCCGCCGCGAGGTGCTGCGCCGCGACCGCGCCGACGGCGTGGCCGACGGCATCGCCCTCGACGACGACGGCTGCGTCTGGGCCGCGCTCTGGGGCGGGCGCAGCGTCCTGCGGGTCAATCCGACCGGCGAGGTCCTCGCGGTCGTCGACCTGCCGGTCGACCAGCCCAGCGCCGTCGCGTTCGCCGGCACGACGCTGCTCGTCACGACCTCCCGCGAGGGCCTCGACGCGAGCACGCTCGCCGGCCAGCCGCTGGCGGGCGCGCTGTTCGCGGTCGACGTCGGGGTCTCGGGCCCGCCGGCCCGCCCGTTCCGCGGGGAGCTGCCGGAGCGGCTGGTCTAGAGCCCGCCGAGCGGCGCGACGCGCTCGCCGGCGTCCTCGCAGACCCACTCGGGGTCTGGCCCGAGGTCGGGCTCGACCCGCAGCTCGTGGGCGCCGTCGTGCAGCGGGCAGGCCGGCCAGCGCAGGCCCGCGTCGTCGAGCAGGCGCTCCTGCAGGTCCTGGGCGAGCTGGCCGGCGACCACGTCGGCGCCGCCCTCCCACGCCTCGATCCACCAGCGCCGACCGGCGACGACCTCCTCGAGCAGCGCCAGGACGTCGACGCCCACGGTCTCGCGGGCGGCGAGGTCGTGCAGCAGCAGTGCACGGGTAGCCAGCAGCGGATCGGGCACGACGTCATTGTGCAGGAGGACGTCGCGTACGCCTGGCGCGTGCTCTCGGTCACGAGCCTGGGCGTCGTCCTCACCGGACTGAACTCCTCCACGCTCGACGTCGGCCTGCCGAGCGTGTCGCGCCACTTCAACGCCTCGCCGACGCAGGCCAGCTGGTTCCTGCTGTCCTACATGCTGGTCAACACCGTGCTCATCCTGCTGTTCGGCCGGCTCGCCGACCTGGTGGGCCGGCGCCGGCTCTACGTCACCGGGCTCGGGGTGCTCACGCTCGGCAGCCTGGGCTGTGGCCTCGCACCCACCGCCGGGGTCCTCATCGCCCTGCGCGCGGTGCAGGCCGTCGGCGCGGCCGCGATCATCACCAACACCACCGCCCAGCTGACCGACGCCTTCCCCCGTCGGCTGCTCGGCACGGCCCTCGGGCTCAACATCACGGTGATCTCGGCGGCGCAGGTGGCCGGGCCGGTGGTCGGCGGTGCGCTCATCGGGGCCTTCGGGTGGCGCTGGGTCTTCCTGTTCAACGTCCCCGTCGGTCTCGTGGGGCTGGCCTGGGCGACGCACACCCTGCGGCCGGCCGGCACCGAGCGCGCCGAGGGCCGCTTCGACGGGGTCGGTGCGGTCCTGTCGGTCGTGTGGCTCGGCGGTCTCGTCGTCGCGCTCTCGGAGGGCGGCTCCGTCGGCTGGGCGGCGCCCCAGGTGGTGGCCGGCTTCCTCGCTCTGGCCGTCGGCCTGCCGGCGTTCGTCCTCGTGCAGCGCCACCGCAGCGACCCGCTCGTCGACCTGGCGCTCCTGGCCGACCGCCAGCTCGCCTTCGCCTACCTCTCGGTGTTCCTGCTCGCCATGGCGCGGTTCTCCCTGATCCTGCTCGCGTCGCTGTTCTTCCAGGGCGCGCAGGGACTCGACCCGCTCCAGGCCGGGCTGCGGGTCACGCCCCTGGCACTGGGCATGATGGTCGCCTCCCCGCCGGTCGGCTGGCTCTCGCGCCACGTGTCGACACAGGTGCTCGCGTCGTCCGGTCTGGGTGTGGTCTCGGGTGGACTGCTGCTGATGGCGGCCGTCGTGTCGCCGCACGCGGGCTACGCGCCGATCGGTGTGGCGCTGTTCCTGGTGGGCGTCGGGACCGGCGCGTTCATGACGCCCAACACCAGCTCCATCATGAGCAGCGTGCCGGCCAGCAGCCGCGGGGTCGCGAACGGTCTGCGCTCGATGCTGCAGAACACCGGCTTCGTCGTCAGCACCGCCATGTCGCTGGCCATCGTCACCAGTCCGCTGGCGCCGCGGGAGAAGCGGGCGACCTACGCGGGCACGCTCACCCAGCTCTCGCCCGCCGAGGTGGGGCACTTCGTCGACGGCTTCCGCACCGCCCTGGTGGTCCTGACGGTGCTGTGCGTCGTCGCGGCCGGCGCCTCGCTGGCGCGCGGCGGTGCGGCCAGGGCCACCGGGTAGCGTGAGCGCGTGACCGTGCTCGTCGACCCCGCCATGTGGCCGTGGCGCGACAGGCTGTGGGCGCACCTGGTCAGCGACACGTCCTACGACGAGCTGCACGGCTTCGCCGAGCGCCTCGGCATCCCGAGACGGGCCTTCCAGGGCGACCACTACGACATCCCCGACGTCCTCCGCGAGCAGGCGATCGCCCTGGGCGCCGAGAGCGTGACGGGCCGCGAGCTGGTCACGAGGCTGCGTGCCTCGGGCCTGCGCACCCAGAAGGTGCGCTGACGCCCTTGCGCAGCAGGAGCATGCTGTCGGCTCCGCGCTGGAACCGGTAGCGCACAGGCGCTTCTGCCGCTGCGGTGCCCGAGCTGCGCACGTCCGCCACGACCTCGTCGACGAGGTCGGGCCGGTGGGCGCGGAGGTCGACGAGCGGGAACACCCGTAGCTCGCCGCCCGGGCGCAGCACGCGGAGCAGCTCGCGCACCGCGGCCCGGTGGAACGCCGCGTCGAGCCGGTCGGCGTAGGTGAACAGCAGGTGCGAGCTCAGCACCAGGTCGAAGCTCTCCGCCGGCAGCCCCGTGTCGGGCAGCGAGCCCGCGACGTAGTCGCCGGGACGGCGTCGCAGGTCGAGCGCGAAGCGTCCCGCCGCAGCCGTGCGCGCCGCCCGGTGGGCCTCGGGGCTGCCGAACGAGCTCCAGTCGTAGGCCTCGAGGGAGCCGGCCACGTGGTCCGCACCGGTGCGTACGTCGTCCAGGGCGCGGACGGCGAGGTCGCCGGGCGCGAGGGCGTAGGCGGGGTCGAGGGCGGTGACGCGTACGCCGTGGCGCCTGCCGTCGGCGGCGAAGCTGGCCGCACCGCCGGGGCAGTCGAGGACGCGCTGTCCTGCCAGGGTGGGCAGGTCGAGCGCGAACATCTCGAGGTACTCCTCGAACGTCCGGGCCGTCACGAGGTAGTCGGTCAGGGGAGTGCTCACTGGGCCCTCCGGGCCGTCGGGCCCCCGGGAGGTCGCACTCCGTCGCAGCGCCTCGCCGGGAGCGGGCTGCTGCGTGGGGACGTCGTCGGTGCAGGCCGCTAGGTGCGGCGCCACGCCTGGGTGCTCGACGACATGGCGGGAAGCGTAGCGGCAGCGTCCGGGGCCGTGGGGCAGGATGAGGGCGTGGACGTCCTCGAGCTCGCCGACTGGCGCCGGCGCATGCAGCAGGTCTACGCGGCGGTGCGCCGCGAGAGCGACCCCCGCTCGGGGCACAAGCTGTGGCGCGCGGCCAAGGACGAGCTCTTCCGCTCGCACCCCCAGAGCCCGCTGCCCGCCGACGACCCGCTGCGGGAGACGGGGCTGCCCTACTGGCCCTACGACCCGGCGCTGCGCTTCGTCGTGCCGCTGCAGCCGGTCGAGCGCGAGCAGCTGCGGGTCTCGCCGTCCTCGAGCGACGGCGAGGTGCGCCAGAAGCTCGTGGGCCTGGTCGAGGTGCCCGATCTCGGCATCACCCTCGACGTGTGGTGGCTCGACCAGTACGCCGGCGGGCTCTTCGTGCCGGTCAAGGACGGCACGGCGCGCACGACGACCTACGGCGCCGGCCGCTACCTCGTCGACACCGCCAAGGGCGCCGACCTGGGGCTCTTCGACGGCAAGCTGGTGCTGGACTTCAACTTCCTCTACCACCCGTCGTGCCGCTACGACCCGGTGTGGGAGTGCCCGCTGGCCGCCGCCGGCAACACGACGACGGTGCCGATCGAGGCGGGCGAGCGGCTGGCTGCCGGGTAGTGAGAAGTTTCTTGACTCGGTGAAATAAGGGGCCTACGGTGTCGGCGTGCCCATCCCGTCGAGCACCCGCTCGATCCTGCAGATGCTGCTGCGCTCCGGCCCGCTGCCGCGCGCCGAGCTCGCCCGCCGGCTCTCGCTGTCCGCCGCCTCGCTCACCAAGCTGACCCGGCCCTACGTCGACGCCGACCTGCTCCGCGAGGAGGAGCCGGCGCAGCTGGCCTCCACGGGACGGCCCTCGAGCCCGCTCGACGTCGCCGCCGACCGCGTGCACTTCGTCGGCGTGAAGCTGACGGGCGACCACGCCTACGCCGTGCTCACCGACTTCCGCAGCGCCGTCGTGGAGCGGCTCGACCGCGCGCTCCCGAGCAAGGACGTCGCCGCCGTCGTCGGCGTCGTCGTGGACCTGGTCGAGGCGCTCGCCACGGTGCGGCGCCCGGTGCAGGTGGGCGTCGGCATCTCCGGCACCGTGCTGCGCGACCACTCCTACGTCACCGCCTCGACGTTCCTCGGCTGGGAGGACGTCGCCCTCCGCGAGCTGCTCGAGCCGCGGCTGGGCGTGCGGGTGGTCGTCGAGAACGACCTGCGCGCGCTCACGGCGCTGCAGCACTGGTTCGGCGGCGGCTCCGACTCCTTCGCCGTCGTCACCGCCGGCGCCGGCATCGGCTGCGGGCTCGTCATCGGCGACAGGGCCGTGGGCGGGTCGGCGGGCGCGTGCGGCCTGGTGGCCCACATGCCGGTCGACGACGGACAGGTCGAGGACCGCGGCACCACCTGCCCGCAGGGCCACCGCGGCTGCGCGATGACCTACGCGACGACCGGCGGGATGCTGCGCGCCCTGGCCGAGCGCACCAGCGACGTGCCCGGCTCGCTCGAGGAGCTCGGCGAGCGCGCGCTGGCCGGCGACCCGGACGCACGGCACGTGCTGGCCGAGGCGGGCCGCGCCCTCGGCGTCGTCACCGCCAACGTCGTCAACCTCGTCGGGCCGCGCAGCGTGGTCCTCACCGGCGAGGCGATGCAGTTCTACTCCGTGCTCGGCGACGCCTTCCACGAGGCGCTGGCCCGCCGGCTCGACCCGTCAGCCGCACCGGTCGCGGTCGAGGTGCGCTCGACCGACTTCTTCGACTGGGCGAGAGGAGCAGCAGTGGTGGCGATCCAGGACCTCGTGATGCACGGTGCCTCGTTCGAGCCGGCCGAGCTCGCGGAGGTGGCGCAGTGAGGGCGCGGACGGCGCTCGTCGACCGCGTCGACGCGCAGGCGGCCGTCGCGGCGCTGGCGGCCTCGCTCGTGCGCGACGGCGACAGCATCGCGGTCGGCGCCGGGCCCGCGACCGTGGCGCTCTCCCGCGTCCTCGCCGAGCGGGAGGAGCTCTCCGTCGTCACCAACTCGGTGCCCGTCGCCCAGGAGCTGTCCGGCCACCGCGGCATCGACGTCTTCATCACCGGCGGCAGCGTGCGCGGACCGCGGCAGGCCGTCCTCGGGCTGCCCGGCGACCAGACCCTGACGGGCATGCGCACGACGCTGGCCTTCGTCGGCGGCGACGGGGTGACCGTCGAGCGCGGGCTCTCGACCGCCGAGGTGCTGGGCGCACCGACCGACCGCGCCCTGGTCGCGACCGCCGCGGCCGTGGTCGTGCTCGCCGACTCCGCCTCGCTGGGGGTCGAGTCGACCGTGCAGATCGTCGGCCTGCACGAGATGACGCACCTGGTCACCGACGCCGGCGCCGACCCCCGGGCCGTGGAGCGGTTCCGGCGGGCCGGCGTCCAGGTGCTGCTCGCGCGCTGACGGGCGTCACTCCGCCGCGTCGGCCGTGCCTCCGGCGAGGATGTCGTCTGCGTCGAGGATGCGGTAGGCGTAGCCCTGCTCGGCCAGGAAGCGCTGCCGGTGGGCCGCGAAGTCCTGGTCGACGGTGTCGCGGGCGACGACCGAGTAGAAGCGCGCCGCGCGGCGGTCGGACTTCGGGCGCAGGACGCGGCCCAGGCGCTGGGCCTCCTCCTGGCGCGAGCCGAAGGTGCCGGACACCTGGATCGCGACGGCCGCCTCCGGCAGGTCGATCGAGAAGTTCGCGACCTTGCTGACGACCAGGGTGGTGATCTCGCCGCTCCGGAAGGCCTCGAACAGCCGCTCGCGCTCCTTCACCGTCGTCTCGCCCTTGATCACCGGGGCGTCGAGGCGGTTGCCGAGGTCGTCGAGCTGGTCGATGTACTGCCCGATGACGAGGATCCGCTCGCCCTCGTGCAGCTCGGTGAGCCGCTCGACGAGCCGCGCCTTCGTCGCCGTGGTCGAGCAGAGGCGGTAGCGCTCCTCCGGCTCGGCCGTCGCGTAGGTCAGCCGCTCGTGCTCGCTGAGCGTCACGCGTACCTCGACGCAGTCGGCGGGCGCGATGTAGCCCTGCGACTCGATGTCCTTCCACGGCGCGTCGTAGCGCTTGGGCCCGATCAGCGAGAAGACGTCGCCCTCCCGGCCGTCCTCGCGCACCAGCGTCGCGGTCAGGCCGATCCGGCGGCGGGCCTGGATGTCGGCGGTGAAGCGGAAGACCGGCGCCGGCAGCAGGTGCACCTCGTCGTAGACGACCAGGCCCCAGTCGCGAGCGTCGAACACCTCGAGGTGCTGGTAGACGCCCTTCCGCTTGGTCGTCAGCACCTGGTAGGTCGCGATGGTGACCGGGCGGATCTCCTTCTTGGAGCCGCTGTACTCGCCGATCTCGTCCTCGGTCAGCGAGGTGCGCTTGAGCAGCTCGTGGCGCCACTGGCGCGCCGAGACGGTGTTGGTGACGAGGATCAGCGTGGTCGCCTTGGCCTGCGCCATCGCGGCCGCGCCGACCAGCGTCTTGCCCGCGCCGCAGGGGAGGACCACCACGCCGGAGCCGCCGTGCCAGAAGCCGTCGACGGCCTCCTGCTGGTAGGGCCGCAGCGTCCAGCCGTCCTGCGCGAGCTCGATCGGGTGGGCCTCGCCGTCGACGTAGCCCGCGAGGTCCTCGGCGGGCCAGCCCAGCTTGAGCAGCACCTGCTTCATGTGGCCGCGCTCGCTCGGGTGCACGACCACGGTGTCGGGGTCGACCCGCTCGCCGACCAGCGGCGCCACCTTCTTCGAGCGCAGCACCTCCTCGAGCACCGGCCGGTCGGTGGTGTGCAGCACCAGCCCGTGGACGGGGTGCTTCTCGAGCGTGAGGCGGCCGTACCGGTCCATCGTGTCGGCGATGTCGACCAGCAGGGAGTGGGGCACCGCGTAGCGGCTGTAGCGCAGCAGCGTGTCGACGACCTGCTCGGCGTCGTGGCCGGCGGCACGCGCGTTCCAGAGCCCGAGCGGGGTGACGCGGTAGGTGTGCACGTGCTCGGGGGCGCGCTCGAGCTCGGCGAACGGGGCGATGGCGCGGCGCGCAGCGGGGGAGTCGTCGTGGTCGATCTCGAGCAGCAGGGTCTTGTCCGACTGGACGATGAGCGGGCCGTCGGTCACGCGGGTCCTTCCGGACGTCGAGCTGGGGGTTCCAGTGTCAACCAGGCGCCGCGCGGCGCTCTTCCCGGGCAGGGGACGATGGGGACCATGACCTCCGACACCCTCGCCACGACGTACGCGGCGGTGCGCGGCGCTGTCGTCGACCCCGCGCTGCGCGACGCGCTGGTGGACGTCTGGGTCGAGGGCGTCAACGGCGGCGGAGCGGTCGGCTTCCTGGCGCCGGTGACGGCCGCGGACGTGGCGCCGGTCCTCGAGCACAAGCTCGCGTCCGTGCTGGCCGGCGACTACACGCTGGTGGTGCTGTCGGGGCCTGACGGGCCGGTCGGCCTCGCCTTCCTCGAGCGCGTCTACAAGCCGCACATGCGCCACTGGGCGACGGTCACGTGCGTGGTCGTCACGCCGGCGCTGCAGGGCCGCGGGCTCGGCCGGCGGCTGATGGAGGCGGTGCACGAGACGGCCCGCGCCGAGGGGCTGGAGGCGCTGAGACTGGCGGCGCGCGACGGGCACGGGCTGCACGAGTTCTACGCGAGGCTGGGCTACGTCGAGATCGGGCGCTTCCCGGACGCCATCCGGGTGGCTCCCGGCGACGAGCGCGACGAGCTGCTCTTCTGGCGGCGACTCTGAGCGCGCCGCTGCGGGTCACCAGCCGGGTGGAGATCCCGCCCGGCGAGCTGGCGTGGCGGTTCTCCCGCTCGAGCGGACCGGGCGGCCAGGGCGTCAACACGACCGACTCGCGGGTCGAGCTCTCCTTCGACGTCGCGCGCTCGCCCTCGCTGCCCCCGCACCTGCGCGCCCGCGCCCTCGAGCGGCTCGCCGACCGGCTGGTCGACGGCGTGCTCACCCTGTCGGCGTCTGAGCACCGCTCACAGCTGCGCAACCGCGACGCGGCCCAGCAGCGGCTCGCCTCGCTGCTGCGCGACGCGCTCGCCCCGCCCGCCGCGCCCCGCCGGCCCACCCGGCCGACCCTGGGCTCCCAGCGCCGGCGCGTCGAGGCCAAGAAGCAGCGCGGCGAGACCAAGCGCCTGCGCCGCTCTCACGACGACTGAGCTCAGGCCGGGGCGTTGGCAGCAGGGGCGATGCCGGTGATGCGGGCCACGGCAAAGGTGCGCACCGAGTCGGTGAGGTGGTCGAAGGCCGTGACGTAGCCGCCCTCGACGCTCATCGGCTCGACCACGCGCTCGGTGGCCGACGCCTCGGCGTTGACGTAGCCGATGACGACGGGCACCTGCTGCTGCACCGCCTGGCGCAGCAGCGCCACGACCTCGGCGGTGGCGACGCGCGGCACGCCGAAGCTCGACGCGGGCAGCCGGGGGTCGCGGCGCACGCTCGCGGCGGCGCGGTCACCGGCGCGTACGGCCCGGACCGCCGCGGCCAGCGTCCCGTCCGGCGGGGCGGGGGGCTCGCCGACCAGGCGCGGAGGCCGCGGGCGGTGGGGGCTGCGGCGTGAGTCAGGGCGGCGGACGACCACCTCGCCCTCGGCGGACTCGGCCGCCGGCGCCAGGCCGAGCGAGCGCAGGCGCTCGAGCACCATGTCGACCGGTGCCTGCGCGGCCAGGACGGTCGGCGCCAGCCGGCGCAGCCGCAGCTGGGCCGCGCGCCGGTCGGCGACGAGCTCGGTGAGGACGGCGGGGTCGTCGCAGCGCAGGTACGCAGAGGCGGTGCCGACGCGTACGCGGCCGTGGCGGCGGGCGACGTCCTCGAGCAGGTACGCGAGCGGCTGGGGCACGGGGGTGCGCGAGTGGGTGGTGAGCAGCTCGAGCAGCTCGCCGGAGCTGCGCCCGGCGTCGAGCGCGCGGCGCACGGAGTCGGCGGTCAGCCGGTAGACCGTGGCGCCGCCGGTGCTCTCGACGTCGGCCATCAGGGCGATCTCGCGGGCCAGCGCCGGCACGAGCGGACCGGGAGCGACGACGGTGAGGTCGGCCTGGAGCAGGATCTCGGTGCTCGGCTCGGGCAGCCCCGGCGCGAGCGCCGCGGCGACGGCGTCCTCGTCGGAGTCGAGCAGCCGCCGCCCGGCCGCGGAGAGGGCGCCGCGGCCGGTGACGCCGAGCACCTCCGCCTCGGCCAGGGTCCAGCCCACCAGCGCGTCGCGCGAGCGCCCGGCCCGGCGGGGACGGTGCCAGGTCAGCCGGGCCAGCAGGCTGTCGCGCTCGACCGCCAGTCCGGCCCCGACGTCCGCGAGAGCGGTCAGGACCGAGGTGCGCAGGTCGGGCGCGAGCGCGCGGTCGAGGCCGGGCCCGAGGGCGTTGAGCGGCTTGTCGCGCTCGTCGCGGGCCCCGGCGAGGGACGCCACCCGCGTCGATGCGAGCCACGCCTGCGCGAGGACGGCCCAGCGGCGCTCGACGGGCTGCGCGAGCCAGGTGTCGTAGGCGGGGCCGGGCAGCCACTCGTCGCCCTCGAGGCTCGGGCCGAACAGGCCGGCCGAGTGCGCGGTCTCGACGACCAGCGCGGCGGTCGGCTCGTCGACGTCGAGCGCGACCGCCGTGCGCTTCAGGTCGCGGACGCTGAGCCCGCCCTGCCGCAGGACCGCAGGCGGGGCCAGCCCCCAGGACTCGAGCAGGTCCTCGCACCGGCGCACGAGGTCGTAGGCGGCCTGCGCGGCCGCCTGCTCGGCCGAGCGCACGCCGCGCTCGGTGGTCGCGAGGGCCGGGGGCACCGGCGCCGGATCGGCGTGGACGCGGCCGCCGCGCAGGTGCAGCGCGACCTCGAGCGGGAGGGTCACCGTCTCGGGGCCCGTCGGCACGAGCAGGCCGTGGGCGAGCAGCCACTCGACCGGCGTGCGGGCCGAGCCGGGGTCGACCTGGCGGCGGGCCGAGGGCAGCGCTCCGGCCGGCGGCCCCCACTCGAGGCGGGCGAGCGCCTCGCGGGCGCCGGGCGGGGCGCCGGCGAGCAGCGCGTCGAGAGCTGCGGCGTCGGAGAGGACGGCGGCGACCGCGGCCGCGTCACGGGTGACGTCGCCGGTGGTGGAGGCCCCGAGCGCACGCACCAGCGACGCGACGGCCTCCGGCGACGCGCCGGTGAGCAGCGTCTCGACCGGCGGGCCGAGCCCGGCCGGCTCGCGGACGGCGGTGCGGACGGCGCGCACCAGGCGTACCTCGTCGCCCTCGCCCCACACCAGCGCCTGCTCGCGCAGCACCGCCAGCACGGCACGGGCGTCGGCGCCCCAGCGCGCGGTCACCTCGGCCGCCGTCGTGGGCTCGGGCAGCGTCGCCAGCACCTCGACCACCTGGAGGCCGGCGAGGTCGAGCCGGTCGAGGGCGCGCGCCACGCTCGGCGCGCTGGTGGCGCGGGTCGCGAGCGCGCCGACGTCGGCGGGCACCGGGCCGAGCAGGTCGGGACGGGCCCGCAGCAGCGCGGCGAGCGCGGCGTCGTCGCGCGCCCGCAGGTCGTCGGCCAGGCTGCGCACGGGAGCCCCGCGGTCGGTCACGAGCGCGGGATGCGGCGCGCGCGCACGCCCACGAGCAGCCCGCACAGGGCGACCGCGAAGCCGAGCGGCGCGAGCAGCGCGAGCAGGTAGACCAGGACGGGGAGCGGGTCGGTGCCCAGCAGGAGGGGCACGACGGCGGCCACGCAGGCCAGCGCGCCGGCGACGAAGATCACACCGCCGACGACCACCCAGCGGTCGCCAGGGCCGGGCGTGTCGCGGTCGTTCGGGCGCATATGCCCAAGCGTAGGCGCCGTGGGACGGGTAACCTGACGCCCGCCCGGCACGACCGGGGGCCCGCGCCGCAGAGCCGGAGCCGGCAGCGGATCCACACCGCGTGCCCTCTACCCCCAGACAGCCTGCCCAACCCAGCGAGGAGGACGCCGTGCCGACCGGCAAGGTGAAGTGGTACGACACGGACAAGGGCTTCGGCTTCGCCACCAGCGACGACGGCGGCGACGTCTTCGTGCACGCCTCCGCGCTCCCGGCGGGCGCGACGGCGCTCAAGCCGGGCCAGCGCATCGAGTTCGGCGTCGCGCAGGGCAACCGCGGCACCCAGGCGATGGCCGTCCGGCTGCTGGACGCGCCCCCCTCGCTCGCGAAGGCCGCGCGCCGCAAGCCCGACGACCTCGTGCCGATCGTGGAGGACGTCATCCGCCTGCTCGACCGGGTGGGCGAGGGCCTGCGCCGCGGGCGCTACCCCGAGCGTGCCGCCGGCGCCAAGCTGGCCGCCGTCCTCCGCGCCGTCGCCGACGACCTGGAGGCGTGAGACAGCCGACACCGCAGACCAGCTGGGAGCCGCATCGGAGCAGCGTGCCCGGCCCGCCCCGCACCACAGAGACGGAACCGCATGAAGCCCCGAGTCCTCCCCACCCTGCTCGCCTGCGCCGCGATGGCGGCGACCACGCTGAGCGCGGCCGCCGCGCCCGCCTACGCGTCGACGACCCTCAAGCCCGGTGCCGACGTCCTCAAGGCGCTCGGCTCGGCCAAGAAGGGCACGACCATCACGCTGGCCAGCGGAAGCTGGTCGGCCCTCTGGCTCGACAAGTGGACGACGAAGAAGCTCGACCTGACCGGCGTCACGCTGCGCGGCGCCTCGCGCACCGGCGTCGTCGTCCACGGCCTGACCCTCAAGGGCGTCAAGGGCCTGACGGTCACGAACCTCACGCTGGCCAACTCGTCGTCGGCGCCCGAGAGCGTCGTGCGCATCAGCGACGGCAGCTCGCACCTGGTCTTCGACCACGTGACCGTCAAGCCGAAGGCGCACTCCGGCTTCGACATCTGGAAGAAGACGAGCTACGTGACGGTGCGCGCCAGCATCGTCGACGGCCGCGGGGTGACCGGCAAGCTCGCCACCAACGGCACGGCACGCGCGATCAGCGTCAACGGAGCGCCGTACGACCTCGGCAGCTGGCCGTCGAACCTGACCTTCTCCGGCAACGACCTGTTCGGCGCGGGGTCCGACATCATCACGATCGCCGGCGGCAAGCACGTCGTCATCTCGGGCAACCGGATCCACGACCCGCAGAAGAACGCCGACCACAACGACGGCATCCAGTCGGTCGGCTCCGACGACCTCAAGATCGTCGGCAACCGCTTCTGGGCACCGGGCCCCAACGGCCCGGACCAGGCGATCATGCTCGGCCCGAACCGCTCCGTGAGCACGCTGCGGGTCAGCGGCACCTACATCGCCGACAACCTCGTGACGGCGTGGCGCGGCAGCGGCATCAACCTGGTCAGCACCAAGGCCACGCGGGTCATCAACAACACCGTCGGAGCCATGGGCACGTCGGGCTCCCGCGGCTCGAGCCTGGTGAAGTCGGGCAACAGCGGGCTCCAGGTCGTCAACAACATCCTGTTCAAGGTCTACGGCTCCGGCGCGGTCGCCCGGCAGGACCACAACTGCATCGCGGACGGCGCGACGAGCAAGGACATCAAGACCTCGTCGCCGGGCTACGACACCGGCAACGACTTCAAGCTGCTCGCGTCGAGCAGGTGCCGCAACAACGCCGACTCCTCTGCCGCGACGAAGACCGACGTCGGCAACCGCAGCCGCGACGCCAAGCCGGACCGCGGTGCGTGGGAGTACGTCGGGAAGTAGGCCCGCTACGCGATGACGGACAGGTCGCGCGCGAGCAGAGCGCGCGCGACCGGGCCCAGCTGCGCGAGCGGGGCGCCGACCGCGAGGAAGCGGCGGGAGTGGACGCGCGCCGCCGCGTGGGCGCCGGTGCCGAGCGGCCCGGTGACCTGCGCGGCGGGCTGCGCCTGCGGCAGGCGAGCAGTGGCGATCTCGAGCAGCCAGCCCTCGAGCGGCTCGCCGTCGGGGCCGGCCTGCGCGACGGTGACGGGGTCGTCGTCGGGCGTGACGTCGATCGCGACGACGAGGTCGGGCAGCGTACGGTTCAGCGCCACGCCCGCCGCGCACGCGGCGAGCGCCACGTCGGCGCCGCCGGTCGGCACCAGCACCAGCGTGCCCGCGCCGCAGTCGGCGACGCGCGTGCCGGAGTAGGGCGCCAGGCGGGCCAGGCGCGGCAGGCCGAGGTCGGCGAAGCCGGTGAGCACCGCGTCGCGCTCGGGCTCGCCCGCGACCAGGGCGACGACGCGCACGTCAGGCCGGCACGAGGCGGAACTTCCAGATGCCGCGCACCTGCTGGCCCGACTTGTCGAAGGCCACGACGGTCAGCGGGAAGTCCTGGGTCAGCGACGAGCCGACCGGCAGCTTGAAGTGCGTGGTCTTGAGCGTCTTGGGCGTGACGACCTGGGCCTGCTGGCCGTCGCCGATCTGCACCTTCCAGCCCGCGTCGGCGACGTCCTTGTCGACGCTGATGCCGACCGTGTCGCCCGCGCCCACCTCGACGTCGGTGGCCGTGGCGTCGCACGCCGACTCCTGCACCGGCGAGCTCGACTTCTGCGACCAGCAGGCCGCGTCGGCGCGGTGGGAGCTGCTGCCCGCGAAGGCGGTCACGCCCGGAGTCGGCTTGTCGCAGCCGGCCAGCACCAGCGGCGCCAGGACCGCGAGACCGAGGGCGGCGCCGCGCAGGCGGCGGGAGGTGTACGGAGTTGCCACGCTGCGAAGGCTACCTGTGACGCCGGCGGGCGCGACCCCGCAGGGCCCCGCGCAGAGCCATGGCCGTGGGCACGAGCAGCGCGAGGGCCGCCAGCCCGAAGCCCAGCCCCTCGTGCGGCCGCAGCAGCGTGCCGGCGCCAGCGCCGGCGACCCACGAGAGCTGGAGCAGGGTCTCGGAGCGGGCGAACGCGGAGGCGCGCACGTGCGGCGCCACGTCGCGCTGGATCATCGCGTCGAGCGCCAGCTTGCCGAGCGTCTGCGAGACGCCGGCGACGACGGCGACCACCAGGATCGTGATGAGCCCGAACAGCACGAAGCCCAGGGCGGCGGCCGCGGCCGACGCCACCAGGCAGGCCAGCACGGTGACCTCGGCGGGCCGGCCGCGCAGCGCCGAGCCGAGCGAGGCCCCCGCGGCGCTGCCTACGCCGGCCGCGGCCGCCGCGGCGGCGATCAGCGCCGTGGCCGGCAGCCCGTGCATCGGGTGGGCGCGCAGCAGGAACGCCAGGTGCAGCAGCAGGAAGCCGGCGAACGCGCGGATGCCGGCGTTGGCGCGCAGCGCGTCGAAGACGGCAGGGCCGACGGCCTGTACGCGGCGGGCCCGGCTCTCACGCAGCCGCCCGGCCCAGCCGGCCGCGCGTGGCGGCGCCGCCACGGTGTCGGCCGCGTCCGGAACCTCGACCTCGTCGGGCGCCGCGTCGCCCTCGTGGAGGTGCTCGGCGAGCACCGCGCGCCCGCCGGCGCCGCGCTCGTCGTCGAGGGCCTTGGGCAGGCGTACGGACAGCACCACGCCGACGACGAAGATGAGGAACGCGACGCGCAGCGACCACTCGGGGCCGAACAGCGTGACCACCCCGGCGCCCAGGGGTCCGGCGGTGGAGAGGGCGGCGAGGCTGGCGAGCGAGACGCGGGAGTTGGCGCTGACCAGGTCGAGCTCGGCCGGCAGCAGCCGGGGCATCGCGGCCGAGCGGGCGACCCCGAACGCCTTGATGCAGACCAGGACGCCGAAGGCGGCGGGGTAGAGCCGGCGCCCGTCGTCGGTGGTGCCCGACACCGCGGCCGCCATGACCAGCGCGAGCAGCGCCCGCAGCCCGAAGGTGCCGGCCAGCGCGAAGCGGCGCCCGTGGCCCAGGCGGTCGAGCAGCGGCCCGACGACGGGGGCGAGGAGCGCGAACGGCGCCATGGTGACCAGCAGGTAGACGAAGACCCGCCCGCGCGCCTCGCCCGTGGGCACGGAGAAGAACAGCGTCCCGGCCAGGGACACGGTGACGAAGGCGTCCCCTGCCGAGCCGAGCGCCGTGACGTCGATGAGCTTCGCCAGCCCCGTCTCGCCGGCGCCCGCCGACCGGATGAAGCGGCGCGTGGCCTGCCAGCCGACGCGCGTCAGCGCCGCCGTCTCGCGCGCTGCCGTGCCGGCCGCCCGGGCGGCACCGAGGGCGTGCTCGGCCGCCTTCGCCCGCGCCTCGTCGACCTCGCCGGCGTCCTCAGGGGCGCGCTTGACGAAGGGATCGGCGGAGGGGTCGGGTGCCACGGCGTCCATCCTGCCGGTGCGGCACGCGGACCGTCACACAAGTGGGAGGATGTCGCACGTGGAGACAGGCATCAGCGGCGACGCGACCCCCGGCGACGCGACGACCGCACGTCCGCGGGCGGCCCGCAGCCGCAAGGCGGTCCTCGACCCGGTCGCGGCGGCGGCGGTGGACCTCGCCCGCTCGGTCGCCGAGGAGCTCTCGGCCGACACCCCGACCCGCGAGGGCGTCGGCGCCCACCTCGGCGTCACCGTCGAGGGCGAGCGTCTGGTCTCCCACGAGTTCGAGTGCCTCCTGCCGGGCTACCACGGCTGGCGCTGGTCGGTCGTGCTCGCCCGCGCACCGCGCCAGAAGACCGCGACGGTCGTGGAGTCGGCGCTGCTGCCCGGCCCGGACGCGCTGCTCGCGCCGGAGTGGGTGCCCTGGAGCGAGCGGCTGCGCCCGGGCGACCTCGGCGTCGGCGACGTGCTGCCGACCGAGGAGGACGACCCGCGCCTCGCCCCTGGCTGGACCGCCGGCCCGACGCTCGACGACGAGGATGCCGCCGAGCTGTGGGAGATGGGGCTGGGGCGCGCACGCGTCCTCTCGCTCGAGGGCCGCACCGACGCGGCGGAGCGGTGGTACTCCGGCGACGGCGGCCCGCAGGCTCCCATCGCCCTCGCTGCGCCCGCCCACTGTGCGACGTGCGGGTTCCTCGTGCTGCTCGGCGGCTCGTTCCGCCAGGCGTTCGGCGCGTGCTCCAACGTCTACTCGCCCTCCGACGGCCGCGTCGTCGCGCTCGACCACGGCTGCGGCGCCCACTCCGAGGCGGCGGTGACGCCCGCCAGCATCGAGCCGGCACCGCCGGTGCTCGACGAGCTGGGCTACGAGTACGTCTCGGTGCCGGCCGGTGCCCACCCCGACGGCTCGGTCGACTCCGCGAGCCCGGGCGAAGACCTCGGCCACAGCTGAGCCTGCGCGCGTGACCGACCCGTTCGGCACCGCGCAGCTGCGCCGGCGGGTGCTCGAGGCCTACGCCGCCTCGCCCGCTCGGCTGCGGGAGGACGCGAACGCCGAGGAGGACCTGGTCCTCGGGGGCTACCGCGACCGGGTGGTCGTCGAGCTGGCCCAGAACGCCGCAGACTCCGCGGTGCGCGCGGGTGTGCCCGGCCGGCTGCTGCTCTCGCTCGAGGACGACCGGCTGGTGGCGGCCAACGCGGGCGCGCCGCTCGACGCGGCCGGCGTGGAGGCGCTGTCGACCCTGCGCGCCTCCAGCAAGCGGTCGGCCGACTCCGCTGGGAGGTTCGGCGTCGGCTTCGCCGCCGTCCTCGCCGTGTCGGACTCCCCGGCCATCGGCTCGCGCCCCACCGGTGGCGTGGGGTGGTCGCGCGAGGCCGCGGTCGCTGCGCTCACCGGGCTGGCGTCGGGGCTCGACGGGTCCCAGCTGCGTGGTGAGCTCGACCGGCGGGGGAGCGCCGTGCCCGTGCTGCGGCTGCCGGAGCCGCGTGCGGTCGAGGTGCCCGAGGGCTACGACACCGCCGTGGTGCTGCCGCTGCGAGCAGGCGCCCGCGAGCTGGTGGCGCGACTGCTCGACGAGGTAGGTCCGGTGCTCCTGCTCTCCCTGCCGGCGCTGCGTGAGGTGGTCGTGCGACGCGACGGTGCCGAGCGACGAGTGGTCTCCGAGAGCGCGCTGGGTGGCGTCCTGCTCTCCGACGGTGACGCCTCGGTGCGCTGGCGCGTGGTGCGCCGCTCGACGGGGGCACCTGCCGACGCGCTGGCCACCCGCCCGCTCGAGGAGCGCACGCGCAGCGAGCTGACGGTGACCTGGGCGGTGCCCGACGGCTCCGGTGTCGCCCTGCCGGGCGTGGTGCTCGCACCGACACCGACCGACGAGCCGCTCGGCCTGCCCGCGGTCCTGGTCGCCACGCTGCCGCTCGAGCCCACCCGCCGCCGTGCGGTGCCGGGTCCGCTGCTGAGCGCCGTGGCGCGGCTGGCGGGGGAGGCCTACGTCGAGCTGCTCGAGCAGCTGGCGGCCGAGGACCCGGCGCGCGCCCTCGCCGCCTTGCCCGGGCCCCTCGCGGCGGGCGAGGTCGACGCGCTCGTGCGGGCAACTATCGCCGAGCTGCTGCCCCGCGCCGCCGTCGTGCCGGGCGCCGACGGAGGCCTGGTCGCGCCCGAGCGCGCGGTGCTGGTCGACGGAGCGTCGCCGTCGCTGGCGGCCCTGCTCGCCGACGAGCTCGACGGGGTGGCCGCGCCGGTGGCGGCGCGCTCCGCCGGGCTCCTCGAGCGGCTCGGTGCCCGCCGCCTGGCGCTCGCCGACGCCGTCGACTCGTTGGCCGGCAGGAGCCGCGAACCTGCGCAGTGGCAGGCGCTGTACGCCGCCCTCGCCGATGCGCCCCTGGACGCCCTCGGTGCGCTGCCGGTGCCGCTCGCCGACGGCAGGGTGGTGCGCGGCGCCCGCGGCACCGTACTGGTACGCAGTGGCAACCCCGTCGACCCACGGGCGTTCGAGGTCCTCGGCGTACGCGTCGTCGACCCGGCCGCAGCCCACCCGCTGCTCGAACGGCTGGGTGCCGTGCCTGCGACGCCGGCCGCCCTGCTGGAGGGGCCCGAGGTGCGCGGCGCCCTCGACGCGTCGGAGTCCATGGACGACGACGAGGCGCTCGAGGTGAGCCGGGCGGTGCTCGCGCTCGTGGAAGCCGACCCGTCGGCAGCCCGCTCGGCCGATCTCTCCGGGCTGCTGCTGCCCGACGACGAGGGCGAGCTCGCGCCGGCCCATGAGCTGCTGCTGCCCGGTGGCGCGCTCGCAGCCGTCGCGGACCCGGATGCTTTCGGCGTGGTGGACGCCGACCTCGTGGAGCGGTGGGGCGCCGACGTGCTGCGCGCCGTGGGGGTCGCCGACGGGTTCGCGGTCGTCACCCTCACCGAGGTCGCGCTCGATCCCGACGAGCTCGACGCGCTGGAGATCGACGGTCTCGGCGACTGGGTCATGGACGTCGCGCCGCCCCATGGTGGACTGCCGTGGTTCGTGCCGGAGCTCGAGGTGGTGCGCGACCTCGACGCGGTCGCGGACGACCGGTGGCCCGACGCTCTCGCCCTGCTGGGGCAGCCGCCCGCTCGAGCGGCGGTCGTCGAGCAGGTCCGGGTCGTCTCGCCCTCGGGCGACGCGTCGCTCGTCCCGTCCTACGCCGCCTGGTGGCTGCGTCGCCGTGCCCGGGTGTCCGGTTGGCGGCTGACGGAGTTCGCGCTCGGCTCTGACTCGCTGCTGCTGCGGCTCTTCTCGCCGCTACCCGTGCCTCTCGACCCGGAGCTGGCGACGGCGATGGGGGTGCGCAGCTCGCTCGACGCCGTGCTCTCCGACGCCGACGGCGTGGCGTCGCTGCTCGACAGGCTGGCTGCTGACGAGTGCACGATCGACCGCCGGGAGCTCACGCAGGTCTACTCCGCCCTGGCGCGCTCAGCGGTCGAGACCTCGGGAGGACTGCCCGATGCGGTGCGCGTGCCGGACGGTGCGACGGGCACGCGGCTGGTGGATGCGGACGACGCTGTGGTGCTCGACGCACCAGACCTGCTGCCGCTGCTGGAGAGGTATGCGGTGGTGCCTCTCGCCCGAGACCTCGCCGTGCCACTGGCCGAACTGCTGCGCCTGCCCCTCGCGTCGGAGATCGTCGACGTCGGCGCGCCCGGGGGTGGCGTGCTGCGTACGGTGCCTGAGCTCGTCGGTCTCGTCCTGCCGACCGCACCGCGGGACTGGGTCGAGCACGACGAGATCAGCGTCGGGGCTGCCGAGCTGTCGTGGCGGGTGGTCGACGGCGAGGTGCACGCGTCCACGCTCGACGGGCTGGCGAAGGGGCTGGCCTGGGCGGCCGGGCGCTGGGAGCTGCGTGGGCTGGTCGGTCGGCTGCTCGCTGACCCGTCGCCCGCGGCCGTCGAGGCCCTGCTCGCAGAGCACGACCTCGACGGCTGAGCGGCAGAGACGGCCCCTAGGCCTGCGCCCCCACCGGCTGCTCGACAGCTGCGCCCGGCGCAGGCGGCGTCACCGGCTCGTGCAGCAGCACCGCGACGACCGCCCCGCCGACCACGCCGAGGACGCCCGCCACGAGGAAGGTGGTGCCGAGCGCGCCGCCGACAGCCGAGTGGATGGCCGCGTCGAGGCTCGCCCGTGAGCTGGCCGGTGCGGCGGCCAGGACCGAGGCCGACCCGCCGCTGCTCACCGCGTGGGCCAGGTCGGCGCCGCCCGGCAGGAGGGCGTCGACCCGCGCGCTGAAGATGCTGCCCAGCACGCCGATACCTGCCGCGAAGCCGAGCTGCCGTCCCGTGTTGACTGCCCCGGCGGCCATGCCGCCGCGCTCGCGCGGTACGGCGGCCATCGCCGCAGCGACGACCGTCGGGATGGCGATGCCGGTGCCGACCCCGATCACGGCGAGGCCGGGGAGGACCGCGGCCCACCCGGAGCCGCCGTCGAGGCCGAGCAGGAGCAGGTCGCCCACGCCGATGACCACCAGGCCGCCGCCGACCGTCCAGCGGGGCGAGACGCCGTGCAGCACGCGCCCCAGGCCGCCGGCCACGACGAAGGCGATCCCGCTCAGCGGCAGTGTGACGAGGCCGGCCGAGATCGGGCCGAGGTCGAGGACGGTCTGCAGCCAGATCGAGACGTAGATCAGGCCCGCGAACGCGGAGATCGAGAGCAGCGCCGCGGCCACCAGCACGAGCACGAACGAGCCGCGGCGCAACAGGGCCAGGTCGAGCATCGGCTCGGCCACGCGCCGCTCGACAGCGACGAACGCAGCCAGTGCGGCGACGGAGACGGCCACTGCCCCGAGCGTCTGACCCGAGGTCCAGCCCTCCTCGGCGGCGCGTACGAGCGCGAAGGTCAGCGCGGCCGCGGCCAGGGTGAAGGCACCGCCGCCGACCCAGTCGATGCGCGGGCGCTGCGGCAGGCGCGACTCGCTCAGCGTGCGCCGTGCCATGACGATCGTGACCAGCCCGATCGGGACGTTGACGAAGAAGATCCAGCGCCACGAGAGGCCCTGGGTGAGCAGGCCGCCCAGGACGGGACCAGCGGCGACCGCTGCGCCCGATGTCGCGCCCCAGACGCCGAAGGCGGTGCCGAGGTCGCGGCCGTGGTAGGCCGTGTGCAGCAGGGCGATGGTGGTCGCGAGCATCGCGGCGGCGCCCGCGCCCTGCACGAACCGCGCCGCGACGAGCGGGCCGACGGACGGCGCGATGCCGCAGACCAGCGACGCAGCGAGGAACACCGCGAGGCCGACGAGGTAGGTGCGGCGGCGCCCGACGGCGTCGGCGATCGACCCGACGAGGAGCAGCAGCGCGGCGAGGGCGAGCGCGTAGGCGTCGACCACCCACTGCAGGCCGGTGAACGAGGCGTCCAGCGTGGTCGCCATGTCCGGCAGGGCGACGTTCACGATCGAGACGTCCAGGAGCAGCATGAACGTGCCCAGGCAGACGGCGAGCAGCGGAGTCCAACGTCCGGGCGGGGCAGCGGTGGCGGTTTCGGAAGGGGTCATGCACCGAGACTGGCTCGCGCCTGGGCCGGCACACCAGCGAAGATGGGGATCGTGCAGAGATCCGCCACAGCGACGTCCTCGAAGTTGGAAACCATCAGCACGGACGCCCTGGACCGGCGCATCATGAGTGCGCTCCAGTTCGACGGTCGCGCCTCCTTCCGGCGCATCGCCCATGCGCTCGGCTCCTCCGAGCAGACGGTCGCCCGCCGCTACCGGCGCCTGCGCGAGGCCGGCATCCTGCGCGTCGTCGTCCTGCCCGACCCCCGCGCGTCGCGCGAGAGCCTGTTCGTACGCATCCGTACCGCTCCCGGCGCTGCGGAGCCGATCGGCACCGCGCTCGCCCGCAGGCCCGACGTCTCGTGGGTCACCCTCGCCGCGGCGGGGACCGAGGTCATGTGCGCGCTGCGGGCCGACGACCCCCGCGACCGCGACGAGCTCGTCCTGCGGAACCTGCCGCGCCTCAGCAAGGTCACCGACGTCTCGACGGCCGCGCTGCTGCACGTCTTCGCCGAGACCGGGCTGCAGGAGTGGCAGGGCTTCGACGCACGTCTGAACGCTGAGGAGATCGCCGCGCTGGGCGCCCGCTCACGCCGCGACGTCCCTGTGCGCCGCACCGCCGACGAGCCCGGCCTCACCCCTGACGACGACGCGCTCCTCACCCTGCTGGCCTCCGACGGCCGCATGTCCTACGCGGCGCTGGCCGCCGCCACCGGGCGCAACGAGGCCGCCGTCGCCCGACGGGTCGAGGCCCTGCTCGAGCGCGGCCTGCTGTTCGTCGACGTGGAGGTCGCGTACGCGCTCATCGGCTTCCGCGCGGCCGCGACGCTCTGGCTCACTGTCGCCCCGGCCGACATCCACCGCGTCGGCACCGAGATCGCGCTGCACCCGGAGGTCGGCTTCGTCGGCGCGGTGTCCGGCCCGGCCAGCCTCGTCGTCGCGGTCACCTGCCGCGACACCGCCGACCTCTACCGCTACATCACCGAGCGGCTGGCCCCGATCTCTGCGATCCGCCAGCACGAGGTCACGCTCACCGTGCGCCACCTCAAGCAGGCGGGCACCGTCATGGAAGGGGACCGCCTGCCGCGCATCCTGTAGCGCGGCTCTGTCGTAGCGTGAGCGGATGCCGACCACGTACGCCGTCCGCGTGGCTGCCGGCTCGCTGCGCGGCAGCCTTCGCGAGGACCTCGTCATGCCCCACCCCTGGACCGCCGAGGGAGTCGTCGCCGAGCTCCAGTTCAGCGGGGCGCACGTGCTGCACCTCGCCGTCGCCGGGTGCGTGCTGAACGACGCGTACCGCGAAGCTCGAGCCCTCGGCATCGAGCTGGCCGGTGTCCTCGTCACCGCCGAGGGCGGCTTCGAGCCGGAGACCTGGGCGTCGACCGGCATCCGCTACCGCGTCGAGGTCGACTCTCCGGCTGGCGGGGACGAGGTCGACCGGATGCTCGAGGTGGTCGACGAGGTCGCCGAGATCCCGAAGACTCTACGGGCCGGCGCGTCGGTGAGCCGCACCCTTTAGCCCCGCTCGGCGACGTACGCGTGGAAGGCGTCTTGCCCGGGCCGGGCCCGCGCCCCACGAGTGCAAGCTGGTCGCCTGCCGCGGGCGCACCGGGGACACGTCGTTGACGAACCCGGTCATGGTGTCCACCGCTGTAGCGACCGCAGTGATCACCGGGAGCTGCGTGGCGTGTCCTATGCGACGTCGGGGCGGGTTCTGAGCGGTGACCGGAGGTGTACGCGCAGGTCAGGCGTGGTCAACGGCACGGTGCTCCACGTCGCCACCGCCGTTCCCGTGCTCCGATCAAGCAGCAGTCGAACACGGTGCGGGGTGGTGATGACGTAGAGGTCGGCGACGAACGTCTCGCCCTGCCAGGCGCCGGTGGCCACGACCGGGCGACCCAGGGGCGAGCTCTCGCGCCAGCCTCCGTGACCAACGGCGACCTCGATGAACGACTCGGCAGGCGACTCCGTCGCCGCCCCGGTGGACGCCCCGAGTCGCAGGTGCCACCCGCCGTCCATCGGCACGAGAGTCACCTCGATCGCCTCGGGCAGGGCCGAGCCCGGCGCGGAAGCGTCGATGCGGGCCGCGGCGGAGCGGGCGGGGTCCGCCAAGCCCGGCACGGGTGCGAAGGACAGGCTCTGCAGCCGTCGAGCAAGGACCTCGTCGTCGTGGTCGTCGTCCGGCTCGTCCAGACCTGGCAGCAGGCGGTCCTGGACGGCTCCAACTGCCGCCCCGTGCGGGCCGTCACCGGCGGTGACCGCGACGACCAGGTCGTGCTCGGGGTAGACCATGCAGAACTGCTCGTAAGCCCCCTCGCCGCGGTACCCCTCGCGCGACATCCAGAACTGGTACCCGTACCCGGCGTTGGAGTCCGCATCCCACGGACCGTCCGCCGCGTGCAGTGTCTCGATGTGCCGGCGGGTCGCCAGCCGCACCCAGTCAGCGGGGACGAGTTGCCGACCTTTCCAGGCGCCTTCACGCAGCAGCAGTTCACCGAAGGCGGCGACCGCCTCGGTCCTCAGGTGCAGGCCGTGGAACCCGAACGCGGCGCCGCTGGCGAGCCGGTCCCACTCGGCGTCCAGGATGCCCATCGGCTGGAAGAGGCGCTCTTCCAGCAAGTCCGAGAGCGAGCGGCCGGTGACCTGCTCCACCATCCGGGCCAGGACGTAGGTGGTCGCGTTGTCGTAGGCGTGTCGTGTGCCCTCGAGCTCGGTGAACGGGACCCGCAGGAAGCCCTTGGTCAGGTCGCCTGGTTCGAGCCGCCAAGCCTCCTCGAGGCTGTCGCCGGCGTGACCGGTGGTCATGGTCAGCAGGTGGTGGACGGTGATGCGGCGTCCTTGCTCCGAGACGTCCTCAGGGACGTGGTCGCGCAGGACGTCCACAACCCGGTCCTGCAGGGACAGCAGTCCCTCGGCGATCGTCAGGCCCACCGCGATCGAGGTGAACGACTTGCTCAGGGAGTACAGCAGGTGCGGACGATCGGCCGAGTACGGGGCCCACCAGCCTTCGGCGATGACGTGGCCGCGACGCACGACCACGAGGGAGTGGCACTCGACGGACTGCTCGTGGAGCCGGTCCAGCAACGCGGCGATGGCGCGCGAGGACACTCCCGAAGCCGCCGGGGTCAGGCGTGGCAGAAGCGCAGGCTGGCGCGGCACCTGGTGACTCTAGCCAGGGACACAGACCAGGTCCTGCGCGGTTCGCAGCTTCGAGACGTCTGCACATCGACGGCCCGAAGATCGGTACGGGCGGTCACCGCGCCGCGCCCCGGCGGCGGCAGGAGCGGGCGACCGCCCTAGCCGGTCGGCCGCCGCCCTCATCGGTGCACCAGAGCATCGACCGGCCGAGGGCGCGTCAGCTCTCCCGGCGCGCTCCCGCCGCGGGCCGGGCGACGAGGAACTCGGGCTCCTTGAAGTCGGCCGCCGCGAAGGCGTCACGGACGGCGGCAGAGACGGCGTCGAGCAGGTCCTCCGGCACCAGCGCGATGGCCGAGCCGCCGAAGCCGCCGCCGGTCATGCGGGCGCCGAGGGCGCCGGCGCGCTGAGCGCTGTCGGCGGCGACATCGAGCTCGTCGCACGAGACCTCGTAGTCGTCGCGCAGCGAGGCGTGCGAGCCGTTCATCAGCTGGCCTGCAGTGGTCAGGTCACCGGCGCGCAGCGCCTCGACCGTCTGGAGGACTCTCGCGTCCTCGGTGACGACGTGGCGGGCGCGACGGCGTACGACCTCGTCCGAGATCTTCCCCAGCGCCTCGTCCAGCCCGTCGAGCGTGACGTCGCGCAGCGCCGGCACGCCGATCTCGCGGCAGGCCTGCTCGCACTGCGAGCGGCGCTCTCCGTAGGCGCCGTCGTCGAGCGCGTGCTGCACGCGGGTGTTGATGACCAGCAGGCGCACGCCGAGCGCGGGCGCGTCCAGCGGCACCTGCTCGGCCTCGCCCGAGCGGCAGTCGTAGAACAGCACGTGCCCGTCGGTGCACAGCAGCGACGCGGTCTGGTCGAGGATCCCGGTAGGGGCGCCGACGAAGTCGTTCTCCGAGCGCTGCACGATGCGCGCCAGCTCGGTGCGGGGCACGTCGATCCCGTAGACGCCGGTCGCGGCCAGCGCGACCGCGCACTCGAGCGAGTGCGACGACGAGAGTCCTGAGCCGAGCGGCACGTGCCCGTCGACGACCAGGGACAGACCGCGTACGTCGTGGCCGGCCTCGCGCAGCGCCCACACGGTGCCCGCGACGTAGCGCAGCCAGCCCTCGACGTTGTCGGGCTCCAGCTCGGACAGCGCGATCGAGCCGACCGCGTCGGCCTGGAGGCTGCGGATGTCGAGCCGGTCGTCGTCCCGGCGGGACGCAGCGACGTAGGTGCTCTGCTCGAGAGCGAAGGGGAGCACGAAGCCGTCGTTGTAGTCGGTGTGCTCGCCGATCAGGTTCACGCGGCCGGGAGCGGCCCACACGCCCTCGGGCGCGCTGCCGTGCACCTGCTCGAAGACCTCGGCGGCGTTCGTCGTCGACTGACCGGAGTTGACCATTCGTGATCCTGGATGGTGAGGAGTTGACCGGCGGGCTGCTGGATCCGCAGCGTACGGCACCTAGTCGCATCGACGGCAGCGGCGGAACTTTCGAACCGATCCGCAGAAGCCTCTTCACAAGACCGCAGAAGGGGTCTACCTTCCGGGGACCGCAGCGCAACGGGGCGCCGCGGGAGGTGGAGAGGGGCGACCGTGGCAGGTGCACCGCCGCTGCTGCGCATGGCCGGCATCGTCAAGGAGTTCCCTGGCGTGCGGGCGCTCGACGGCGTCGAGCTCGAGGTCACCGCGGGGGAGGTCCACTGCCTGCTCGGCCAGAACGGCGCGGGCAAGTCGACGCTGATCAAGGTGCTCGCCGGCGCGCACCGCCCCGACGCCGGGACCATCGAGTGGCAGGGGCGGCCGGTCGAGCTCGGGACGCCGGCCGAGGCGGTGCGGCTCGGCATCGCCACGATCTACCAGGAGCTCGACCTGGTGCCGACGCTGTCGGTGAGCGACAACGTCTGGCTCGGGCACGAGCGCTCCAGCGCCGGCGTCTCACGCCTGACGCGCGAGCACGACGCGACGCGGGCACTGCTCGAGCGGCTCGGCCACCCCGAGATCGAGCCGGGCCGCGAGGTCGGCCGGCTCTCCGCCGCCGGTCAACAGGTCGTCAGCATGGCCCGCGCGCTCTCGCACGACGCGAAGGTCCTCGTCATGGACGAGCCCTCGGCCGTCCTCGACAGCGACGAGGTGGCGAACCTCTTCCGGATCGTGCGCGACGTGACCACCTCGGGCGTCGCCGTCGTCTACATCTCCCACCGGCTCGAGGAGATCCGGCAGATCGGCGACCGGGTCTCGGTCCTCAAGGACGGCCGCACGGTCGCGGCGGGACTGCCCGCCCGCACCACGCCGACGGCCGACGTCGTCCGGCTGATGACCGGCCGCTCGATCGAGTACGTCTTCCCGCCCCGCCCCTCGCGGCCCGACCCCTCCGAGCGCGACGTGCTGCTCGAGGTGCGGGGCCTCACGGTGGCGGGCGCCGTGCACGACGTGTCGTTCACCGTCGGCCGTGGCGAGGTCGTGGGGCTCGCCGGGCTGGTCGGATCGGGCCGCTCGGAGATCCTGGAGGCCGTCTTCGGCGCCCGGAGGCCGACGAGCGGCACGGTGGCCCTCGGCGGGCGGACCCTGAAGCCCGGCCGGGTCGGCTCCGCGGTGCGCGCCGGCATGGGTCTCGCGCCCGAGGAGCGCAAGAGCCAGGCGCTGTTCCTCGACGCGTCCATCGCCTCGAACGTCTCGGCCGCCTCGCTGCGGCGCTACTCGCGCTGGGGCTGGCTCGACCGGCGTCGCGAGCTCGCCGACGCCCAGGCGCAGGTGGAGGGGCTCGACCTGCGCCCCGCCGACGCGAGGCGCGCCGTGCGTACCCTCTCCGGCGGCAACCAGCAGAAGGCCGTCGTCGCCCGCTGGCTGCTCACCGAGTGCTCGCTCCTGCTGCTCGACGAGCCGACGCGCGGCGTTGACATCGGCGCGCGGGCCGAGCTGTACGCGCTGGTGCGCTCGCTCGCGGACCGCGGGGTCGGCGTGCTGGTCGTCAGCAGCGAGATCCCCGAGGTGCTCGGGCTCTCGGACCGGGTGCTGGTCGTCGCCGAGGGCCGGGTGGTCCGGGAGGCGCGCGCCACCGAGCTCGACGAGGACACCGTCCTCGAGATCGTCATGTCCGGTACGACTGAAGGAGCCCTCGCGTGAACGAGCAGGTCTCGAGCACCGGAACCACCAGCACCGGGACCACCGCGCCGCCGGCGCAGGAGCAGAAGCGGGTCGAGCGGGCGGCTGCCAGCACGGCGACGCCCACCTCGCGCCTCGACCGGGTGCTCGCCAACCCGGCGGCACGCAACCTCGGCCTCGTCGCCGTGCTGCTGCTCATCTGCGTCATCGGCGTGGTCGAGTCGGGCAGCTCGTTCGCCTCGCAGTCGAACGTGCTGACCATCCTGCGGCTGGCCTCCACCATCGGCGTCGTCAGCGTCGGCATGACGTTCGTCATCATCGGCGGCGGCATCGACCTGTCGGTGGGGGCGATCGTCGCGCTGAGCTCGGTGTGGGCGACGACCGTCGCGACCCAGGACTTCGGGCCGTTCGGCATCATCTTCACCGCGCTCGTCGTCGGCACGGCGTGCGGCCTCGTCAACGGCGTGGTCGTCGCCTACGGCCGCGTGGTGCCCTTCATCGCGACGCTCGCCATGCTCGCATCCGCCCGCGGCCTCGCCGAGAAGATCAGCGACCTGCAGACCCAGCGCGTCACCCACACCGGCTTCATCAGGTTCTTCCGCGCCGAGCCGGCCGGGATCCCCGTGCTGGTGCTGATGTTCGCCGCCACCGCCGTGCTCGGGTGGCTCCTGCTCAACCGCACGACCTTCGGCCGACGCACGTTCGCGATCGGCGGCAACGCGGAGGCGGCGCGCCTGGCCGGCATCGACGTACGCCGGCACACCGTCGCGCTGTTCGCGCTCCTCGGCCTGTGCTGCGGCATCGCCGCAGTGATGATCATCGCCCGCACCACCGTGGGCACCAGCAGCCACGGGAACCTCTACGAGCTCGACTCCATCGCCGCAGTGGTCATCGGTGGCACGTTGCTCTCCGGTGGCCGCGGCTCCATCGTCGGCACCGTCCTCGGTGTCGTGATCTTCTCGACGCTCAACAACATCTTCACCCTGCAGAACCTCGACACCTCCGACCAGGCCGTCGCCAAGGGACTCATCATCGTCGCGGCGGTCCTGCTCCAGCAGCGCGTGGCCCGGGTCCCGGGCACCTCCTGACCAACCCAGCTCGCACATCCCCGTCTTCGAAGGAGAAGGCACCATGGACCTGCCAGAGAACCTGCGACGCAGGAGCTTCCTGCTCGGCGCCGGAGCGCTCGGCGCCGGCGCGGCCCTCGCCGGCTGCACCGGCAACTCGAGCAAGGACGACACCGCCAACGTCGCTGCACCCGCCGCGTCCTCCGCTGGCGGGGGTGGCGGCAACGACGCCATCGGGCAGAAGGTCGTCGTCGGCTTCAGCGCGCCGGCCGCCGACCACGGCTGGATCGGCGCCATCACCAAGAACGCCAAGGCGCAGGCCGCGCAGTACTCCGACGTGGAGCTGAAGGCGACCGAGGGCACCAACGACACCAACCAGCAGATCTCGCAGGTCGAGACGCTCATCAACGCCAAGGTGGGCGTGCTGGTGATCCTGCCCTACGACGGCAAGGCGCTGACCGAGGTCGCCACCAAGGCGATGGACGCCGGCATCCCGGTCGTCAACCTCGACCGGGTCTTCGACTCGCCGCTTGCCTACCGGATCTGGATCGGCGGCGACAACTACGGCATGGGCGTCGCGGCCGGCACGTACATCGCCAAGGCGATGAAGGACAAGGGCGTGAGCAGTCCGGTGATCGCCGAGATCCCGGGCATCGACTCGCTGCCGCTCACCCAGCAGCGCAGCAAGGGCTTCGCCGACGCGCTCAAGGCGGCCGGCTTCAAGGTGGCCAACCGGGTGCCCGCCGACTTCACGCCGGAGGGGGGCGAGAAGGCGGCGTCCAACCTGCTGCAGGCGGCCGGGAAGATCGACGCGATCTGGAACCACGACGACGACCAGGGCATCGGCGTGCTCTCCGCGATCGAGAGCGCCAAGCGCAGCGAGTTCGTCCTCGTGGGCGGCGCGGGCAGCAAGAACGCCATGGATGCGATCAAGGCCGACAACGGCGTGCTGAAATGCACTGTGACCTACAGCCCGTCGATGTCGTCGTCGGCCATCAAGCTGGCCCGGCTCATCGGCCACTCGAAAGGCATGAGCGACCTCGTGGAGAAGGAAGTGCCCACCTCGATCACCCTGGCATCGGCGACGGTGACCAAGGACAACGTCGACCAGTACATGCAGTTCGGCTTCACCTCATGACGCAGGGCAAGCCTGCGCTCGGGGTGGCCATGGTGGGCTACGCCTTCATGGGCGCCGCCCACTCGCAGGCGTGGCGGACCGTCGGCCGCGTCTACGACCTGCCCGTCGCGGCCGAGATGCGCGTCGTCTGCGGCCGCGACGAGGGCCGTGCCCGCGAGGCGGCCGACCGTCTGGGCTGGGCCGAGGTGGAGATCGACTGGCGCCGGCTGCTCGAGCGCGACGACGTGGACGTCGTCGACGTCTGCACCCCGGGCGACAGCCACGCCGAGATCGCCATCGCCGCGCTCGAGGCCGGCAAGCACGTGCTCTGCGAGAAGCCGCTCGCCAACACCGTCGAGGAGGCGGAGGCGATGACGGCCGCCGCACAGCGGGCCGAGGCAGCCGGCGTGTTCTCGATGGTGGGCTTCAACTACCGCCGCGTGCCGGCGGTGGCCCTGGCCCGCCAGCTCGTCGAGCAGGGCCGGCTCGGCACCATCCGCCACATCCGGGCGCAGTACCTCCAGGACTGGATCGTCGACCCGGAGTTCCCGCTCGTGTGGCGGCTGCAGAAGGACAAGGCCGGCTCGGGCGCGCTCGGCGACATCGGCGCCCACATCGTCGACCTCGCCCAGTTCGTCACCGGTGACACCGTGGCCGGGGTGTCGGCGCTGATGGAGACCTTCGTGAAGCAGCGCCCGCTGGCCGAGGCCTCGAGCGGGCTCTCGGCGGCGGGCAGCAGCGAGCTCGGCGACGTCACCGTCGACGACGCCTCGCTGTTCCTCGCCCGCACGACGGGCGGCGCGGTCGCGACCTTCGAGGCCACCCGCTTCGCCGCTGGGCGCAAGAACGGCCTGCGCCTCGAGGTCGAGGGCTCCAAGGGCAGCATCGCCTTCGAGTTCGAGTCGATGAACGAGCTGCTCTTCCACGACCACACCGAGCCCGCGGCGACCGCGGGGTTCCGTCGGATCTCGGTCACCGAGCCGGAGCACCCCTACATGTCGGCGTGGTGGCCGGCCGGCCACATCATCGGCTACGAGCACACCTTCACCCACGAGGTGCGCGACTTCCTCGAGGCGGTCGGCTCGTCGCGGCCGCCGAGCCCGTCGTTCGCGGACGGGCTGCAGGTCCAGCGGGTCCTGGCAGCGGTCGAGCAGAGCGCCGCGAAGGACAGCTGCTGGACAGCCGTCGAGTCCTGAACCTGTCCCGACCCGCTCCGAACCGCGACTGGAGAGCCGCATGCCCCGTCCCGTCACCCTGTTCACCGGCCAGTGGGCCGACCTGCCGTTCGAGGAGGTCGCCCGGCTCGCGTCCGAGTGGGGCTACGACGGCCTCGAGATCGCCTGCTGGGGCGACCACTTCGAGGTCGACAAGGCGCTCGCCGACGACTCCTACGTCGCCGGGCGGCGCGAGATCCTCGACCGCTACGGCCTCCAGGTCTTCGCCATCTCCAACCACCTGGCCGGCCAGGCGGTCTGCGACGCCGTCATCGACGAGCGCCACAAGGGCATCCTGCCCGCACGCATCTGGGGCGACGGGGAGCCCGAGGGCGTGCGGCAGCGGGCGGCCGAGGAGATGAAGGACACCGCGAGGGCGGCGGCCAAGCTCGGCGTCAAGACCGTCATCGGGTTCACCGGCTCGGCCATCTGGCACTACGTGGCCATGTTCCCGCCCGTGCCGCAGCACATGATCGACGCGGGCTACGACGACTTCGCCCGGCGGTGGAACCCGATCCTCGACGTCTACGACGAGGTGGGGGTCCGCTTCGCCCACGAGGTGCACCCGAGCGAGATCGCCTACGACTACTGGACGACGGTCCGCACCCTCGAGGCGATCGGCCACCGCGAGGCGTTCGGGCTCAACTTCGACCCGAGCCACTTCGTGTGGCAGGACCTCGACCCGGTCGGCTTCCTGTGGGACTTCCGCGACCGGATCTACCACGTCGACTGCAAGGAGTCGGTCAAGCAGCTCAACGGGCGCAACGGCCGGCTCGGCTCCCACCTGGCGTGGGCCGACCCGCGGCGCGGCTGGGACTTCGTCTCGACCGGCCACGGCGACGTGCCGTGGGAGCCGTGCTTCCGCATGCTCAACGCGATCGGCTACGACGGCCCGATCAGCGTCGAGTGGGAGGACGCGGGCATGGACCGCCTCGTCGGCGGGCCCGACGCCCTGGCGTTCGTGCGGCGGCTGACCGCCATCGAGCCGCCCGCGGCGGCGTTCGACGCGGCGTTCAGCTCCGGGTCCTGAGAGACGGCAGCCCGACCGGGGGCCGAGGAGGGGAGCGGGCCGTGGCGTTCGGCGTGCGACCGCGTACGCCTGTGCAGGCGGCGCTGCTGCGGATGCTGCGCGACGAGGGTCCCGTCTCCCGCGCCGCCCTGGTCGACGCCCTGGGCGTCGGCCGGGCGCGGCTCGCGGTCGAGATCGACGCGCTCGGCGCCGTCGGGCTCGTCGAGGACAGCGGCGTGAGCGTGAGCCGTGGCGGGCGACCCTCGCCGCAGGTGGCGCTGCGCTCCGGGCTGCGGTTCGCCGGGGTCGACCTCGGCGCCACCTCGGTCACCGTCGCGGTCGGCGACAGCCGGCTCGAGGTGCTCGAGGTGGTCGAGGAGCCGTGCGACGTGCGGGAGGGGCCGGTGCCCGTGCTCGGCCGGGTCGACGACCTCCTGCGCAAGGTCCTGGCGAGCACGGGCACGCCCGACCTGGCCGCCATCGGCATGGGCGTGCCGGGACCGGTGAGCTTCCGCGAGGGCGTGCCGGTGAGCCCGCCGATCATGCCGGGCTGGAACCGCTACCCGGTGCGCGACGAGCTGGCGCGTCGGCACGGGTGCGCCGTCACGGTCGACAACGACGTCAACATCATGGCCACGGGCGAGCGCTGGGGCGGCGTCGCCAAGGGCATGGACGACTTCTTGTTCGTGAAGGTCGGCACCGGCATCGGCAGCGCGGCCGTGATCGGCGGCCACGTCTACCGCGGGGCCGCCGGGTCGGCCGGAGACATCGGCCACATCAAGGTCGCCGACGGACCGACCTGCGGCTGCGGCAACGACGGCTGCCTCGAGATGGTGTTCGGGGGAGCGGCGCTGAGCCGCGACGCGACGGCGCTGGCCCGCAGCGGGGAGTCGGCCGCGCTCGCCGCACGGCTCGTGGGCGGCTCGCCGGCCGGGGACGGCGTGCTGACGGCGCTCGACGTCGGGGCGGCGGCGCAGGAGGGCGACGCCGCCGCGATCGCGCTGGTGAAGGCGGGCGGGCGGCTGCTCGGGGGCGTGCTGGCCGACCTGGTCAACTTCATGAACCCGACGCTCGTCGTGATCGCAGGTGGCGTCGCGCGCCTCGGGCACCCGCTGCTCGCCGAGATCCGCCAGACCGTCTACCGCCAGTCGACGCCGCTGGCGACGAGCAACCTGCCGATCGTGCTCAGCGAGCTGGGCGACACCGCGGGCGTGCTGGGGGCGCTGGTGACGGCGAGCGACGAGCTCTTCGCACCGGCCTGAGAGGATGCCGCCATGACGACCATCGCAGTGACAGGTGCCAACGGCAAGGCCGGCCGGGCGGTCGTGGCCGACCTGCTGGAGCACGGCTACGACGTGCAGGCCAGCGACGTCAACGGCGTCTTCGGCGACCAGGGCGACCTGGGCACGCCGCTGGTGCGCGCCGACCTGACGCAGTACGGCGCAGCCGTGGAGGCGCTCGCCGGCGCCGAGGCGGTCATGCACCTGGCCAACATCCCGGCACCAGGCATCTTCACCCCGGCGGAGACCTACAACGTCAACAGCGCCATGAACTCCAACGTCTTCCTGGCCGCCGCGCAGCTCGGCCTGCGCCGGGTCGTGTGGGCCTCGAGCGAGACGACGCTGGGGCTGCCCTTCGACGTGCCGCCGCAGTACGCCCCCGTCGACGAGGGGCACTACCCCTTCCCCACGAGCACCTACTCGCTCTCGAAGGTCGCCGGCGAGACCACCGCAGCCCACATCTCCGGCTGGTCGGGCATCCCGTTCGTCGCGCTGCGGCTGTCCAACATCTTCCGCCCCGGCGACTACGGCGTCGTGCCGTCGTTCTGGGCCGACGCCCAGCTGCGCCGGTGGAACCTGTGGGGCTACGTCGACTCGCGCGACGTCGCGGCCGCGTGCCGGCTCTCGCTCGACGCCGACGTGTCGGGCGCCTCGAGCTACGTCATCGCGGCGGCCGACACGATCATGGACCGTCCTTCGCGCGAGCTGCTGGCCGAGGTCTTCCCGGCCGTCGAGCTGACCCGCGAGGTCGGCGAGTTCGAGACGCTGCTGGCCATCGACAAGGCCCGCGCCGAGCTCGGCTACGCGCCGGCCCACTCGTGGCGCGACCAGCCCGAGGTCAACGCCGGCTGAGCGAGGCCCGGCGCCGCCGGCAGTACCAGACGCCGAACAGGCCGAGGGCCGTGCCGGCGGCGCACATGCCGATCCACCAGCCGTGCCCCGCGTCGCGCAGGCGGCCCGTGAACGGCAGCAGCGCCACGAGCGCCAGCGCCCACACCGCGGTGCCGGCGGACACGATGCCGACGCCGTCGACGTCGAGCGGGCGCACCTCGGGCTCGTCGCTCACGGCGTGGAGCCTACTTCGGGGACCGTGCGTCGGAGACACTGTCGCCGGTGAGCGCGCCCAGCCCCGAGAACCGTGCCGTCCTCGACCGGTCGGCCGGGCCGCCGGACGCCACCGTCGCGTACGGTCCGGCGCCCGAGCAGGTCGCCGACCTCAGGCTGCCGCCGGGGGACGAGCCGGCGCCGCTGGTGCTGCTGTGGCACGGCGGCTTCTGGCTGCCCGAGTGGGACCGCCACCACGCCGCGCCGATGGCCGAGGCGCTCGCCGCAGCCGGGTACGCGGTGGCGAGCCTGGAGTACCGCCGCACCGGCTCGGGCGGCTGGCCGGCCACGGCCGCCGACGTCGCAGCGGGCGCGGACCGCGTACCCGGTCTCGTCACAGCCGCAGCGCCGGGCCGCGTCGACCTCGACCGCGTCGTCTTCGCCGCCCACTCGGCCGGCGGCCACGTCGCCGTCTGGGCCGCGCAGCGCGCCGCCGTCGGTGAGCCGGCCGCCACGACGCCCGTAGGCGTGCTCGCCCTGGCGCCCGTGCTCGACCTGGTGGCGACCCACCGGCACGGCGACCCGGTCGCCGACCTGCTGGGTGGGTCGCCCGAGCAGGTGCCCGAGGCCTACGCGGCCGCCGACCCCTCCGCCCGCGGGCCGGTGGGCGTGCCGCTCACCGTCGTGCACGGGCTCGAGGACTCCCGGGTCCCGGTCGAGTCATCCCGCAGCTGGACCCGCGCCCACGGGGACCGGCTCGTCGAGGTGCCGGGCGCCGACCACTTCGCGGTCATCGATCCCGAGTCGGCCGCCTGGCCGGTGGTGCTGCACGAGCTGGCGACTCTCGCAACTCGTTAGCCTCGCTAACGGTCTGCTAGCGTTGGGGGCATGGCGGACGACGAGCTGGGCCCTGAGCTGCGGGTCGCGGTCATGCGGCTCGCGCGCCGGCTGCGCAACGAGCGCAACAGCGACCTGCCCGTCGGCCAGCTGACCGCCCTCGCGACGCTCGACCGGCACGGCCCGCTGACCCCGGGGGAGCTGGCCGAGGCCGAGCACGTGTCGCCGCCCTCGATGACCCGCGTGCTCGCCGCGCTCGACGCCAGGTCGCTGGTGCGCCGCGAGGCCCACCCGACCGACGGTCGCCAGCAGGTCGTCTCCATCACCGACGAGGCCCGCGCCCTGCTCGTGGCCGACCGGGCGCGGCGCGACGCCTGGCTGACCTGCCGGCTGCGGGAGCTCGGGCCCGCCGAGCGCGACGCGCTCACTGCCGCCATCCCGGTCCTCCAGACGCTGGCGGGGAGCTGACCGGGTGTTCCGAGCCCTGCGGATCCACAACTACCGGCTGTTCTTCATCGGGTCGGTCGTCTCGAACACCGGCACCTGGATGCAGCGCGTCGCGCAGGACTGGCTGGTGCTGCAGCTCACCGGCAGCGGCACGGCGCTCGGCATCACGACCGCCCTGCAGTTCCTGCCCGTGCTGCTCTTCGGGCTCTACGGCGGCGTGGTGGCCGACCGGTTCCCCAAGCGCCGCGTGCTCCTGACGACCCAGACCACGATGGGCGTCGCCGCGCTGCTCCTGGGCCTGCTCGAGGTCACCGGCGTGGTGCAGGTCTGGCACGTCTACCTGCTCGCGGTGCTGCTCGGGCTGGGCACCGCCTTCGACAACCCGGCCCGCCAGTCCTTCGTCATCGAGATGGTCGGGGCCGAGGACCTGCCGAACGCGGTAGGCCTCAACGCCACGTCGTTCAACCTCGGCCGCGTCGTCGGTCCCGCCACCGCCGGGGCGCTGATCTCGGCGTTCGGCAACCACACCGGCCCCGTCTTCCTGCTCAACGGCGCGTCGTTCATCGCCATCCTGTTCGCGCTGACCGCCATGCGCCCCGAGGAGCTCGTGCCCGGCCCGGTGAGCGGCCGCCGCCGCGGTGCGCTCGCGGAGGGACTGCGCTACGTACGCGGTCGCGACGACCTGCGCACGATCCTGCTCGTCACCTTCTGCTTCGGCACCTTCGGCATGAACTTCGCCATCACCACGGCGCTCATGGCGCGCGAGGTCTTCGGCAAGGGGGCCGGCGGCTACGGCCTGCTCGGCACGATCATGGCGGTCGGCTCGTTGACCGGTGCCCTGCTCGCCGCCCGCCGCGAGAAGCCGCGCATCGACCTCTTCCTCGCCTCGGCGATGGCCTTCGGCGTGTGCGAGACGGTGGCCGGGCTGATGCCGACCTACGCGAGCTTCGCCGTCATGCTCGTCCCACTGGGCCTGACCTCGCTGACCGCCCTCAACAGCGCCAACGCCCTGCTGCAGCTGCGCGCCGACCCGACGATGCGCGGGCGGGTCATGGCGCTGCACGTCTTCGTCGTCTTCGGCACGGCACCGCTGATCTCGCCGGTCATCGGCTGGGTGGGGGAGCACCTGGGCGCGCGCTGGAGCATCAGCGGCGGCGGGCTGCTCTCGCTGGCCGGGGCTGCGGCGGGCGCCGTCCACCTCGCGCGCGTGCGCCGTGCCGGGGAGGCCGTCGCGGCGGCTCCCGAGCGCGCCGTCGCCGGCAGCTAGTCTTCGGCCCATGGGACCCCGGGAGCGCCGCATCGTCGTGCTGGCCGCGCTCGCGCTGCTGGTGCTGCTCGTCGTCGGCAAGGCCCTGCTGCGCTGAGCCCGACTACCCTGGAGCCATGCCGATGCTGCCCCTGCCCACCGCTCTCGAGCAGGTGCGCGAGGCGCTCCTCGACGACCGCGGGCTCGTGCGCGCGGTCGCGTCGGGCCACCGGCGCGGCGCCGAGCAGCCCTGGCGCCGGGTCGAGATCCGCCCGGTCGAGCTCAAGGCGGGCCGGCGTCTCCAGGTCGTGACCTACGACGAGCGGCAGGCCTTCACCGCCAACTTCGCACCCGGCGAGGACGCCGCGGCCCGGGTCGGCGAGCTGCTCGAGCACCCCTTCGGCAACTGGCACGTCGAGACCGCCGCCGAGACCCTGCAGCTGCGCGTCACCAAGAAGGGCGAGGGCCAGCTGAGCCGGGCGCGCAGCAGCGCACCGGACGCGCCCCGCGCGCAGGGGAACGACCGGGCTCCGCGCCACCTGCTCGCGCCCGACGACCCGCTGTTCTCGGTCCTCGGCGCCAGCGGTGCCAAGCGCCGCCAGGTCGACGCCTTCCTCCAGAGCGTCGCGGCGACGGGGGGCGAGCTGCCGGCCGACCGCGTACGCGTCGTCGACCTCGGCTGCGGCAACGCCTACCTCACCTTCGCCGCCCACCGGTTCCTCAGCGGCGACCGCGAGGTCGAGCTGCTCGGCGTCGACACCAAGGCGCAGTCGCGCGAGCACGGCGAGCGCGTCGCGGCCTCGCTCGGCATCTCGGGCTCCGTGCGCTTCGTCGAGTCGACGATCGCCGACGCGCCGATCGAGGCGGCCGACCTCGTCCTCGCCCTGCACGCCTGCGACACCGCGACCGACGAGGCGCTCGCCCGCGCGGTGCGGGCGCGCGCCACAGTGCTGCTCGTCGCGCCGTGCTGCCACCACGACCTGCAGAGCCAGCTCGTGGGGCAGGAGGCGCCGGAGCCGTACGCCGTGCTGACCCGCCACCCGATCCTGCGCGAGCGCTTCGTCGACGTCCTCACCGACTCGCTGCGCGCGGCGCTGCTGCGGCTGCTCGGCTACCGCGTCGAGGTCGTGGAGTTCGTCGCGGCGGAGCAGACGCCGCGCAACGTCCTGCTGCGTGCGGTGCGCACAGGAGCGCCGCCGGCCGCCGGAGCCGTCGAGGAGTACCTCTGCCTGGTCGACGACTGGGGCGTCGTGCCCGCTCTGCAGCGAATGCTGCACGACGAGCTCGTACCCGTCCTCGGCCGCCCGTGACCCACCCGGTCGTCGCGCTCGTGGCCGCAGCCGCCGTCGGTGCGCCGCACGTCGCCTTCGTCATCGGCGACTCCCGCATCACCGAGTCGAGCGGGCTCGTGGCGAGCCCGACGCACGCCGGCGTCTACTGGACGCACAACGACAGCGGCGACAGCAGCCGTACTTTCGCCCTCGACAGCCGCGGCCGCACGCTCGGCGTGTGGAGGTGGCAGGTGGCGAAGGCCCGCGACTGGGAGGCCGTGACCGCCTCCACGGACCCGGCGGGACGTGGTCTGCTGTGGGCTGGTGACATCGGCGACAACAGCGGCAGTCGCACCAACGGCATCCTCGTTCACCGCGCGGTCGAGCCTGCGGAGGTCGCCGGCGGGGGGACGCTGAGGGCGACGTCCTACCGGCTGCGCTACCCCGACGAGCCGCACGACGCCGAGGCGATGTTCGTCGGGCGCGACGGGCGGCTGCGCGTGGTGACGAAGGGCCTGCTGGGCGGACGCGTCTTCGTCGTGCCGAAGAGCCTGTCGTCCGCTCACCCCAACGTCCTCGAGCCCGAGGCTGACGCGCCCTTCCTCGTCACCGACGCGGCCGAGATGCCGAACGGCGACTACGTGCTTCGCAACTACACCACTGCATACCTCTACGAAGCTGACGGCGCCCTGATCCAGAGCTTCGACCTGCCCGAGCAGCCGCAGGGCGAGTCGATGACCGTCGTCGACGGCGGCAAGGCGCTGCTCGTCGGCAGTGAAGGGCGGCGCAGCACTGTGCTGCGGGTTCCCGTGCCGACCGTGCCGGCACCGGAGCCCATGCCGTCGGGCACGGCCCCGGTGGAGCCAGGAGCCTCGGCGGCCGCGGACGACGACGAGACGCTGCGTCGCGTCGTGCGCGGCCTGACCGTCGTGACCACGACTGCTGCCGGGCTTCTGGTGCTCGTGCTGGTCGGTGCCGGCGCCGCCTGGCTGAGGGGGCGCCGGCGATGAGGGTGCTGGCCGCCACCGACAAGCTCAAGGGCACGCTGTCCGCGGCCGACGCGTGCGCTGCCGTGGGCCGCGCCGCCCGGGCGCACGGCTGCGACGTGGTCGAGCTGCCGCTCGCAGACGGCGGCGAGGGCACGCTCGACGCGCTCGGCGGGGCCAACCGGCGCTCGCGGGTGACCGGCCCGCTGGGGGAGCCGGTGGTCGGCGCCTGGCGGCTCGACGACGGTGAGGCGGTCGTCGAGATGGCGCAGGCCGCGGGTCTGGTGCTCGCCGGCGGACGCGAGGGCAACGACCCGTGGGGGGCGACCACCCGCGGGGTCGGCGAGCTGGTGCTGCTCGCCCTCGACGAGGGGGCGCGCTCGGTCGTCGTGAGCGTCGGAGGGTCGGCCAGCACCGACGGCGGGCGCGGCGCCTACGAGGTGCTGGCGCCGCACCGGCAGCGGCTGGCCGGCGTCGAGCTGGTCGTCGCGGCCGACGTCACCACCCCTTACCTCGACGCGGCACGAGTCTTCGCCCCGCAGAAGGGCGCCGACGCCGCCCTCGTCGAGCGGCTGACCGAACGGTTGCAGGACACCGCAGCGCAGCTGCAGGCCGACACCGGCGTCGACGTCAGGGCGCTGCCCGGGTCAGGAGCCGCGGGCGGGCTGGCCGGCGGGCTCGCCGCCCTGGGCGCGCGCATCGTCCCGGGCTTCGACCTGGTGGCAGGGCGGCTCGGGCTGGCCGCGCAGGTCGCGGCCGCCGACCTCGTCGTCACCGGCGAGGGCCGGCTCGACGCCAGCTCGCTCGCGGGCAAGGTCGTGGGCGGTGTTCTCGGTCTGGCGGGCGGCACCCCGGTGGCGGTGGTGTGCGGGACCCGCGACGACGTACGCGTCGACGCCGAGATCCGCTGCCTGGCCGAGGCCTACGGCGAGCGGGCGAGCCTGCACGACACGGCCGCCTGCATCGAGGCGGCCGTGTCGCAGCTGCTGTCAGACCGGGGTCAGAGCCGCTCGACGACGTAGTCGATGCAGCGGGTGAGCGCCTCGACGTCGGCGGGGTCGACGGCGGGGAACATGCCGATGCGCAGCTGGTTGCGGCCCAGCTTGCGGTAGGGCTCGGTGTCGACGATGCCGTTGGCGCGCAGGACCTTCGCCACGGCGGACGCGTCTACCGAGTCGTCGAAGTCGATGGTGCCGACGACGTTGGAGCGCTGCGCCGGGTCGGCCACGAACGGCGTGGTGAACGAGGTCTTCTCGGCCCAGGTGTAGAGCCGCGACGCCGAGTCGGCGGTGCGGGCGGTCGCCCACGCCAGACCACCGTTGCCGTTCAGCCAGTCGAGCTGGTCGGCGAGGAGGAACAGCGTGGCGACCGACGGGGTGTTGTAGGTCTGGTCCTTGCTGCTGTTGTCGATCGCGGTCGGCAGGTCGAAGAACGGCGGGATCCACCGCTCGCTCGCCGCGATCTCGGCCGCGCGGGCCAGCCCGGCGGGGGAGAAGACGGCCAGCCACAGCCCGCCCTCGGCGGCGAAGACCTTCTGCGGCGCGAAGTAGTAGACGTCGGTCTGCGAGATGTCGACCGGCAGGCCGCCAGCGCCGCTGGTCGCGTCGACCAGCACCAGCGCGCCCTCGTCGGCGCCCTCGACCCGCTGGATCGGCATGGCCACGCCGGTCGAGGTCTCGTTGTGGGTCAGCGCGTAGACGTCGACGCCGGCCTCGGCCTGCGGCAGCGGGTGGGTGCCGGGGTCGCTCTTGATGACAGTGGGGTCGGCGAGGAACGGCGCGCCCTTGGTGGAGGCGGCGAACTTCGACGAGAACTCGCCGAAGCTGAGGTGCTGGCTCTTCTCGCGCACCAGGCCGAAGGTGGCGATGTCCCAGAAGGCGGTGGAGCCGCCGTTGCCGAGGACGACCTCGTAGCCCTCGGGCAGCCCGAACAGCGCGGAGACGCCCTCGCGCGTGCGGCGCACGAGGTCCTTGACCGGCTTCTGGCGGTGGCTCGTGCCGAGCAGGGCCCGGCCGGTGGCGTCGAGGGCGTCGAGCGCCTCGGGACGCACCTTCGAGGGCCCGCAGCCGAAGCGGCCGTCGGCGGGCTTGAGGTCGGCAGGGATCGTCAGCTGTGTCGCGTCCGTCACAGCGGACAGCGTACGGCCGCCCCGAAACCGACGGGACAGCACCCGCTCGCGGGTGGCACGCTCCCGTCCCATGGAGACGATCGAGCCGGCACGCCACCTGAAGTCGCTGCGTTCCGACATCGCCCGCATCGCGCAGCTGGCACCGGGCCTCGGCGACGACCCCGTGCCCGGGTGCCCCGGCTGGAGCGCGGCCGACGTGGTGCGCCACGTCGCGGAGGTCTACCTGCGCCAGGCGGCCGCCGTGCGCCTCGGCCACCGGGTGCCGCCGGGCGACCCGGTGGCCGCGCCCCAGCCGGGGGAGGAGGTCCTCGACCTCTTCGACCGGGCCAGCGCGTGCATCCTCGAGACCGTCGACGCCGACCCCCACCGGGAGTGCTGGACGTGGGCGCCGACCTCGGGCCGGCTGGCCTTCTGGCAGCGCCGCATGGCGCAGGAGACGCTGGTCCACCGCGTCGACCTCGAGCAGGCGGCGGGCATCGCCCCGGTCGTCGCCCCTGACCTCGCCGCGGACGGCGTGGACGAGGTGCTCACCGTCTTCGTCCCGCTCTCGCTGCCGCTCGACGGGCCGGCGCAGGGCGTCCCCGACGACCTCGAGGTCTCCGCCACGGTCAGCAGTGGCGAGGACGCGTGGGTCGTCGAGGTCACGGGCGTGCGGGCGGAGGTGACGCGTACGTCCTCGCCGCTCGCGCCGCCCACCGCGGCGAGCGTCGAGGGGCCGCCCGCCGCGCTGCTGCTCTGGCTCTGGGGCCGCGACGGCGAGGGCGAGCTGGCCTTCGACGGCGACCCGGCCCACGTGTCGGCGCTCCAGCGGGTCCTGGCCGCCTCGACGCAGTGACCCGTCGGGCGGCTCAGAACCCGTCGAGGTAGAGCCAGGTGCCGTCCTCGCGGACGAAGCGGCTGTGCTCCTCGAGGACGCCGCGCTCGTCGCCCCGCCGGTAGTGCGCCCTGAAGTCGACCTCGCCGCGCGGGTCGAAGAGCCCGCCGCTGCTCGAGAGCACCTCCAGGCGGGTCCACTGCTGCTCGCGGTCGAGCTCCAGCGTGGCCGGCCGGGTGTCGGGATGCCAGCTGCGAAGCAGGAAGTCGACCTCGCCGACCGCGAACCCGCTGAACCGTGCGCGCATGAGCTGCTCCGGCGTGGCTGCTGCAGCCTCGCCGCGGTGGAGGCGGCCGCAGCACGCGTCGTAGGTGTCGCCGGAGCCGCAGGGGCAGCGTTCGGGGTTCATCGGGCCACCTTGACATCCGGGCCGTGCCACGCGACAGGATGGGCCCTTCCCCGGAGCCGTGCCCCTCGCTCCGTGCCAGTGCAACGACGCACGAAGGACGCCTCATGCTGCTGCCCCGCGCCGCCCGCCGGGCCGTGCTCGCCGGTCTTGTCGCCCTCCCGCTCCTCGTGCCGGCCGCGCCGGCGCAGGCCGCGACCACAGATCCGCCGGCGCCGGTGACGGACCCGACCGCCTACGTCGACCCGTTCGTCGGCACGGGCAGCGGCGGCTCGACCGTCGGCGAGATCAACGCCTTCCCCGGCCCGGCGGCGCCCTTCGGCATGCTGCAGTGGAGCCCGGACACCGAGGACTCCTACAGCGGCTACCAGTACGCGAACGACCGGATCCGGGGCTTCAGCCTCACGCACGCCTCGGTCGGCTGCAGCCAGTTCGGCGACGTGCGCATCCTGCCGACGGTCGGCGCGGTGGGCAGCGACCCCGAGTCGACGAGCTCGCGCTACAGCCACGACGAGGAGCAGGCGTCCCCCGGCTACTACGCGGTGACGCTGCAGGACTCCGGCGTGCGCGCGGAGCTGACGGCGACGACGCGCACGGGCCTGGGCCGCTTCACGTTCCCGCCGAGCACCCAGGCGCAGTTCCTCGTCAAGGGCGCGGACACCTTCGGTGCCCAGCACGGCGGCGACGTACGCGTGGTCGACGACCGCACCCTGGAGGGATCCGAGACCTCCGGCGGGTTCTGCGGCGCGGGCAACACCTACACGATCCACTGGTCGATGACCTTCGACCGGCCCTTCACCGCTCACGGCTCCTGGGGCGGGGATGCTCCCGGCGCCTACGTCACCTTCGACACCACGGCAGACCGCACCGTCGAGGCCAAGGTCGCCGCCTCCTTCGTCAGCACCGACGGGGCGCGCGCCAACGCGGGGGCCGAGGTCCCCGGCTGGGACTTCGACGCGGTGCGGGCCGACACCCGCGCCCGCTGGCGCGACGTGCTCTCCCGCATCACCGTCGGGGGCGGCACTGAGGAGCGGCGCCGCACCTTCTACACCATGCTCTACCACTCCCTCCTGCACCCCAACACGTTCAACGACGTCGACGGCCGCTACGTCGGCTTCGACGACGAGGTGCACTCCGTCGCGCCGGGGCACACGCAGTACGCGAACTTCTCGGCGTGGGACACCTACCGCTCCCTCGCGCCGCTGCAGGGGATGCTGGTGCCCGACATCGCGAGCGACATGGCACAGTCGCTGGTCAACGACGCGCAGCAGGGCGGCTACCTGCCGCGCTGGCCGGTCTACAACGGCTACACCGCCGTGATGAACGGTGACAGCGCTGCGCCTCTCATCGCCAACCTGCACGCCTTCGGGGCACGTGACTTGGACGTCGACGCAGCCGTCGACGCGATGGTGAAGTCGGCCAGCAGCAGCGAGTCGGTGAGCTGGGGGTACGTCGACCGCGTCGGCACCGACGACTACGCCAACCTCGGATACGTGCCCAACGAGCGGGCCGAGCGCGGCCACGTGTGGAAGGGCGCGTCGGAGACGCTGGAGTACGCGGTGGACGACTTCGCGGTCTCACGGCTCGCTGCCTCTGCCGGTCGCGCCGATGTCGCGGCGAAGTTCGCTGCCACGGCGCAGAACTGGCGCAACGTCTACGACCCGACCACCGACTACCTCCGCCCGCGCGACGCAAAGGGCGAGTTCCCGGCCGGACCCGGCTTCGTGCCGCCGGGCGACGGCCAGTTCGGGCAGGACGGGTTCGAGGAGGGCAACGCCGAGCAGTACCGCTTCTTCGTCCCCCAGGACATGGCCGGCCTGGTCTCGCTCATGGGCGGCCGTGAGAAGGCGGCGTCCATCGCGGACGCGTTCTTCGCCGGCGGCCTCAACTCCGGCCCGAACGTCCCCTTCATGTGGGCCGGCAACGAGGTCAACTTCGTGACCCCCTGGGTCTACGACTACCTCGGCCGGCCGAGCCGGACCCAGGACGTGGTCCGCACCATCCAGGACACGCTGTTCGGCGCCGTCCCCGACGGTGAGCCCGGCAACGACGACCTGGGTGCGCAGTCGTCGTGGTACGTCTGGAGCGCGCTCGGGATGTATCCCGTGACCTCGGGCACGGCGTACCTCGCCGTCAACACCCCGCTGTTCCCCTCCGCCACGATCACGCTGGCCGGGGGCAAGCGCATCACGATGACCGCACCGGGCGCCGGGGACGCCCGCTACGTCACCGGCCTCACGGTCGACGGTGCGGCGACCAGCCACACCTACCTGCCCGAGAGCCTGGCCACCAGCGGCGGCACCGTCGACTTCTCGCTGGGCACCAGCCCGAGCACGACGTGGGGGACAGCAGGCTCGGACGCGCCCCCGTCGTGGCGCGAGCACGAGAACGCGTTCCAGACCATCGCCCAGCCCGAGCACCTCTCGGTCGCCCCCGGCGGTGCGGCTGGAGCGGCGCGCCTCGACGTGCGCCGGCTGGAGGGCGGCGCGACGGGGATGCCGTTCACCGTGCACGCGGAGCCGGGCGTGACCGTCACGCCGTCGTCGGGGACCGTCCCTGTCTCGGGTGCCGACGGCTCGGGCTCGCTGGCGCTCCACGTCTCGTCGCCGTCGGGGACCTCGACGGGCTACCGCGACGTGACTGTCTCGTTCGGGACGGAGTCGACGCGTACGTTCCGCGCCCTCGTCGCCCCAGCGGACGGGCTGCTCGCCTCCTACGACCGCGTCGCGACCATCGACGACGGGCAGAACAAGGGCGGCTTCGACGACGAGGACTGGGCCTTCTCCCGGCAGTCGCTGGCCGCCCACGGGCTGGCTCGGGGAAAGGCGATGTCCGTGCCCGGCACCGGCCTGACCTTCACCCTGCCCGAGGTGCCGGCTGGACTGCCCGATGCGGTGGGCGCCGACGGCCAGACCATCCAGCTGCCGCTGCAGAAGCTCGAGTCGCTCTCACTGGTCGGCAGTGGGGCCAACGGTGACCAAGGGGGCACAGTGACCGTCACCTACACCGACGGCTCGAGCCAGAAGCTGCGCCTGACCTTCAACGACTGGGCCCTCGGTGGTGGGCCGGAGTCTGGCGTGCGCTACGGCAACATCGTGGTGGGTCGCGGAGACTACCGGGTGCAGGTGCAGAGCAACACGCAGACCCGTCAGACACTGTCCACCTACGTCTTCGCGACCGCGCCGCACGCGCTGGACGCGAGCAAGGTCGTCCACAGCATCACGCTGCCGAAGAACCCGAACTTCGTGGTGCTCGGGGTGGCGACTGAGGTCGCTGGAGGAGTCCCTGCCGTCGCTTCACTCCGCGAGCGCGTCGACGCACTCGTGGCATCCGGTGGTGTGGCCCGCAGCGTGCAGCGAGACCTCGCCGGACCACTGGGCCAGGCGGCCCGCGCCGAGAAGGACAGCGACGTCACCGGCCTCCTGACCGCGCTGCAGAGCATCGCCGCTGCTGTGGACACGGCGACGACGAGCAAGGTCAGCGGCGATGCGAAGGCGGCGCTGCGTACGCTGCTCGAGCAGTGGCTCTCGGCGCCGGCCGGGACCCCAGCCCTGCGGGCCCGGATCGACGCTCTCACCGCCAGCGGCGACATCGCGACGAGCACGGCCCGGGACCTGCAGGCGACGCTGGCCCGTGGCGACCTGAGGGGGCTGCGCACGTCCATCGCGTCGGCCCCGGCCTCGAAGGTCAGCGCAGCTGCGAAGTCGCAGCTGCTGCCGATGGTGGATGCGCTGCTCGCGCCGCCGCCGGTGCTCGGCGACCTGTCCGACTCGTTCACCGGGACGGGCATCGGCGACGAGGACCAGGGCAATGCCGACTTCGACGGCGACGGCTGGTTCTACTCGCGCTCGGCGCTGGCCGACCGCGGCATCGTGCAGGGCAAGCCGCTGACGGTGCCGGGGACGGGCCTCACCTACACCCTGCCGGCCGTGCCCGCCGGGACCCCGGACCACCTCGCCGCACGCGGCCAGACGATCGACCTCTCGACGCTGCCGGCCGGCACACGGAGGCTCTCCTTCGTCGGCTCGGCGCACCACGGCGACGCGCAGGCGACGGCGACGCTCACCTACGCCGACGGCAGCACGCAGACGGTGCCGCTGGAGTTCGGCGACTGGGCGCTCGGCGGTGACGCGGGCGCACAGCCCCGGTTCGGGGACGCCGGCATCGTGCAGCTGCCCTACCGCGCCAGCACCGGGGGCGGCCACGACGACGTGAGCATCTGGCTGTTCGCGACGCCGCCGACGACGCTGTCAGCAGGTACGCGACTCGTCAGCGTGACGCTGCCGGACGAGCCGAGGATCGCGGTGTTCTCCGTGGCCTACGGCAGCTAGACGGCGCTGAGCGGGCGAGGTCCCGGACCGATGTAGCGGGCGGCCGGGCGGATGAGCCGGCCCGTGCGCTTCTCCTCGAGGACGTGGGCCGACCAGCCGGCCGTGCGCGCCGCGGTGAACATCGGCGTGAACATGGTGGCGGGCACCTCGGCGAAGTCGAGGACCACCGCGGCCCAGAACTCCACGTTGGTGGCGAGCACCCGGTCGGGGCGACGGGCGTGCAGCTCCTCGAGCGCGGCCGTCTCGAGCGCGGCGGCCACCTCGGCGCGCGGGGCGCCCACCTCGTGCGCGACGCGGCGCAGCGTGCGGGCGCGGGGGTCCTCGGCGCGGTAGACGCGGTGGCCGAAGCCCATCAGCCGCTCGCCGCGCTCGAGCACGCCCTTGACGTAGCCGAGCGCGTCGCCGGACTTCTCGACCTCCTCGACCATGTGCAGCACCCGCGAGGGCGCCCCGCCGTGGAGCGGGCCCGACATCGCGCCGACCGCGCCGGAGAGCGCGGCGGCGGTGTCGGCGCCGGTCGAGGCGATGACGCGGGCGGTGAAGGTCGAGGCGTTCATGCCGTGCTCGGCCGCCGAGACCCAGTAGGCGTCGAGCGCGGTCGCGTGCCGGGGGTCGACCTCGCCCCGCCAGCGGGTGAGGAAGCGGGCCACGGCCGTGGGTGCCGCGTCCACCTCGGCGGTGGCGACCGGGGTGCGCTCGCCGCGCGCGGACTGCGCGATGAAGTCGAGCGCCGAGGCGGAGAGCCGGGCCAGCTCGTCGCGGGCGGTCTCGGGAGCGGTGTCGAGCAGCGGGCGCAGCGACCACCGCGCACCGAGCGCCGCCAGCGATGCCTGCACGTCTACGCGCACGTCACCCGTGCGCACCGGCAGCTCGCCGCCGTCGGCGTGCGGCAGACCGGGCTCGAAGCCGCCGTCGACGAGCAGGCCCCACACCCGCTCGAAGGGCACCTTGCCGACCAGGTCCTCGATGTCGACGCCGCGGTAGCGCAGGGCGCCGCCCTCGCGGTCCGGCTCGGCGATCTCGGTCTCGAACGCGACGACGCCCTCGAGCCCGGGCTTGAACTCCGACATGCTGGCTCCTCTGCCTTGGTCGCACTCCTGCGCCCATCGTCCCCGGTCCGCGACCGGGACGTGTACGCGGGCGGCGTGAGATCGTTCACTCGTGAGCCTCGACCCGGCGTCGATGCGCCGTTCCTACGAGCGCGCGGCGCTCGACGCAGCCGACCTGGCGGCCACGCCGGCGGAGCAGTTCGCGCGCTGGCTCGCCGACGCCGTCGCCGCCGGGGTGACCGAGCCCAACGCGATGACGCTGGCGACCGCCGACGCGCAGGGCCGCCCGAGCGCGCGGACGGTCCTGCTCAAGCACGTCGACGAGCTCGGGTTCGCGCTCTACACCAACCTGCTCTCCCGCAAGGGCCGCGAGCTGGCCGCGAACCCCTACGCCTCCCTGGTCTTCCCGTGGCTCGCGCTCGAGCGCCAGGTGGTGGTCGTCGGCCGCGCCGAGCTGGTCGCGCGCGAGGAGGTGGCCGCGTACTTCGCCTCCCGCCCGCACGGCTCGCAGGTCGGCGCGTGGGCGAGCCACCAGTCGCAGGTCGTCGACTCGCGCGCGACGCTCGAGCAGCGCTACGCCGAGCTGGCCGCCCGGTGGCCCGACGAGGTCCCGGTGCCGGAGCACTGGGGCGGGTGGCGCGTCGTCCCCGACACCGTCGAGTTCTGGCAGGGCCGGCCGAGCCGGCTGCACGACCGCCTGCGCTACCGGCGCGGGAGCGACGGCGGGTGGCGGGTGGAGCGGCTCGAGCCCTGAGGCTGCGCCCCTCAGGCCCGGAAGCCGTCGAGCAGCTGGGGCAGCTCGCGCCTGCCGCGGGCGGTGAGGAGCAGCCCGCGCTCGCCCGCGCCACGGCGTACCAGTCGTCGGCGCGTGAAGGACTCGAGGACCGCGGCGCCCAGCGCGCCGCCGAGGTGCGGCAGCCGGTGGCTGCGGTCGAGGCACGCGGTGGCGAGCTTGCGTCGCGGGTCGACGGCGTCGATGTCGACGCCCAGCGCCGCGAACGCGTCGAGGCCGGGTCCCGGGCGCAGCTCGTCGGTGCTGCCGTCGGGCGGCACCAGCGCCTCGCGCCCGACCAGGGTCGTGTAGACGGCAACGCCGAGCCGGCCGGCCACGTGGTCGTAGCAGGTGTGGGCGACGTCGGCCTGCGTCGGGCTCTCCCGCGTCACCGGCACCGCGCGGGCGTGGGCGAAGCGGGCGAGCGCTGTCAGCACGTCGGCGAGCTCGGGGGCGGCGACGCGGTAGACCGCGTGCCGGCCGCTGTGCTCGACCGCCACCAGCCCGGCCGCGCGCAGCCGGGCCAGGTGGTTGCCGAGCCGGGCGGGCGTGATGCCCATGGCGCCGGCGAGCTGGGTGGAGGTGTGCGGCCCCTCGGCCGAGAGCAGCTGCAGGGCGGTGAGCCGCACCGGGTCGGCGAGCTCGGCGGAGAGCCCCGTGACCTGCGCGAGCACGGGGTCGGCGGCGTCGACCCAGGACATGGTCCGACTCTACCCTTCACGCCCCCGTGAAAGGTGGTTGCGGAGCACGCCTGTGCACGTCTACCGTCACCGTTCACGACTCCGTGAAAGGTGGCGGCGATGGATCCGCGGCTCAAGCCGTTGCTGTGGGGCAGCGCGGTCTCAGCGGTGGGTGACGGGCTGTGGTTCACCGTGTCGGTCGTCTTCTTCGTGCACGAGCGGCACTTCTCGGCCTCGGCGGTCGGCGTCGCCATGACCCTCGCCGGTCTGGTCGGCATGCTGACGGCCATCCCGCTGGGCGGCCTGGCCGACTCGCGCAGCCCGCGCGGCGTGCTGGTCGGGCTGACGCTCGTCCGCGCCGCCGCCATGGCCGCCTACCTGCTGCCCGCGGGCGTCTGGGCGTTCGGAGCGACCACCGTGGTCTTCGTGTCGCTGAAGAACGGCATCAGCGCGATCCGCGTCGCACTGGTCGCCGGTGTGGTGCCCGGCGGCGAGGCCCGGGTCGCGGTCCTGGCCCGCGCCCGCGTCGCCCAGCACGTGGGGTACGCGGTGGGAGCCGCCATCGGCTCGGCCGTCCTCACCCTCGACCGGGCCGGCCTCTACACCGCCACCGTGCTGCTGAACACCGCGACGTTCCTCGTGCTGGCCGCCTTCAGCGCGCGGCTGCCCGCGGGTGCGGCCGCGTCGCGCCCGGGGAGCGCGCTCGGTGCGTACGCGGTGCTGCGCGACCTGCCCTTCTGCGCGGTGTGCGCGGTGACGGCGGTGCTGTCGCTGTGCTGGGCCATGCTCTCGACCGGCCTGCCGCTGTGGGTCTCGGGCTCGACGCGGCTGCCGCTCGCGCTCTCCGGCGCCGTCGTGGTGGTCAGCTCGGTCGGCATCGCCGCGCTGCAGGTGCCCGCGGGCCGGCTGGTGCGTACCCCGCGCGCCGCGGCGCGCACGGCCGCCGGTGCGGGGTTCGTGCTCGCGCTCTCGTGCCTCGTGCTCGCGACGACCTCGGGGGGCAGGGGGCCGCTCGCCGCCGCGGCGGTGCTGCTGGCCGGCGTGCTGCACCTCGCCGGCGAGCTCGGCTACGTCGCGGCCTCCTGGACGCTCACGACCTCCCTCATGCGCGAGGAGGCCAAGGGCGCCTACCAGGGTGCCGCGGAGTCGGCGACCGCGACGGTGCAGGTCCTCGGGCCCGGGCTCTTCGCCCTCGCGGTCGGCGGGGCGGGCGCCGGCGGGTGGCTCGCGGTGGGAGCGGTGTTCGCCGCGGCCGGCGCCGGGGTACCCGTCACCGCACGGTGGGCGCAGCGCAACAGGGGCGTCGGTCAGCGTCCGCTGCGCCAAGTAGGGTGCCCGGAGAGCACGCCGGAGAGAGGGACTACGCATGTCGGAGACGAGCGCGCAGGCGCCGAAGTCGGTCGTCCTGCGCCGTGAGGGCGCCGAGGACCTCGAGCTCGCGGTGCTGCCCACGACCGAGGGCGCGCCCGGCGTCGACATCTCGCCGCTGCTCTCGAAGGCCGGCCTGGTCACCTACGACACCGGCTTCGCCAACACCGCCAACACCACCTCGGCCATCACCTACATCGACGGCGACGCGGGCATCCTGCGCTACCGCGGCTACCCGATCGACCGGCTCGCCGAGCAGGCCTCCTTCCTCGAGGTGAGCCACCTGCTGATCTACGGCGAGCTGCCCGACAAGACCCAGCTCGAGACCTTCGACCAGCGCATCCGGCGCCACACGCTGCTCGACGAGGACCTCAAGCGGTTCTTCGACGGGTTCCCGCGCAACGCGCACCCGATGCCGGTGCTCTCCTCGGCGGTCTCGGCCCTCTCCACCTTCTACCAGGACTCGCTCAACCCGTTCGACGAGACGCAGGTGTCGCTCTCGACGGTGCGCATGCTGGCGAAGGTCCCGACGATCGCCGCCTACGCCTACAAGAAGTCGGTCGGGCAGCCGTTCCTCTACCCGGACAACTCCCTCGGCTACGTCGAGAACTTCCTGCGCATGACCTTCGGCGTCCCCTCCGAGGACTACGTCCCCGACCCGGTGGTCGTGCGGGCGCTCGACCTGCTCTTCACGCTGCACGCCGACCACGAGCAGAACTGCTCGACCTCCACCGTCCGGCTCGTCGGCTCGGCCCAGGCCAACCTGTTCGCCTCCGTCTCCTCGGGCATCCATGCCCTCCACGGCCCGCTGCACGGCGGCGCCAACCAGGCGGTCCTCGAGATGCTCGAGTCGATCCGCGCCCAGGGCGGCGACGTCTCCGACTTCGTGCGCCGGGTCAAGGACAAGGAGGACGGCGTCCGGCTCATGGGCTTCGGCCACCGGGTTTACAAGAACTACGACCCGCGCGCGGCGATCATCAAGAAGACGGCCGACGAGGTGCTCTCCGCGCTGGGCAAGCGCGACGACCTGCTCGACATCGCGATGGAGCTCGAGGGGGTCGCGCTCTCCGACGACTACTTCGTCTCGCGCAAGCTCTACCCGAACGTCGACTTCTACACCGGCCTGCTCTACCGCGCGATGGGCTTCCCGACCCGGATGTTCACGGTGCTGTTCGCCATCGGCCGGCTGCCCGGCTGGATCGCGCAGTGGCACGAGATGATCGAGGACCCCAAGACCAAGATCGGTCGCCCGCGCCAGCTCTACACCGGGCCGGCCGAGCGCGACGTGGTGCCGCTCGACCAGCGGTAGCCAGGACGGTCCCGGTCCCGGTCCCGGTCCCTGTCCATGACGGGCCGGAGGTCCCCGCCCGATCGGCCCTGCACCTGCGGCCCGGCGCCGCCGATGCATGGACCAGTAGCCGTGCCGCCCGTGGCACGCCTGGTCCGGGGCGGTCCTCGACGTGGTGCTGAACCTGCTCGTCAGTCGCAAGGCATCACTGCTGGCCGGTGCGGCGGTCCTGGTCGCCGGCGGCGGCGCGGGCTGGCTGCACGCGACGGCTGCCAGGCCGCCGTCCGTCAACGCGTGGCAGGGCGCCGACGTCGGCGACGGGCTGCACCGCTTCGTCGTCACCCTGTCCGGACCGGGCGGCGCTGCGGGGTCCTCCGCGCCGCTCGCGCCGGCGCGCGGAGCCGGGCACCTCGACGCGGCCGCCTACGCCCGCGCCGTCGCTCAGGTCGGGGCCGGCGGGACGCTGCACCGCACGCCCGCCGGAGCCCTCGTCTACGCCCGCGGCTCGGCCTCGGCGGTCGTCACGCCCGCGCCCGCCGGGCCGTCGCGCCCGCCACGCCGCACCTCCGGCGACGCTCCGGTCGAGACCCTCGAGGCGGTCCGCGGGGTCGACTCGGTGCAGCGGCTCGACGCGCGGTCGGCGCTGGTCGCCACCCGGCTGTCCGAGGACGCGGTGACCGGGCTGCCGGGGGTGCACGGCGTGCGCGCCCCGCAGTCGGGGCGCTTCGCGTTCGCCGACCCCGACGACCCGGGCTTCTCCAGCTCCTGGCACCTGCGCAACACTGGCAGCGCACCCGGCCAGCCCGCCGTACGCGGTGCTGACGTCGACGCGCTGTCGGCCTGGGACGCGACGCTGGGGCAAGGGACGGTCGTCGCGGTGCTCGACAACGGCTTCGACGCGAGCCACCCCGACCTGCAGGGCGCGCTCTGGGACAACCCGGCCGAGGCGTGCGGCGCCGGCGACCAGGACGGCGACGGCAAGGCCGGCGACTGCCACGGCTGGAACTTCTACCGCAACAACGCCGACCTGCTCAACGGCGACGGCGGTCACGGGACCACCACCTCCGGAGCCGTCGCCGGGCGCATCAACAACTCCGAGGGCTCGACCGGCCTCGCGCCGGGAGCCAAGGTCATGCCGCTGGTCATCGGCAGCTCCGTCGCGGCCTACCCCGAACTCGCAGCGCTCGCGGTGAGGTATGCCGTGGACCACGGTGCCACCGTCATCAACGGCTCCTTCGGCGGTGGCTACTGCGCACTGCTGGAGGACGCCATCCGCTATGCGCAGTCGCGCGGGGTGCTGTTCGTGGCAGCAGCGGGCAACGACGGGGGCAACCGCGACAGCAGCGGGTTCTTCCCCGCCTCCCTGCCTGAAGACAACATCATCTCGGTCGGGTCGAGCACCGCGATCGACACCGTGTCGAGCTTCTCCGGCTACGGCGCGACCAACGTGGACCTCTTCGCGCCCGGCGAGAAGATCTACGGGCCGTGGAGCGGCGGCGGCTACCAGCTGGTGTCCGGCACGTCGCTGTCGGCACCGCTCGTCTCGGCCGCGGTCGCGCTCTACAAGAGCGTGCATCCGTCGGCTGCGCCCGCGGAGGTGAAGGCGGCCCTGCTCGACCACTCCATGAAGCTGCCGGCCTTCGCCGGCAGGTCGGTGTCGGGTGGGCGGCTCGACCTCTCGTTCCTCGCGAGTGCGTCGTCGGGCGGCGTCCGCTACGTCTTCAGCGGTGCCGGCGCCCAGCCGTCGGGCACCGCCCACCCGCGCATCCTCGTTTCCGGTGCGGCGCCCGGCGCCGACGGCGTCCGGCTGACGCTCGTCACCCGCGAGTCGGGCCAGGTGTGGGCGCTCGCCGACGCTGACGTCACCGTCGGGGGCGTCACGGGCACGACGGGCGAGGACGGCAGCGTCACCTTCCCCCTGGCCTACCGGGGCGCCAGCACCCTCTTCACGTCCGTCACCCTGCCCGACGGCGAGTACGCGGTGCTGGCCCAGCTGACGCAGGCAGGTACGCCGTTGACCCGGCCCTACGCAGCGCCCCTGGTCCTCGGCCGCACGGCCGCAGCGGCAGCGGGTGGCGCGGGAGCGGGTGGGGGAGCGAGCGGGTCGGTCGGCGCTGCGGGCTCGGGCGGCGCTGCGGGCTCGGGCGGCGCCGCCGGGTCGGGCGGCAGTGCCGGTTCGGGCGGCACGGTCGGTTCGGGCGGCACGGTCGGGGCGGCCGGTTCAGTCGGCAGTGCCGGTCCGGGCGGAGCAGTCGGCTCGGCCGGTTCGGGCGCGGCGGAGCCGGGCAGCGCAGGGGGGACCGTCAGCGCCGGGGGGACCGGCAGCGCCGGGGGGACCGGCAACGCCGCGGGGAGTGGCAGCGCCGCGGGAGCCGGCGGAAGCGCTGGAGGTGCCGCCGCTGGCGGTGCCGTCCCGAGCGGTGGCGCCCCGGGCGGTGGCGGTGGCGCGCCGGTGGCCCCGGCGGCGCCGCCGGCCGGCTCATCCGGCAGCCGCCCCGTACGCACGCCCGTCCTGACGTCGGTGTCGCCGTCCTCGCTGCTCGTGAGCCAGGCGGGGAGCTTCCTGACGCTGTCCGGCAGCGAGTTCCCGAGCGACCCGGCGGTCCTGCTCGGAGGCAACGCCCCTGCGTCGGTCGTCTCGGCGAGCCCGACGACCATCGTGGTGCGGGCGCCTGCTCTGGTGGCCGGCACCTACGACGTGACCGTCGCCGGCACGGCGAGCTCGGCCCGGCTGGTCGCCGGCTTCCGCTACGTCGACCCGACCAGCAGCGGCCCGGCCCCGGTCTTCCGCGCCCCAGCGCCGGTGGCCGCTCCCGGACCGGTTCCAGCTGCGGCTCCTGCGCCGGTCAGAGCCCCGGCTCCAGCAGCGGCGGCCCCGGCTCCAGCAGCGGCTGCCCCGGCTCCCGCAGCAGCGGGCCCGGCGCCCGCAGCGGCTCCGGCTCCTGCGGCGCCGGCTCCGGCTCCCGCCGCGGCAGCCCCGGTGCCCGCACCTGGCGGCGGGACGGGCAGCGCTCCGGCGCGGACGCCGCGCAAGGTCGCCGACGCCGTCGTCGGTGGCCTGGACCAGTCGCTGTGGTCGCAGGGCGGCTGCGGCAACGGCTGCGACGGCGTCCAGGTCTGACCGCTCCAGCGAGGCCTGGAGACCGTCACGCCCGAGGTGCTCCAGGGGTCCGGAGCTCGGGCTCGGGCCCGGGCGCGGGCTGCTGCCCGGCGAGGGCCTGCGGGTCGAAGCGGGCGAGCGCCACCGCGCCGAGGCCGGCCAGCGCGATGCCGAGGACGGCGACGGGGGCCCAGCCGCTGCGTACCTCGTCGCCCAGCGCGAGCACGCCGACCAGCGCCGGGCCCGCGGTCTGGCTCAGCACCATCGCGGCGGTGCCGGTGACGGCCGAGCCGCGCTGGAGCGCGGCCGAGTAGAGCAGGAAGGCGGTGGCCCCGGCGAGCAGCAGGGCGTAGGCAGCCGGGTCGCGCACGACGACCGACGGCGCGAAGCTCGGCAGCAGCCGCGCCGAGATCGCCACGACGGCGAAGCCGCAGCCGGCGACGAAGCCGAGCAGCAGCGGCTCGGCGCGACCCGGGGCGCGGCCCGCCGCCGCGCCCGCCAGCACGATGCCGGCGGTCACCGCGAGCAGCCAGGCGCGCTGGCCGACGGTGCTCGACACCTCGCCCGAGTCGCCCGCCGCCCCGCCGATGAGCGCGAGGCCCGTCACGACGGCGACCACCGCGACCCGGTCGGCGAACGTCAGGGCCGTGCCGAGCACACGGGCCGCCAGCAGCGCGGTCACCGCGACGCTCGAGCCGATGATCGTCTGGGCCAGGAACAGCGGCAGCGTGCGCAGCGCGGAGAAGTGCAGGCCGAACCCGACCAGGTTGAGGGCGAGGGCTCCGGCGAAGGCGGGGTGGCGCAGCAGGCGCAGCAGCAGCCGCGGGTCGACGACCGAGGTGGCGGCCTCCGTGCGCACCGAGAGCGCCTGCAGCAGCGCGGCGACGCCGAACGCGACGGCCGCCGCCACCGCCGCGAGCAGGCCGAGCAGCACGGCTAGGCGGCGACCGCGCCCGCGGGCTGGCTGCGCCGCAGGCTGGTGAGGTAGAGGCTGATGCCGACGTAGTAGACGAGGTAGGCCAGCGAGACCGCCTCGACGACGGCGTTGGGGTCGGGCATCTGCCAGAGCAGCACCGCGTAGGTCACCAGCCACACCGCAGTCACGACCAGTGTCGGCACCTGCAGGACGACCGTGCGCGAGGGGTAGACGTAGCCGATCGGCACGAAGACCAGCACGGCGCACACCAGCAGGACCACGGTCACCGTGGTCGAGCCCAGGCCGAGGACCACCGCGTAGAACGCCACGATGTTCCAGTAGCTCGGGAAGCCGGTGAACAGGTGGTCGTCGGTCTTCGCGTCGGCCCGGCAGAACTGGTAGCAGGAGGCCAGCAGCGGCACTGCAGCCACGACCGCTCCCCAGGCGCCCGAGGGCAGGTAGCCCGCCGTCCAGAGCAGGACGATCGGCGCGAACGCGTAGGTGAGGTAGTCGACGATGTCGTCGAGCCGCGCGCCGTCGAACTCCGGCACGACCTCCTTGACGCGGACCGCGCGGGCGAGGGTGCCGTCGGTGCCGTCGATGACCAGGGCGAGCAGGGCGAGCCAGAGGGCGCGCACGACGTGGCCGTCGATCGCGGCGAGGACCATCAGCAGGCCGACGGCCGCACCGCTGGCGGTGAACGCGTGCACCGCCCAGGCCGCGAGCCGCTCGCGGACGGAGTACGACGTGCGGGGCGTCGTCTTCTGCGTCTCGATGTCCGACTCCTGCGCCGTGGTTCGGCTGCCGCTCGGCGCCACCGTCTGTCGGGCGATCCTACGCCGGGGATGGAAGAACCCGCGGGCGGTCGTCAACGACCATGTGCCGGGGGGACTGATCCCCGACGCCCGCGGGTTCCGGTGACTGCCTGGGTATAGCCGGCCGCGCCTGCGACCGGTTGCCCGGGAGTCGTGGCTAGCTGGCAGCCACCTCACGAGTCCGATAACTACTCAAAGTCTCGAACCACCTCCCTTCCCGTGTACGAGAACCGTACGTCGTGCGCGCCGGATCCGCCACTGCATTGGTCGGTCAGGCGAGGGCGGCGGCCACCACGCGCAGGTCGGCGACCAGCCCGTCGAACGCCTGCGCCCGGGCGGCCTCGGCGTCATCCGTGCCGACCCCGGCGCGGAGCACCGCCGACGGGTGGATGGTGGCCATCAGCCAGCCCGACTGCACCGCGGCGGCCTCGCCCTCGTCGGCGACGAGCCGCGGGAACAGCTGGCCCCGGCTCTTCGTGACCCGGAAGGAGGGCCCGAGCAGTGCCTTGGCGGCCGTGGCGCCGAGGCAGACGACCACCTCGGGGTCGACGACCGCGAGCTCCGCGCCCAGCCACGGCCGGCACGCCTCCACGTGGACCCGGTCGGGCGACTGGTGGATGCGCCGCTTGCCCGGCGCCGACTGCGTGAAGCGGAAGTGCTTGACCGCGTTGGTGACGTAGGCGTCGGTGCGCGCGACGCCGGCCGCGTCGAGCGCCTCGTCGAGCAGGCGGCCGGCCGGCCCGACGAAAGGCTCCCCGGCGCGGTCCTCCTGGTCGCCCGGCTGCTCGCCCACCAGGGCGACCCGCGCGGTCGGCGAGCCGGAGGAGAACACCACCTGGGTGGCCGGCTCCCACAGCTCGCAGCCGCGGCAGGCAGGGGCGGCCGAGCGGAGCCCGTCGAGGCCAACCCCCGCCGGCACCCACTGCGCCGCTCCGGGTCGTGCCTCGCTCGGTGCGCTCATCGCTGCAGCCAGCTCCGGATCAGGTGGTAGGTCGCGTCCTCGGCGGTGTACCCGGCGGCCTCCGCCTGCGAACGCAGCCTCTTGCGCAGCGAGCGAGGCAGCCGGACCGTCAGCGTGACGACCTCGTCCTTGCCCTTCTTCGGGCGCTTGTCGGGCTTCTCGGTGGGCCGGTCGCGCGTCGTCTCGCGGGCTGGCGGCAGCTGCGCCTCGAAGGAGGTGAGCCGCTCCGGGGCCGGGCGGGCGGTGCCGCCGGCGCCGGTGCGGAACGCCGGCCTCGGGCGGGGGTCGGTCACCTGCGACCTGCCTTCCTGGACGAGCGCCCCGCGAGCGGTCCCGAGCCGAGGTCGGTGCCCAGCAGGTGGGTCAGGTGCGCGTCGAAGGCGGCGGCCGCCTCCCGGGCTCCCGGCGAGCGCAGCGCCTGCACCGGCAGGTAGGCGCCGGCAGCCTGCTGCAGCGCGCTGCGGTCGAGCACCGGCGGCTCGAGCAGCAGCTCGGGGAAGGCCTCGCGCAGCTCGCCCAGCCGGTGCCGGTGCTCGGCCGAGCGCGGCCGCACCCGGTTGACGACGATGCCCGCCGCGGCCAGCCGCAGGTTCGAGCCCTGCCGCACCGCCTCGACCGCGTCGAGCGCCTGGGCCGCGCCGTGCAGGGCGAACAGCGCCGGCTCGGTGACGACGAGCGCGCGGTCGGACGCTGCCAGCGCGTTGCGCGTCAGGTGCCCGAGCGCGGGCGGGCAGTCGAGCAGCACCAGCGCCGGGGCGGGGGAGCCGTCGGCGTAGCCGGCGTCGAGGCGCCCGAGCGCGCGGCGCAGCCGCAGCGGGTCGCGGTCGCCGGCCGCCTCGCGGGCCGACAGCGAGGTCTCGGAGACGACGACGCGTACGTCTGCCCCCCACCCGCTCGGCACCGCAGCCGCCGCGACGGCGCCGGAGCGCGCCTGGTCGAGGACGTCGGCGGCGGTCAGCGCCGCGGCGTCCGGATCGAGCACGGTCGAGGCGTTGGACTGCGGGTCGAGGTCCAGGACGAGCACGCGTACGCCGCGGCGCAGTGCCGCGCCCGCCAGCCCGAGGGTCACCGTCGTCTTGCCCACGCCGCCCTTGAGGCTGACGACGGAGATGACGATCACCGAGCGGAGCCTAGGGCCCGCGCGGTGCCGACGCGGGCAGGCGCGCTCAGGAGCGGGTCGCCTCGTAGCGGCGCAGCGCCTCGAGCCGCTCGGCCGCGTGGTCGACGATGCGCTCGGGGTAGCCCTCGCGCAGCCCGCCCGGCAGCAGCCAGGGCTCGTGGACCGCCTTGCCCGGCACGCCGCGCAGCTCGGGCACGTAGCGGCGGACGTAGTCGCCGTCGGGGTCGTACTGCTTGCCCTGCGTCACCGGGTTGAAGACGCGGAAGTAAGGCGCCGCGTCGGTGCCGGTGCCCGCCACCCACTGCCAGCCGTGGTTGTTGCTCGCGAGGTCGCCGTCGCGCAGCCCGCGCATGAAGTGGCGGGCGCCCAGCCCCCAGTCGACGTGCAGGTCCTTCACGAGGAAGGACGCGACGACCATGCGCACCCGGTTGTGCACCCACCCGACGGCGGCGAGCTGGCGCATCCCGGCGTCGACGAACGGGTAGCCGGTGCGCCCCTGCGCCCAGGCCGTGAACCGCCGGTCGGCGTCGGCGCCCTCGTCGAGCTGGATGCCGGCCATGTCCGGCTTGAGCGAGCGGCGGGCGCTCTCGGGCTGCCGCCAGAGGACGTCGGCGTAGAACTCGCGCCAGCACAGCTCGTTGCGGTAGGTCGTGGGGCTCTTGCCCGGCAACCCGGCCAGGTCGGCGAGCAGGGTCCGCGGGTGCACCTCGCCGTACTTCAGGTGCGCGGACATCGCCGAGGTGCCGTCGAGGTCGGGCCGGTTGCGGGTGTCGGCGTAGTCGCGCAGCGCGCCGTCGCGGAACGCCCGCCACCTGGCCAGGGCCGCGCGCTCGCCGACCGGAGGCAGCTCCACCTCGGCGATGTCCGGCTCCGCGGGGACGCCGTCGCCGCGCAGGTGTGCGAACGACGGCTTGCGCGGCGAGGCGACCGGCGCCGGCCAGCCGTGCTGCGCCCACGCGCGCGCGAAGGGGCTGAAGACGCGGTAGCCCTCGCCCGAGCCGTTGACCACGGTGCCGGGGTCGACGGCGTAGGGGCTGCCCGTGCGCACGAGCGCGCGGTCGCCGCTCGCGCGCAGCGCCTGCTCGACGGCGGCGTCGCGGGCACGGCCGTGGACGCCGAAGTCGGCGGCGACGTGCACCGCGCCCGCCTCCACCTCGGCGGCGACGGAGGGTACGACCGTGGCCGGGTCGCCGTGGCGCACGACCAGCGCGCCGTCGAGGCTCTCGTCGAGCGCGTGCAGCGAGCGCACCAGCCAGGCGCGCCGCACGTCGCCCGACGGCCCCCACAGCGCGGGGTCGACGACGAACAGCGGGACCACCTGCTCGCCGTCGGCCACCGCGGCCCGCAGCGCGGGGTTGTCGCGCACGCGCAGGTCGCGCCGGAACCACATCACGCTCGCCTTCGCCACGCCCCGACGCTAGGCCCCCGCGTCCCGCGCAGCACGTCGGGCTCGGCACACCGGACGGGGGTTGTCCGGACAGAGCACACTTGTAGGCGTGAGCGACCTCATCGACACGACCGAGATGTACCTCCGGACTATCTACGAGCTCGAGGAGGAGGGCGTGCCGCCGATGCGCGCGCGCATCGCCGAGCGGCTCGGCCAGAGCGGCCCGACGGTCAGCCAGACGGTCTCGCGCATGCAGCGCGGCGGGCTGGTCGACCTCGGCGAGGGCAACCGGCTGGTCCTCACGGCGGTCGGCCAGGCGACGGCCATGCGCGTCATGCGCAAGCACCGGCTCGCCGAGTGCCTGCTCGTCTCGGTCATCGGCCTCGACTGGGAGCACGTCCACGAGGAGGCGTGCCGGTGGGAGCACGTCATGAGCGAGGCCGTCGAGCGCCGCCTGCTCGAGCTGCTCGACCACCCCACGCACTCGCCCTACGGCAACCCGATCCCCGGGCTCGACGAGCTCGGCGACGCCGACCCGCACGAGGCCTTCCGCGAGGGGCTGGTGCCCCTGCCCTCGGCCGCGGTCTCGGAGGAGACCCGCTCGGTCGTCGTGCGCCGGCTCGGCGAGCCGGTCCACGACCCGGACGCGCTCGCGGTCCTGCGGCGCATCGGCGTGCAGCCGGGCGCCGTCGTCTCCGTGCGCCGCACCCCCACCGGGGTGCTCGTGGCCTCCGGCGGCGAGAGCGCCGAGCTCACCGACGCCATCGCGGCGCACGTCTTCGTCGCCGCGGGCTCGATGCCGCTCGACGTGCCGGCCGGTGCAGGTCTGGAGGAGGCCGGGCTCGCCGACGCGGGCTTCGAGGAGGCGGCGTCCGTGTCGCGGGGGTGAAACGCCGGTGAACTGTGGCGTGCGCCACTTCGACGCGCAAACACCCCGGGGCTCTGGACGCGGGCCGTGACCCTCCCGTAACCTCCGACGTGCCTCCACCAACCGGCGGAGGCGCTTCCGGTCGGACGCCGAGTCCTGCCCCGGGCGGAAGCAGGGCCGTCTCGAGCGACCGTTCGGCAGGAGCGGGGGACCCACGTGATGTGGGCGCTCTTCGGAGCGTCCTTGGGGTGAAGTCGCGACAGCGACCGGGTGACTCTTCCACCCGAACCCGACAGCTCACCTCGCAGGCGTCGGAGAAGGACTACGCGTGTCGTCTGCCGTCGTCGTGCGCCCGCTCGCCCTGGGGACACCTTCCGACCACCTCATCGAGGTGGTCCCGGCACCTGTTCTGCCCTCTCGCACTCCCGCCGAACCGCGCGGCCGCCGCCGCGCCGGCGCCCACCGCCGGCCCTCGACCGCCGGCCGCACCGCTGCCCGCGCGGCCGTCGTCCCCGCTGTCGCCGCCGCCCTGGCCGCCCCCGTGGTCGGCGCCGGCGCCGCGCACGCGGCCCCCGGCTCGCACTCCTCGGCCCGCCTGGTGCACGCGACCACGACCGGCGCCCGCTCGGCCGTCGCCGCGCACACCTCGCTGCTGAAGGCCTCGCCCTCGGTGACGCGCGTGGTCACGAGCCACCCGTCCCTCGACGGCAAGGCCCGCGGCGGCGCCGTCCGCTTCGTCCAGCGCCGCCTCGGCGTCAAGCCGACCGGCAAGTTCGGCACCGCGACCTCGCGGGCCGTCGCGCGGCTGCAGCGGGCCGCGGGCCTGCAGGTCACCGGGGTCGTCGACTCCGCCACCTGGCGCGCGCTCGGCGTGGGCTCGCACTCGACCAGCCCGGTCCGCACCCGCACCGCCGCCAAGAGCACCACCGCCAAGAGCACCACCGCGAAGAGCTCGGCGAAGAGCTCCGACCGCGTCGTCGCCAAGGCCGACAGCGGCCGCTCGGTCCGTCTCGAGAACGGCCCCGGCAGCCTCGCCTTCGGCAAGCTGGTCCTCGCCGCCGCCCGGCACAACGCCGGCGGGCCCTACCGCTACGGCGGCACCTCGCCCCGCGGCTTCGACTGCTCGGGCTACGTGAGCTACGTCTTCCGCCAGCTCGGCGTCTCGCTGCCGCACTCCTCGGGCGCCATCCGCGGCGAGGTCAAGAAGATCTCGCGCTCGCAGGTCCGCCCCGGCGACCTCGTCTTCGTCTCGAAGCACGGCCGCACCAGCCACGTCGCGATCTACGCGGGGGGTGGCTACTGGTACGAAGCCAGCCACCCCGGCAAGCCGGTCGGCAAGAACAAGGCCTGGACCTCGTCGGTCAGCTACGGCCGGGTCGCCTGACCCGACGCCACCGCGCGGGACCACCCCCCTCCTGGTCCCGCGACCCGACGCCCCGCCGCCCGTCCTGGGCTGCGGGGCGTCGGTGCGTCCGCGCCCGGCCGCTAGGCCCAGGCGCGGGCAGGCACGTTCCAGGCGGTGACGGCCGGCCGGCCGTGCTCTCGGCCCAGCGTGGCGACGGTGCCCGTGTCGAGCACGAAGCCGCTCCCGGCCGCCGGCTCGAGCTCGAGCCAGCGGGCCGTGAGCACCCGCAGCAGGTGGCCGTGCGCCACCAGGCACGCGTCCTGCCCGGCGTCCAGCGCCGGACGCACCCGGTCGAGCACGCGGTCGGTGCGGGCGCCCACCGCGGCCGCGCTCTCGCCGCCGGGAGCGCCGTCGTGCCACATGTCCCACGACCCGACGCGCTCGAGGATCTGCGGCGTGGTGATGCCCTCGTAGTCGCCGTAGTCCCACTCGACGAGGTCGGCGTCGGTCTCGGGCTGCAGGCCGGCGAGCTCGGCCGTCGTGACGGCTCGGGCCAGCGGGCTGGCCAGCACGAGCCCGAAGTCGAAGGCCGCGACGGCCGGGCGCAGGCTGCGCGCCTGCTGCTCGCCCCGCCCGGTCAGCGGGACGTCGGTGCGCCCGGTGTGGCGGCCGTCGCGCGACCACTCGGTCTCGCCGTGGCGGAGCAGGACCAGCGTCGGCATGGGGAGGCACCTCTCGTCGGCGGGGCAGGGACGTCGGGGAGCGCGTCGCGCACACTGGGTGTCATGCACGATCCGCTGCTCCCCGACACCACCACCGACGAGCGCGACGAGGGCTGGGGCGAGCGCCCCGAGCCCAGCGACGCCGACGACGAGCGCCTGCGCCGCGAGGTGCCGCCCCACCACGGCGACTAGCCTGGCACGGCGACCAGCTCAGCCGTTGCGCTGGGCGAGCAGCGCGTCGCGGATCTCGCGCAGCACGATGACGTCCTCGGGCACCGCCGCCGGCGGCGCCTCCTGGCCGCGCTGGAGCCGCTCGAGCAGCTTCTTGGTGGGCACGACGACCAGGAAGTAGACCACCGCGGCGGTGATGAGGAACGTCAGCGCCGCGTTGATGACCGCCCCGAAGTCGAAGGTCTGCCCGTGCCACTTCTTGGTGCCGCCGGACACGCCGCCGCCGAGGAAGATGTTGATCAGCGGCTGGAGCAGCGACTTGGTGACCGCCGTGACCAGTGCCGTGAACGCGGTGCCGATGACGACGGCGACCGCGAGGTCGACGACGTTGCCGCGCAGGACGAAGTCGCGGAACCCCTTGATCATGGTGCCCTCCGTGTGTCACCGGACCGCCAGGGCGACGGTCCGGGCCGATCATCCCGCGGCACGACCACCAGCGACAGGCGGGAGCCGGTCGCCGCGCCGACCAGTTGGAGAGCCTCCGCCGGCGTGACGGCCAGCAGGAGCGGACTCGCCGCCGCGGCGCTGCCGAGCAGCCCGGACGGACCGGTGCCGGAGGGCGCGGCGAGCACCCGGGCGGCCGCGGCCACGCGCCGTGGAGCTGAGCCTGGAGTCGCCTCGTCGCCGTAGCCCGCGCCGCCGCCGGCCGCGGCCAGCACGTCGACCCGGTCACCGGCGCGCACGAGCCGTCCCTCGCCCGGGTCGGAGAGCACCACCGGTGCGAGCACTCTCCCCGGGCCGACGGCGTCGACCAGTCCGGCGCCGGTCAGGCGCAGGTCGGTGACGAACTCGCCGGCGCGCACGCCGGACGCGAGCCGGCGGCCCACGGCCGCGGACAGGTCGAGCGCCGCGGCCGGCACGAGCGCGGGCGGGACGAGCAGCGTACGCAGGTCGCCCGCACCGAGGACGGCGCCCGCGGGCAGGTCGCGGGCGGCGACGGCAGCGCGCCGCTGGGCGGGCGCAGGAGGGGCGAGGGCGAGCAGCGCGGCCGCGACGGCCGCCCCGAGGCAGCCGGCGCCGAGCGCGCGACGGTGCCAGCGCAGCCGTCGCCGCAGCTGCCTCCACGCCGCCCGCGCTCGTCGGGCGAGGTCGTCGGCAGCGGCACGATGCATGCGCCGGACGCTAGGGGCCGGCGGCCCCCCGCGTCAGCGCACGGGCGCGGCCCTGTGGACGACCGACGGGTGGCTCGCGGCCGGCTGTGGACGAGCGGGGCCGCTCAGGCGGCGCTGGTGCCCGACGTCGGGGGCGTCGACGAGCTGGACGATGCCGACGAGGTGGAGGAGCTCGACGAGCTGGAGCCGGAGTCCGACGACGAGGACGCGGCGGGGGTGCTGCTCGAGGGCGACGCAGCCGACGAGTCGGAGCCGCCGGAGCTCGAGCTGCCCGACCCCTTGGCCGAGGAGGAGCGGCTGTCGGTGCGGTAGAAGCCCGAGCCCTTGAAGACGACGCCGACGTTCGAGTAGACCTTGCGCAGCTTCTGCCCGCACTCGGGGCACTCGGTCAGCGCGTCGTCGCTGAACGACTGGACCGCTTCGAAGCGGTGGTCGCAGGCGGTGCAGGCGTACTGGTACGTGGGCACGAGGTCCTCCGGCGGGGCTGCTCTGCGATTGGCACTCACGAGACTCGAGTGCCAATGATAGGGGACAGCGGCGCCGGCCGGGCGCTCAGCACTCGATGACGTTGACCGCGAGCCCGCCGCGGGCGGTCTCCTTGTACTTCACGCTCATGTCGCGGCCGGTCTCCCGCATGGTGGCGATGACCTGGTCGAGCGAGACCTTGTGCTCGCCGTCGCCGCGCAGCGCCATGCGCGCGGCCGTGACCGCCTTGACCGCTGCCATGCCGTTGCGCTCGATGCAGGGGATCTGCACGAGCCCGCCGATCGGGTCGCAGGTCAGGCCGAGGTTGTGCTCCATGCCGATCTCGGCGGCGTTCTCGACCTGCTGCGGCGAACCGCCCAGCACTGCGGCCAGCGCGCCCGCGGCCATCGAGCACGCCGACCCCACCTCGCCCTGGCAGCCGACCTCGGCGCCCGAGATCGAGGCGTTCTCCTTGTAGAGCAGGCCGATGGCCCCGGCGGTGAGCAGGAAGTCGACCACGCCGTCGTCGTCGGCGCCCGGCACCCGGTCGACGTAGTACATGAGCACCGACGGGACCACGCCGGCCGCGCCGTTGGTCGGCGCGGTCACCACGCGCCCGCCGCTGGCGTTCTCCTCGTTGACGGCCATGGCCCACAGCGTCAGCCACTCCATCGCGTTGGCCGGGTTCTCGGTCTCGAGCGCCAGCGCGCGGGCGAGGTCGGGGGCGCGGCGGCGTACGCGCAGGCCGCCCGGCAGCGTGCCCTCGTTGCGCGTGCCGGCCTCGATGCACGCGCGCATCACGCGCCAGATCTCGAGCAGGCCGGCGCGCACCTCGTCCTCGGTGCGCCACGCGAGCTCGTTGTCGAGCATCAGCTCGGCGACATCGAGACCGCTCTCGGCGCACAGCGCCAGCAGCTGCGCGCCGGTGCGGAACGGCCGGCGCAGCACGGTGTCGTCGGGCTTGACCCGCCCGGCGCCCACGGCGCTCTCGTCGACCACGAAGCCGCCGCCGACCGAGTAGTACGTCTTCTCCATCAGCGGGGCGCCGGAGGCGTCGAAGGCGTGCAGCCGCATGCCGTTGGGGTGGAAGGGCAGCGACTCGCGCCGGTGCATCACCAGGTCGGTGTCGAGGTCGAAGGCGATCTCCGGTCCTTCTCCGCCCAGCAGGCGCAGCCGCTTCTCAGCGCGGACCCGCTCGAGCGCCACGGCTCCCAGCGCGGGGTCGACCGTGCGCGGCGAGCAGCCCTCGAGCCCCAGCACGACAGCGCGCGGGGTGCCGTGCCCGTGGCCGGTGGCGCCGAGCGAGCCGAACAGCTCGGCGTGGACGTGCGCGACGCCGGCCAGCAGTCCCTCGGAGCGCAGCCGCCTGGCGAACATCCGCGCAGCGCGCATCGGACCGACGGTGTGCGAGCTGGAGGGCCCGATCCCGACGGTGAACAGGTCGAACACGCTCACGGCCACGGTCTGCGCCTCCTCCCCTGCAGCGTACGGCCGCCGTCAGTCGAGCATCGAGGCCTGGATGGCGGTGAGCGCGATCGTGTAGACGATGTCCTCGACCAGCGCCCCGCGCGAGAGGTCGTTGACCGGCTTGCGCAGCCCCTGCAGCATCGGGCCGACGCTGACGACGTCGGCGCTGCGCTGCACGGCCTTGTAGGTCGTGTTGCCGGTGTTGAGGTCGGGGAAGACGAACACCGTCGCCCGCCCGGCGACCGCCGAGTCCGGCGCCTTGCTGCGCGCCACCGAGGCGATGGCGGCCGCGTCGTACTGCAGCGGCCCGTCGATCGCGAGGTCGGGCTCGCGCAGGCGCGCCAGCCGTGTCGCCTCGGCGACCTTCTCGACGTCCGAGCCCGACCCCGACGTGCCCGTGCTGAAGCTGATCATGGCGACGCGGGGCTCGATGCCGAAGGCCCGGGCCGAGCGCGCGCTCTGCACGGCGATGTCGGCGAGCTGCTCGGCGTCGGGGTCGGGGTTGACGGCGCAGTCGCCGTAGATGACGACCTGGTCGGGCAGGCACATGAAGAAGACCGACGAGACGAGCTTGGCCCCGGGCGCCGTCTTGAGGATCTGCAGCGCCGGCCGTACGGTCGCGGCCGTCGTGTGCACCGCGCCGGCCACCAGCCCGTCGACCGCTCCGGCGCGCAGCATGGTCGTGCCGAGCACGATCCGGTCGGCGAGCGAGTCGCGGGCCACCTCGGGGGTCAGCCCCTTGCTCGCGCGCGCCTGCACCAGCTCGTCGACGTAGTCGTCGAGCACGTCGCGGGGGTCGACGACGTCGAGCCCGTCGGGCAGCGAGAGGCCCAGGCCGCTGGCCGTGGCCCGGATCTCGGCGGGGTCGCCCAGCAGCACCGGGCGGGCGATGCCGCGCTCGCTGCACAGGATGGCGGCGCGCAGGGTGCGCGGCTCCTCGCCCTCGGGCAGCACGATGCGCCGGTCGGCTGCGCGCGCCATCGTCGTGAGCCGCTGGCGGAAGGCCGCGGGGCTCAGGCGCGTGTGGGTACGCGTCGGCAGGGTCGCCAGCCACTCGTCGTCGACCGCGTCGGCGACGTTCTGCGCCACCAGCTCGGCCCGCTCGCGGTCGTCCGGCCGGATGCCGGGGTCGACGCCGTGCACCGCGTTCGCGGTCTCGTAGGTGTAGTCGCGGGAGAGCAGGATCGGCAGCCCGGTGGCTGCCGCCGGCCGGGCCAGCTCCCACACGCGCGGGTCGGGGGCCTCGCCGACCGTGAGCAGCAGCGCCGCCAGGCGGATGCCGTTCATGGCCGCGAGGCACGCCGACAGGACGACCTCGTGGCGGTCGCCGGGCACGACGACCAGGCGGCCCTCGCGCAGCAGCGGCAGCAGCGCGGGCACCGACTGGGCCGCCACGATCACGTCCTTGACCCGCCGGTCCTGGTCGCCCTCGTTGAGGACCTCGAGGTCGAGCTCGTCGCGCAGGTCGCGCACCCGCGCCCAGCCGAGCTCCTCGTGCAGCGGCACGGCTGCCACGAGCCGCACCCCGCGCGCGGCCAGCGCCTCGCGCAGCCGCTCGGCCCGCTCGTGCGTCGGCTCCGGAACCGCAGAGACGACCGCGCCGATGACCCGGTCGTCCTCGCCGGCGCGGAAGGGCCCGCCCGCGATCGCGATGCTCTCGCCGATGCGCTCGAGGTCGCCGTCGCCCCACGGGGCCACGAGCAGCACGTCGGCGTCGAGCGCCTTGGCCAGCGCCGCGTTGGCCCGCCCGGCGTAGGCGAGCTCGGGCGCGGGGGTGAGCCCCTCGACGACGACCACGTCCGAGGCGGCGGCGACCTCCTCCGCGCCCGCGACGACGTCCTCCATGAGCGAGTCGATGCCGCCCGAGCCCAGCAGCCGCTCGACCTGCGCGGCCGGCAGGGACTCCGGAGGCCGCAGGGTCGAGACGAGGCGCACGAGCGCGGTCGACGGGTCGCTCGCGCCGTCGTCGGCGCCCGGCTGGGCGAGCGGCTTGAGGTAGCCGACGCGTACGCCTGAGAGGTCGAGCGCGCGCACCAGCCCGAGGCAGGTGGCGGTGAGCCCCGCGCCGTGGCCGGTCGAGACGACCAGCACCGTGCGGTTCACCGTGCGGCCCCGACCAGCTCGCGCGCGTCGCGCGCGATGACGAGCTCCTCGTCGGTGGGGATGACCAGGACGTCGACGGGGGAGCCGGGCGCCGAGACCCGCCGCGCCTCCTGCGACCGCACCGCGTTGGCCCCCTCGTCGGCCCGCACGCCCAGGTGGGCGAGGAGCTCCTGCACGCGCGCCCGCACGCCGGTGCTGTTCTCGCCGATGCCGCCGGTGAACACGAGCGCGTCGAGCCCGCCCAGCGCGACGGTCAGCCCTGCCACGTGCTTGGCCAGCCGGTAGCAGAACAGCTCGAGGGCGAGCTGCGCCGGCGCGTCGCCGGCGAGTGCGGCCGCCTCCAGCTCGCGCATGTCGCGGTGGCCGGAGACGCCGAGGAGCCCGCTCTCGCGGTTGAGCAGCGCGACGACCTCCGCTGCGGAGACGCCGAGCCGGCGGGCCATGTGCTCGACCACCGCAGGGTCGATGTCGCCGGAGCGCGTGCCCATGACGAGCCCCTCGAGCGGCGTCAAGCCCATCGTCGTGTCGACCGAGCGGCCGTGCAGCACCGCCGCGGCGCTGCAGCCGTTGCCCAGGTGGGCGGAGACCAGGCGCAGCGACTCGAGCGGGCGGTCGAGCACCTCGGCGGCGACCGCGGTGACGTAGCGGTGGCTGGTGCCGTGGAAGCCGTAGCGGCGGACCCCGTGTTCGGCGTACCAGTCCTCCGGCACCGCGTAGCGGTAGGCCCGCTCCGGCATCGTCTGGTGGAACGCGGTGTCGAACACCGTCACCTGCGGCAGGTCGGGCAGCACCGAGAGCGCGGCCTCGATGCCGGCGACGCCGGGCGCGACGTGCAGCGGTGCGAGGTCGGTGAGCCCGCGCAGCTCCGCCAGGACGTCGTCGTCGACGACGACCGAGCGCGTGAAGCGCGCGCCGCCGTGCACGATGCGGTGGCCGACGGCGACCAGGCCGCTGCGTACGTCGTCGGGGAGCTCCTCGAGCGCGACCGCCAGCGCGCCACGGTGGGACGTGTCGTCGGGGGTGCGGGTCGTCGTGCCGACCCGCACGCTCGCGTCCGGTGTGCCCACGCGGTCGGCGAGCCCGGCGAAGGGCCGCTCCCCGGTGTCGGGGTCGACGACGGCGAGCTTCACCGTCGAGCTGCCGCAGTTGACCACCAGCACGCGACCGGCCGCGCCGTCACCCACGTCGAAACCTCCGTCCCGCACCTGCGCACGTCGCCGGCACGAGGGCAAGCATGCCTGGCACACTGGCGGCGTGCAGGTGCCGGTGCCGTCGCTGCGCGCCCTGCTCACCCTGAGCATGCCCGTCGCCGTCGTCGTGCTGGCGGTCCTCGACCGGCACGCCGTGGCCAGCGGCGTCCACAGCGTCCTGGCCGCCCGCCCGGGCTGGCTGCTCGTGGGCCTGCTCGGGCTCGTCGCGATGTGGGTCGCGGGCACGCTCACCCAGCTCGGCGTCCTGGCGGTGCGCCCGCCGCTGTCGCTGCTGTTCGCCGTGCAGGTGGCCGGCTCCTTCGCCAACTCCGTGCTGCCGGCGGGTGCAGGAGGGCTGGCCGTCAACGTGCGCTTCCTGCGCCGGCTGGGCCTCAGCCGCGAGGCGGCCTGCGCCTCGCAGGCGCTCAACACCAGCGCCGGTGCCGTCACCCACCTGCTTCTCGTCGCGGTCGTCGCCGCGCTGGCGCCCCACCGCCTGCTCGAGGAGGCCGCCACCCGGCTCGCCGGCTCGACCCGGGCGCTCGAGCCGTGGGCGGCGCCGGCCGTCGTCGCCACGGCAGCAGTGGTGGGGCTCGGCGCCTGGCTGAGCGCGCACCACGAGCACCGCTGGCTGGCCGCGGCACGGGTCGGCACCCGCGCGATGCTGGCCGAGCACCGGGCGCTCCACCGGGTCGTGCGCGACCCGGTGCGCGCGCTGCAGCTGTGGCCGGCGGCGATGAGCGTGCCGGTGCTGCACTCGCTGGTGCTGTTCGCGGTCCTGCGCTCGATCGGCGCGCCGCTGCCGATGCGGACCGTGCTGCTGACCTACCTGCTCGTCTCCGCGCTCAGCGCGATCGTCCCGTCGCCGGGCGGCGCGGGCAGCCTCGACGTCGCGCTCGTGGCCGGGCTCGCCGCAGCCGGGCTCTCGGTCGACTCGGCGGTGGCCGCGCTGGCGGCGTACCGCTTCCTCACCGTCTGGCTGCCGCTCGTGCCCGGCGCCTGCGTGCTCGGCGTGCTCGTGCGCCGCGGCGTGGTCTGACGCGCCGTGACGGCGGTCGCGGTCAGGCCCACGGCGACGCCCGCCACCACGTCGAGGACGTAGTGGTTCGCCGTCACCACCGTGACGAGCGCGGTGGTCACGGGGTACGCGGCGGCCAGCAGCCGCCGGCGCCCGTGGAAGGCGCGCACGAGGACGAGCGCCACCCACGTCGCCCACCCCAGGTGCAGCGAGGGCATGGCGGCGAACTGGTCGGCGCTGACCGGGCCCACCGGCGAGGTGCCGAGACCGGCGGCGGCCACCGCGTCGACGAAGCCGGCGCCGGGCAGCAGCCGCGGGGGGCTCACGGGGTAGGCGAAGAACACGACGAGCCCGGTGAGGTTGACCAGCACGAGCGCGTTGCGCGCGCTGCGGTAGAGCTCCGGCCGGCGCCACCAGCACCACGCCAGCACGCCGATGGTGACCGGGATGTGCACGAACTGGTACCACGAGGACGCCAGGTACGAGAGCGGCTCGTGGTGCGTGGTCCAGGTGTTGAGCGCGTGCTCGGCGTCGAGGTGGAGCACCCGCTCGAGGTGCTCCACTCCGCGGGCGTGGGCGTAGGCCTCGGAGCTGCGGGTGGCCGAGAGCTGGCGCACCCAGTCGTAGACCCGCACGAGCAGGAGCACGACCAGCAGCTCGAGCCAGAGGCGGGGCCGACCGTCGGGACGGGCCAGCCGGTCGCTCACCCGCACGGAGCCGCCTTCGCCGCCGCCGCCGCGTAGGCCGCGTCGACCCGGCCGAGAACCTGCGCCCAGTCGACCGGCGGGCAGGTGGTGCGGTTGTGCTCGGCCATGGCCAGGCGCAGCTCGGGCATAGCCACCAGCCGGGCGACCGCGGCCGCCAGCTCGGCGTCGTCGTGCACGAGCAGCCCGTTGACCCCGTCGACGACGAAGCTCTCGACGCCGCCGTCGGCACGGGCGACGACGGGCACCCCGGCGCAGCGGGCCTCGAGCGGCGCGAGGCCGAACGACTCGAGCCGCGCCGGCGCCACGAACACGTCGGCCCGGGCGAGCAGCTCTCGCACCTGGGGCCGCGGCAGCCCGCCCGCCAGCTCGACCCAGCCGTCCATCCCGTGGGCCGAGAGGTAGGCCTGCATGGCCGGGCGCAGCGGCCCGTCGCCGGCGACCACTGCCCGGAGGCGCACGTCGCTGGCCGTCTGCGCGCGCACCTGGCGCAGGACCCGCAGCAGGTGGAGGGGGCGCTTGCGCGGCACCAGCCGCATGACGGCCACGACGAGCAGCTCGTCGGGCCGGTCGGCCGGGGCGTCGGTGCGCCAGGCAGCGGTGTCGATGCCGTTGGGCAGCACCTCGACCGGCCGGTCGCGCAGCGCCCGGCGCAGCGGGGCCGCCGCGGCCGGGCTCACCGCAGTCCAGTGCACCGGCGAGCCCGACCAGCGCGTCGCGGTGTCGAGCGCCCGGAACGCCGGGGCCAGCGTCGCCATCACCGAGTGCATCGTGACCACGACCGGGATGCCGGCGCGTACGGCCGCGCGCCCCACCGTGGCGCCCAGCGGCGAGATGCCGCCGGCGTGCACGTGGAGCACGTCGGGCTTGAGCTGCTCGAGGGCCGCCCCTACGCGCAGCAGCGCGCCCGGGTGCAGGGGGTGGCGCAGCGGGCCGGCGGGCGCGAGGCGCACGACGCGTACGCCGTCGTCCTCGCTGCTGCTGCCCGGGGCGGTCGAGGTCAGCACGCCGACGTCGTGGCCCTCGGCCGACTGCAGCCGCGCGAGGTCGCGGACGTGCAGCTCCACGCCGCCGATGCGCGGGAGGTAGAAGTCGCTGACGTGGACGACCCTCACCGGTGCGGCACACTCTCGCCGTGAGCTTCACGCTGGTCGCGTTCCACGCCCACCCCGACGACGAGGCGCTGCTCACCGCCGGGACGATGGCGCGCGTGGCCGCCGAGGGCCACCGCGTGGTGCTGGTCGTGGCGACCACGGGGGAGCAGGGGCTGGCCAGCTCCGACTACGCCGACGGGCTCGCGACGGTGCGCACCGCCGAGCTCGAGCGCTCGGCGGGCGTGCTGGGCTGCGCGCGGGTGGCGTGGCTCGGCTACGACGACTCGGGCATGGAGCGCCCGGTGCTGCCCCGCGCGGGCGCCCGGCCGTTCGCGCTGGCACCGGTGGAGGAGGCCGCGCAGGCGCTGGCGGCCCTGCTGCGCGAGGAGGGCGCCGACCTGCTGACGGTCTACGACCCGGCGGGCGGCTACGGGCACCCCGACCATGTGCAGGTCCACGCCGTCGGCGTGCGCGCCGCAGAGCTCGCGGGCACGCCGGTCGTGCTGGAGGCGACGGTCGACCGGCGGCTGCTGCAGCGGGTGCTGCGCGTGGTGGCGCGCCTGCCCGGCGTACCGGCGGACTTCGCCGCCGAGCGCTTCTCCCACGCCTACTCCGCCCCTGCCGACATCACCCACCGGGTGCACGTCGGTGCCTACGCCGGCCAGAAGCGGGCGGCGATGTCCGCGCACGCGAGCCAGGGTAGCGCCGACACGGGCGTTCGTACGCTCGCCGTGCTGCTCCGCCTGCCGCGGCCGCTCTTCCGGGTGGTGTTCGCCCGCGAGTGGTACGTCGAGCGCGGCCGGCGCCCCGGCGGCAAGCCCCTCGACGACGTGTTCGCCACGCTGCGTCGGCGCTGACCGTGTCGGGTGTAATCCGCGCGGCACGAGCGGCGTCTCTGCAGACGTGAGCGAGCCTCAGCAGTTGCCGGCCTTCGACGAGTACGTCGTCGCCAGGTCAGCGGCCCTGCTGAGGTTCGCCTTCGTCCTGACGGGGGATGCGCATCTCGCAGAGGACCTCCTCCAAGGAGCTCTGCTCAAGGCACACCGGAACTGGCAGCGGGTGGCGGCGACCGACCATCCCGACGCCTACGTCCGCCGGATCGTCGTCAACGACCACCTCTCGGACTCGCGGCGGCGTCGGGTCCTCGAGTCCTTGACCGCCGTGCTGCCCGACCGGCTCGCGGCCGGTGCCGGTGGCGACCCCGCTGCGCAGGTGGGGGAGCGCGACGAGCTGAGCCGCGCCCTCGAGACGCTGCCGGGCAAGCAGCGCGCGGTCCTCGTGCTCAGGCACTACGCCGGCTACGACGACGAGGCGATCGCCGAGACCCTCGGCTGCAGCGTCGGAGCCGTACGTGTGAACGCCAGTCGTGGCGCCGCACGGATGCGCGCACTGCTACGCCCCCGAGACGCATTTCCAGCGACCACCGGAGACGAGCGATGAACCCCTCTGGAAGCTCGGGCCCAGACAACGTCCCCAGGGACGAGATCGACGACCTGCTGGTCGCGGCGATGGCTCATCTCGCTGATGCGGCACCGCGCCCGGGTCGACGACTAGAACCTGCGGCGCTCCACCGCGAGAGGACCCGGCGCACCCGCCGTCGCGCCGGTGCGACGGTCGCTGCGATCGCCGCGACAATCGCCGTCGTCGCCGGCCTACCCGCACTCGTCGGCCACTCGAACACCCGTCGCAGCGCGCCTGCCCTGCCGCCGGTGGTCGCTCCTGCGGACTGCACGGCCTTCCACGGCGAGAACGACGGCATCGACCAAGCGCGCAACCACGTTCACCCGTTGTTAGCGAGCAGCGCGTTGTTGCACCCTGAAGACCTGACCGGAACGTGGTCCTCCCATGTGCTCACCCAGCAGGACACGGCCGTCTTCGCCTCGCCGCTGACCCGCGTCCCCGGCTCCTCTGCCGTCGCGACCGCGTCTGGCTTCCTCCAGCGAGCAGATCGTGCGCCGCTGTGGCAGGTCTACGACTCGGTGGCTCAGTACGCACCTGGCACCACCTCCAGCGCCTTCGACCACCTGCTCGCTGTCCGGATGTGCGAGGGCACGCCGGTCGACCTCCGCCCGCGCTCGAGCCCGCGGCCGGCGCAGGGCGTGCGCGTCTTGGTCGACGAAGGAACCGCGACCGACCGGGTGGTCGCCTTCGTCGTCGAGGAGCGTGTCGCCATGGGAGAGTCCGGCGGCGATGCCTGGCGCGTCCTGGTCCGCCACGGCGACGAGATCGGCCTCGTGCGGATGAACCGCTCGGGCGGTGGCTCCGACGTGCGCAAGGTCGATCCCGACGCCGCGCTGTTGCGCCAGATCGGGACCGCGCTGCTCACACGGATGGCAGGCAGGCCCGTACCCGCACCCGCGACCTTCGGCGCGGTCTCTGGCCCGGCGGTCCCTCCCGCCGCAGCGATGCTCACCGCCGCAGACCTGGGGAAGGGCTGGACGGTGCAAGAAGGCACCGCGCTGCCGGCGAGCAACCTCGACGACTTCAGCCACGACTGCGCTGCCCAGGAAGACGGACATGCCGCGAACCGCTCCGTCGTCCTCTCCGCTCCGACCGTCGTCCCGAGGGGAGCCGACGGGTTCGAGAACGTGTCCAAGTTCTCACCAGGTGAGGCAGCGTCGTTCGTGGCGCGCGTCCGTCGGCACCTCTCTGACGGATGCGCTGCGTACCTCGAGCGACCGCCGGCCGCCGACGAGGTCGGTGACGACCTGCTGTTCATGAGAGGACGACGCCCCAGCCAGCAGGACGTCGCCCTCGTGCGCAGCGGCGACGTCGTGGTCGAGGTCAGCTTCCCTGTCGACGGGCGGACTGCGGCAGCCCGTTCAGAGTGGGAACTCGCCGTGGCCCGCGCGGCGCTCGCCCGTGTGAACGCTGCTGCTGCGACAGAGCCCTCGCCAGGCTCGTCCTGACGTTTGGCGCTATGCGCCATCGTGGCGAACCTATTGGCACCATGCGCCATCGTGCCAAACGGATGAGGGGGTGGAGCTGGCTCAGCGCCGCCGCGGGAAGGTCATGCGCTCGAGGTCGCGCAGCGCCTGCACCCGACCGAACACTGGCCGCGCCTCCTCGGCGAAGCCCTCGACGTCGTCGCCGTAGCGCTGTGAGAAGTGGGTGAGGAGCAGCTGCTCGGCTCCTGCGTCGCGCGCGATGCCGGCCGCCTGGGCCGCTGTGCAGTGCGCGTAGGCCTGCGCGAGCTCGGCGTCGGCCTCGAGGAACGTCGACTCGCAGACCAGCACGGTCGCGCCACGCGCCACCTCGACAGCGCCGGGGCAGGGCCGGGTGTCCATCACTAACGCGAACGACTGCCCCGGCCGCGGCACCGTCACCTCGTCGACTGTGACCCGCCGGCCCTCGACCTCGAGCGAGCCGGCGGCCAGCAGCGCGCCGACGGCGGGACCGCGTACGCCCAGTGCCGCTGCCCGCTCGGGCAGCACCCGGCGTCCGTCGGGCTCGTCGACCCGCCACCCCAGCGCTGGTACGCGGTGGTCCAGTTCCGCGCACGACAACCGCCAGGTGCCCGCGTCGTGCACGAGCCCGCCGCCCTCGACGGGGTGGCGGACCACGCTGGCGGCCGCCGGCCCGGACGCGACGAGCAGCGCGTCGACCATCGTCGACGCGGCCGCCGGGTAGTAGAGGTGGACCGGGGTGCGGGCGCCATCGAGCACCCGGCGCTGCACGACGCCAGGCAGGCCGAGGCAGTGGTCGCCGTGGGCGTGGGTGATGCAGATGACGTCGACCGCGGAGGCCGGGACGCCGGCGTGGGTCAGCTGTCGCTGGGTGCCCTCACCGGGGTCGAACAGGATGCCGGTGGAGTCCCACCGCAGGAGGTAGCCGTTGTGGTTGCGCGTGCGCGTCGGCACCTGCGACGCAGTGCCGAGGACGACGAGCTCCCGGCCGCTCACCGACCGGCGAGACCGCGCAGCACAGGCGGCAGCGCGCGCGAGTGCAGCACGCCGAGCCGCCGGGTGGTGCGGGTCAGCGCGACGTAGAGGTCGTTGAGCCCGCGCGGCGTCTCCTCGAGCAGCGCCTGCGGCTCCACGACCAGCACGCTGTCGAACTCGAGGCCCTTCGACTGCTGCACGGACAGCACGGTCACGGGCGCGTCGAGGGCGGTCAGCCCGCCGCCGACCGAGGCGTCGGGGACGGCGGCGACGACGGCCGTACCGATCGCGTCCAGGAGCGAGCGCGGCGCCAGCACGGCGACCTTGCCGTCGCCGACGGCCGCCCGCTCCTCGGCGGCGGCCTGGGCGACGGCTGCCACGACGTCGCCCGCCTGCCGAGCCCACGGCTCGATCCCCGACTCGCGGACCGCCCGGGCCGGCGTCACGTCGGCGTCGAGCTCGGTGAGCACCGCGTTGGCGACGTCCATGACCTCGAGCGGGGTGCGGTAGTTGACGGTCAGCTCGGCCAGGCGCCAGCGGTCCTGCACGTGCGGCGCGAGCACCGCGCCCCACGAGTGGGCGCCCGCCAGTGCGGCGGTCTGCGCGACGTCGCCGACCAGGGTCATCGACTTGGTCGGGCAGCGGCGCATGACCACGCGCCAGGCCATCGGCGAGAGCTCCTGCGCCTCGTCGACGACGACGTGGCCGAAGGCCCACTCGCGGTCGCCGGCGGCGCGCTCGGCGGTGGTGAGGTAGTCCTGCGCCTGGGCGTAGCGGCCGGCGAGCTGCTCGGCCGAGACCATGCCCTCGAGGCCCAGCACGCCGAGCACCTCCTCGGCGTAGGCGCGCTCCCGGCGCTCCTGCTCCGCGCGCAGCGCCTCCTCCTCGTCGGGGTCGGTGTCGCTGCCGAGCAGCTCGGCCGCCTCGTCGAGCAGCGGCACGTCGGCCGGCGTCCACGGCCCGGGCCCGCGGCGGGGCGTCGGCACGAGCGGACGGTGCAGCAGCTTGCGCTCGGCCTCGGGCAGGTCGCGACCGGCGCGGGCGAGCGCCTCGGGCGAGGCGAACAGCTCGCCGAGCAGCCGCTCGGGCGTCAGGTGCGGCCACAGCTGGTCGACCGCGTCGCGCACCGCCGGCTCGGCGCGCAGCTCGGCCCGGATCTCCGCGACGTCCTCGGCGTCGAGCGCGCGCGAGCCGTGGGCGGCCACCACCTGGCGGGTCAGCTCGTTGACGACCTCGCGGACGAAGACCTTGCGGGCGGCGTTGTGCGGCCGGCGCGAGCGGCGCGCCTTCTGCCGGGCGCGGTCGACGACCTGGCGGTCGAGGCGCAGCGTGTCACGGTCGACGACCAGCTCGAGCGCCTTGCCGCGGGGGAGCCGCTGCCGCTCGCGCACCGCTGCGGCGACCAGCTCGACCATGCGCAGGTCGCCCTTGAGCTCGGCGACCTCGGGAGCCTCGTCGGCGACTGCGGTGACGCCCGGGTAGAGCTCGCCGACCGAGCTCAGCAGCACATCGGTCTCGCCGAGCGAGGGCAGCACCTGCTCGATGTAGCGGACGAACGCCGGGCTCGGGCCGACCACGAGCACGCCGCGGCGGGCCAGCCGGTCGCGGTAGGTGTAGAGCAGGTAGGCCGCGCGGTGCAGCGCCACGGCGGTCTTGCCGGTGCCGGGGCCGCCCTGCACGACCAGCACGCCGTCGAGCTCGTCGCGGATGATGCGGTCCTGCTCGGCCTGGATCGTCGCGACGATGTCGCCCATGCGCCCGGTGCGACTCGCCGAGAGCGCTGCCAGCAGGGCCGCCTCGCCGTTGAGGGTCTCGCGGTCCTCGTCGCTGAGGGAGTCGAGGTCGAGCACCTCGTCGTCGACGCCGGTGACCGAGCGCCCGCGGGTGGAGATGTGCCGGCGTCGCACGACGCCCTCGGGGTTGGCGGCCGTCGCGCGGTAGAACGCCTGTGCGGCCGGCGTGCGCCAGTCGACCTGCAGCTGGTCGAGCGCGTCGTCCGAGAGCCCGAGCCGGCCGACGTAGAGCCGGTCGCCCTCCACCCGGTCGAGGCGGCCGAAGCACAGGCCGTTCTCGACCGCCCACAGCTGCGCCAGCCGGTCGGTGTGCAGGGAGGCGAAGGCGTCGCGCTCCGAGCGGTTCTGGTGGGTGCCGGAGGTGTCCTGGCGGCGTACGTCGTCGAGCGCCCGCGCGGTGCGCTCCCTCAGCTCGTCGAGCCGGGCGTAGAGGCCGGCGACGTAGGCCTGCTCGCGCGCGAGCTCGGAGCCGGCCGGCTGCGCAGGTGTCTCGGCCGCCACGCGTCCATCCTGCCTCAACCGCCGACGGGGGACTCCGCCCGGTCGTTCGCCAGGTCGACCACGAGCGCGCGGTGGTCGGAGAGCGGGAGCTCGAGGGCGTACGCGTCGCGCACCTCCGGCACGTCGCCGCGGCCGAGCACGTGGTCGAGCTGCGCCCGGGGCACGTGCGTGGGCCAGGTCTTCTCGGTGGCGAGCATGGTCCAGTCGCGGCACAGGTCGCGCGGCAGCTTCCCCGGCATGTTGAGGTCGCCGACCAGGAAGTGCGGGCGCGGCTCGTCGGCGAGCGCGGCGACCAGGCGGCGCAGCTGCGCGGCGTTCCAGCCCGGGATGAACGAGAGGTGGGTGTTGGCGACGGTGAACGGGCCGTCGGGCCCCTCGATGACGGCGACCACCGCCGCCCGCGGCTCGTCGCGCACCATCACCAGCCGGCGGCGCCCGGCGTCGTTGCGCAGCAGCATCGGCGTGACCACGGGAACGGGGCGCAGGTGGACGACCCGCCAGCGGACCACCGGCAGCCGTGAGGCGATGGCGATGCCGTAGGCCGCCGGCTGGTGCGAGCCGCCCTCGTCGCTCTCCTCGTCCTGCGGGCCGGCCGCGCGCCAGGTCTCGCCCGGCGTGCCGACCAGCGCGGGCACGAAGCGCCAGTGCTCGGCGCGCATGGCCTCGGCCACGAGCGCGGTCTGGTCGATGCCGCCCGAGCGGACCTGGTGCCGGTCGACCTCCTGGAGGGCCAGGACGTCGGCGTCGATCTGCTGCACGGCGGCGCGCAGGACGTCGGGGTCGGCCGCCTCGGAGCCCATGGCCCGGCCGGAGAGCAGGTTGAAGGTCGCGATGCGCACGTGCCGCCCTTACCCACGTCCCCCGCCAGCGCACGCACGCTCGTCGTGCCGTCGGGACGCGGGGAGGCGTGCGTGATCTGCACCCGCCAGAGCGGGGTCAGATCACGCAGGCTTGCCGGGGCAGGGCTCCGGGGCGGGCGTCAGGGGGCGAGGAACGGCGCGGGGTCGACGTACTGCCCGTGCGCGATGACCTCGACGTGCAGGTGGCACCCCGTGGAGTAGCCGGTGGTGCCGGAGATGCCGATCACCTCGCCCCGGGTCACCTGCTCACCGGGAGCCACCAGCGACTGGGTCAGGTGGTTGTAGGTCGTCGCCAGGCCGAGGGCCGCGTGCGTGACCACGACCCGGTTGCCGTAGGCGGTGTTCCAGGCGCTCGAGTGCACGATCCCGTCGGCGGCGGCGTGCACAGGGGTGCCGCACGGGACGCCGAAGTCGGTGCCCGTGTGCAGCTTGTAGGCGCCGGTCACCGGGTGCACCCGCATCCCGAACGGCGAGGTCACCGGCCCGTCGGCGGGCCGCAGCAGGGAGCCCGGCCCGGCGCGTACCTCGCCGAGGTCGCCGACGGCGGACTGCGTACGCGTTCCCTCCGCCGCCTGCGCGGCGGCGAGCGCCGCATCCTCCGAGCTCGCAGCCCGTGCCTCGGCGAGGGCCTGCGCCTGGGCCGCGACTGCAGCGGCGAGCGAGGCGGCCGCCTGCTCCTGGGCGGCCTGGGTCGCCTGCAGCTCCTGCAGCGTCTGCGCCGCGTCCTCGCGGGCGAGCCCGAGCCGTCGGGCGGCGTCGCCGGTGCTGGCGAGCCGGGCGGCAGCAGCGTCGGCCCGCGCGTCGGCGCGGGCGAGGGTGAGCGTCTGCGAGCGGGTGGCGCGGCTGACGGCGACGATCTGGTCGCGGGCGTCGGCCGGGTCGTCGGCGGTGAGGATGCGGGCCAGCGCGCCCAGGCCGGTCAGGCCGCCGGAGCGGTAGGCCTCTCCCGCGAGCCGGCCGCGCGCCGCGCGGGCAGCGCCGGCCGCGCGCGCGGCCTGCTCGCTGGCGTCCTCGGCGCGCGTGACGGCCACCTGGGCGTCGGCTGCCGAGGCGGCAGCGCGGTCGTAGGACTCCTGGGCGGCGGTCGTGCGCTCCTGGGCGGCCGCCGCGGCCGCACGGGCCGCCGCCAGCGCGGAGCCGACCTGCGCCAGCCGCGCGGTCGCCACTGCCAGCCGGGCGCTGACCTCGTCGCCCTGGGGAGCGGGTGCAGCGGTCGCCGACGGCGTCGGCGAAGGCGTCGGGTCGGCCGTCGAGGCGCCCACGCCGAGCGTCACCGAGCCCGCTGCCAACAGCGCGCCGAGCGCGAGGGTGCGCGAGCGTACGACTGCGGGCGCGCGGTGCCGGCCCGGGCGGGCGGAGCGGGTGGAGGCCATGGTGCTTGCGACATCGGCACGGCGCGGTCGCCGCTTGACCCTTGCCGGGCCCGCCGGCGAGGCGCACTGTGTGGGGCATGAGGGCCATCGACATCTTGCGCGCCAAGGGCGGCGCCACCGTCACGATCCCGCCCGACGCCGACGTCCGCACCCTGCTCGACCTGCTCGCCGAGCACCGCATCGGGGCCGTCGTGCTCTCGCCGGACGGCACCACCATCGCGGGCATCGTCAGCGAGCGCGACGTCGTGCGCGCGCTCGCGGCGTCGGGGCCCGGCGTGCTGGACCAGCAGGTGAGCAGCATCTGCTCCCCGGAGGTCCACACCGTCGGGCTCGGCGTGCACATCGACGCGCTGATGCGCCTGATGACCGACCAGCGCATCCGCCACATCCCGGTCGTGGCCGACGGCACGCTGCAGGGCATCGTGAGCATCGGTGACGTCGTGAAGCACCGCATCGTCGAGCTCGAGGGCGAGCGCGCTGCGCTCAGCGACTACATCTCCGCCTCGGGCTGACCCTGGCTCAGCCCGACACCCGCCAACGGGCGAGACGTCCGCTGCGCGAGACCTCGCGCAGCCGGCGCTCGGTGAGCTCGCGCGCGTCGGGCGTGACGACGAGGAGCAGCTCGTCGCCCACCCGCAGCACGGTCTGCGGCGTGGGCACCTGGGCGACGCCCTCGCGCACGACGAGCGTCAGCGTGGCGCCGCGCGGCAGCCGCAGCTCGAAGACCTCGATGCCGGCGAGCCGGGAGCCGGCAGGTACGCGCGCTTCGAGCAGGTCGGCCCCGAGCCGGCCGAGCGGGCTGGCCTCGACGTCGATCTCGCGGGCGGCCACGGGGTCGGCGAGCCGCAGCCAGCGCGCGGCCAGCGGCAGCGTCGGCGCCTGCACCAGCGTGCAGACGACGACCAGGACGAGCACGACGTTGAAGAGCCGGGGCGCGTCGTCGACGCGCTCCACGACCGGCAGGGTCGCCAGCACGATCGGCACGCCGCCGCGCAGGCCCGCCCACGAGAGGAAGGCCTGCTGGCGCCACGGCAGCCGGAACGGCGCAGCGCTCACGAGCACGCCGAGCGGACGGGCCAGCAGCAGCAGTACGGCGGAGAGCCCCAGCGCGGGCAGCACGACCCCCGGCAGCTCCGACGGGTCGGCCAGCAGGCCGAGCATGACGAAGAGCCCGATCTGGGCGAGCCAGCCCAGCCCCTCGACGAACCCGCGCGTCGCGGGTCGGTGGGGCAGGCCGGCGTTGCCGAGCACGAGGCCGGCGAGGTAGACCGCGAGGAAGCCGCTGGCGTGCAGCTGGGCGGCGCCGGAGTAGGCGACGACGCACACCGCGACCACGGCCAGCGGGAAGACACCGGCCGGGGGCAGGGCCACCCGGCGCAGCGCCCAGGTGCCGGCTGCTCCCACCAGCAGCCCGACCGCGGCGCCGGCGCTCAGCTCGTAGACGAGCAGCACGGGCAGGTGCCAGACGTCACGGCTGGTGAGGGCGTGCTCCGAGAGCGCGACCACGAGGATGACGACCGGGGCGTCGTTGAACCCCGACTCGGCCTCCAGCGCGCCGGCGAGCCGGTGCGGCAGCGGCACCTGGCGCAGCACGCTGAAGACCGCGGCCGCGTCCGTCGAGGCGACGATGGCGCCGAGCAGCAGCGCGCGCCGCGAGTCGAGGTCGAGCAGCGGCATGGCGACCGCCGCGGACACCGTGAGCGAGACCGCCACGCCCACGGTGGCGAGCGCCGCCGCGATGGGCACGGCGCTGCGCACCGACCGCCAGGGCGTCGTGAGCCCGCCCTCGGCCAGGATGATCACGAGCGCCGCGTAGCCCAGCACCTCCGCGCGCAGCGGGTCGTCGAACTGCACGCCGAACCCGTCCTCGCCGAGCACCATGCCCAGCGCGACGTAGACGAGCAGCGAGGGCAGCCCGGTGCCGGCCGAGAGCCGCGAGGTGGCGATGGCGAGCAGGAGCACCAGCGCGCCGACGAGCAGCGTCGCGTCCAGCTGGGCGACGGTCACGGCGGGCCGGAGTGCCGCAGGCGCACGACGCGGGTCGGGGTGACGGCGAGGTCGACGCGTACGTCGTGCGGCTCGGCGGGCAGCTCCTCGACCACCTCGTCGTCGCCGACGAGGGCGACGAGCAGCGCGGAGGGGCGTGCGCGGAGCAAGGCGCGGTCGTAGGACCCGCCGCCCTGGCCGAGCCGTGCGCCGCCCGGTGCGACGGCCAGCGCCGGCACGACGACCACGTCGGCGTCCGCGAGCGCGTCGCGGCCGAGGCCCCGGCCGGCCGGCTCGCGCAGGCGCGGGCGCACCGGCGAGGCGACGAGCGCGCCGCCGTGCCACTCCGCCCAGTCGAGGTCGAGGTCGGGGAGCAGGCGGGGGAGCAGCACGCGTACGCCGCGCTCCCTCAGCGCCGCCACCGCGGCCGCCGGGTCGGGCTCGGAAGGCACCGCGGCGTACGCGGCCACGCACCCCGCCGCCCGCAACTCCGGCAGGGCGAGGAGCGCGGCGCAGCGGGCGGCGTCGTCGGCCGCAGCGGACCCGGCGGCCCGCTCGCGACGGGCAGTTCTCAGCGCGTCGCGCAGGGTGATCTTGGAATTCGTTGCAGCAGCACCCATGCTGGTGCCGCCCACCGTCGCCGGCTCGCCGGGCGCAGGCGGCGTGCGGGGCGGGGATGGCAGCATCCCCGAAGGGTAGGCGAGCCCCCACGGCGGGTGCGATCGCGCGTGCGGCCCGCCCGCGCGCCTTGACGAGAGGAGACCGCAGGCGTGGGCTTGCGCTACCGGCTCTGGCTGGTGCTCAGCGCCGTCGTGCTCGTCCCCCTCGTCGTCGCCGGTGTGGTCATCGTCCGCACGGTCAGCGCCGAGCGCGACGCGCGCGTCGCCGCCACGGGCGACGTGACGGCCCGGGCGGTCGGCAGCAGCCTGCAGCTCGAGTGCCAGCGGCTCGGCGCGCTCAGCGCGCAGCTCGCCGCCGAGGCCCAACTGCGGCCCGCGGGCCGTGGCGTCGACGCCGCCGTAGCGCGTGCCCGCACCGGCGAGGTCTCCTACGCCGCGGTCGTCACCGCGGCCGGCGAGGTCCACGACGGTGGGGTGCGCCGCCCCGCCGACCCGCGCACCGTGCGCTCCTGCGAGGTGCACCTGGACGCCCCGCTGCTGGTCGGCGTGACGCCGGTCGACGAGGTCGGGCGCGCGGTGGTGGTCGCCTCGGTCGACGGGGCGTGGCTGCAGCAGGCGCTGCGCGACGTCGACAGCACGGCCACCGTGACGGTGCTCGCCGACGGCCGGCCGGTCGCCAGCTCGCTGGGCGCCGGCGCCCCGCGCCGGGTCGACGGCGAGGTCGTCACCTCCCGGGCCGTCGAGCCGGGCTCCCGGCTCGTCGTCGCGGTCGCCCAGCCGGCGCCCGGGGAGCGCGGACTCGTCCTCGCCACCCTGCTCGCGCTGCTCGTCGCCGGTGCGCTGGTCGCCGCGCTGGTCCGCCTCGCGATCACGCTGCTCGTCAAGCCGCTGCTCGACCTCACCGAGGCCTCCGAACGGGTCGTCGCGGGCGACCTCGACGCCACCCTGCCCACCGCCTCCGACGACGAGGTCGGCCGGCTCGGTCGCTCCCTGAGCCTCATGACGGCGGAGATGAGGCAGTACCTCGGCCAGCTCCAGCGCAGCCGCGACGAGCTGCGCGACAACCTCGAGCGGCTCGGTGACGCCCTCGGCTCGACCCACGACCTCGACGGGCTCGTGCAGGTGGTGCTCGAGTCGGCGGTCGCCGCCGTCGAGGCGAAGGCGGGCGTCGCCTACGTCGCCGAGTCGGCCGGTGCGCTCACGCTGGTCGCCGCGCAGGGCATCGAGGACCTCGACGCCCCCGTGGCCCGGCGCCTGTTGCCGGGCCACGGCGTTCTCGGCCGGGTGGCCAGCGGCGGCGCTCCCGTGCGCGGCCGCCTCGGCACGTCACCCGGCGAGATCACGCCCGGCCCGGACGACCCGGCGGGCTGCGAGGTCCTGGCCGTGCCGCTGCGCGGCGGCGGCCGGGTGACCGGCGTCCTGGTGCTGCTCGACCACCTCGACGGATCCGGCTTCGGCCCGGCCGAGGAGGAGGAGATCCGCGGGCTCGCGTCGCAGGCCGGCATCGCCGTCGACAACGTGCTGCTGCACCGGGAGACCGAGCGGCTGGCCATCACCGACCCGCTCACCGGGCTCTGGAACTTCCGCTACCTCTCGATGAGCCTGGCCCGCGAGATCGAGCGCGCCACGCGCTTCGACCGCTCGCTCGCGGTGCTGATGCTCGACATCGACCGCTTCAAGGCGATCAACGACACCCACGGCCACGCCACCGGCGACGCGGTGCTGCGCGAGTTCGCGGCGCGTGTAGGCGAGAAGACGCGCGACGTCGACGTCCTGGCGCGCTACGGCGGGGAGGAGTTCGTCCTCGTCCTGCCCGAGACGCTGCTCGACGGCGCCGTGCAGCTCGGGGAGCGCGTCCGCGAGGCGATCCGCGAGCTGCCCTTCCCCGGGCCCGAGGGCGGACCGGGCATACCGGTCACGGTCTCGATCGGCATCGCCGCGTTCCCCGAGCACGGCGGGTCGCCGGCCACGCTGCTGCGCAGCGCCGACGCGGCCCTCTACGCCGCCAAGCGGGCCGGTCGCGACCGGGTCGTCGTGGGCGCCGGTTCGGTGGCAGGGTGGGACCCATCGTGAAGACCGTCGACGCCCACCTCGCAGACATCCTCGACCTCGTCGAGCCCCTCCCGCCGCTCGACCTCCAGCTGCTCGAGGCGCACGGCTGCGTCCTCGCCGAGGACGTCGCGGCGCCCACCGACCTGCCGGCCTGGGACAACTCGGGCATGGACGGCTACGCGGTGCGCCGCGCCGACGTCGCCACCGCGAGCGCCGAGCACCCGGTGCGACTGCCGGTCGTCGGCGACGTCCCCGCCGGCTCCCAGGTGAGCTACCGCGTGCAGCCGGGCCAGTGCGTACGCATCATGACCGGCGCGCCGGTCCCCGAGGGGGCCGACTCCGTCGTGCCGGTCGAGTGGACCGACCGCGGCACCGAGACCGTCGAGGTCCGGCAGGCGCCCGCCGCAGGCCAGCACGTGCGCCTGCGCGGCGGCGACGTACGCGCCGGTGACGTCGTCCTGACCGCGGGCACCCGCCTCGGTCCCGCCCACGTCGCACTGCTGGCCGCGGTCGGCCGGTCGCGCGCCCTCGTGCGCCCGCGCCCGCGCGTCGTGATGGTGTCGACCGGCAGCGAGCTGGTCGAGGCCGGCGCCGTGCCCGGGCACGGGCAGATCCCCGACGCCAACGGCCCGGGCCTCACCGCGGCGGCCCGCGAGGCCGGCGCCGTGGTCTTCCGGGTCGGGATCGTCCCCGACGACCCGCGCGTCCTGCTCGACACCATCGAGGACCAGCTGGTGCGCGCCGACCTCGTCGTCACCACCGGCGGCGTGAGCGCCGGTGCCTACGACGTGGTCAAGGAGGTGCTCAGCCGGCTGGGCACCGTCGAGTTCGGGCCGGTCGCCATGCAGCCCGGCAAGCCGCAGGGCTTCGGCACCGTCGGCCCCGACGCCACGCCGATCTTCACGCTCCCCGGCAACCCGGTCAGCGCCTTCGTGTCGTTCGAGGTGTTCGTGCGCCCGGCGATCCGCCGCATGCTCGGCGTCGAGCCCCTGCACCGGCCGATGGTCTCGGCCGAGTGCACCGAGGCGCTCGACTCCCGCGCCGGTGTGCGCCAGTTCCTGCGCGGCTCACTGACCGAGCGCGACGGCCGCCTCGTGGTCGAGCCGTCGCCCGGCGGCCCCGGCTCCCACCTGGTCGCCTCGCTCGCGAAGGCCAACTGCCTGCTGGTCGTCGGCGAGGATGTCACCCACGTCGCCGCCGGCGAGCAGGTGCCGGTCATGGTGCTCGAGCGGCGGACCTCGTGAGCGCGCAGCCGCGGCTCACGCACGTCGACGAGCGCGGAGCGGCGCGCATGGTGGACGTGTCGGGCAAGGCGGTCACCACCCGTACGGCTGTGGCGAGCGGCTTCCTGCGCCTCGGTCCCACGGTGATCGGGCTCCTGCGCGGCGAGGGCGTCCCCAAGGGTGACGCGCTCGCGGTCGCACGCATCGCGGGCATCTCAGGGGCCAAGCGCACCGCCGAGCTCATCCCGCTGTGCCACCCGCTGCCGATCCACGCGGTCGAGGTGGAGCTCGACGTGCGCGACGACGGCGTGTCGATCGTGGCCACCGTGCGCACGGCGGAGCGCACCGGCGTCGAGATGGAGGCCCTGACGGCGGTGACCGTGGCCGGGCTGACGCTCGTCGACATGGTCAAGGGCGTGGAGAAGGGCAGCGTGCTGACCGACGTGCGCGTCGAGAGCAAGACCGGTGGCGCCTCGGGCGACTGGAGCCGCACGTGAGCGCGCCGCGTGCCCTGGTCGTCGTCGCCTCCAACCGCGCGGCCGACGGCGTCTACTCCGACCGCGGCGGCCCGGTGCTGGTGGAGGGCCTGGCCGAGCTCGGCTTCGCCGTCGACGGGCCGCAGGTCGTGCACGACGGTCTCCCGGTCGAGCGCGCGCTGCGCGCGGCGGTCGAGCACGGCTACGACGTGGTGCTGACGACGGGCGGCACCGGCCTCTCGCCCACCGACCGCACGCCGGAGGCGACCGCCGCGGTGGTCGAGCGCCGGGTGCCGGGCATCGAGGAGGCGCTGCGCGCCGACGGCCTCCGCCGCGGGGTGCCGACCGCCATGCTCTCGCGCGGGCTGGCCGGCCAGGCCGGCACCACCCTCGTGGTCAACGTCGCGGGCTCGCCCGGCGCCTGCCGCGACGCCCTCGCCGTGCTCGGGCCCGTGCTCGTCCACGCCGTCTCCCAGCAGCGAGGCGGCGACCACCCCCAGCCCGCCGGCGAGGGGTCGTGACAGCGCCCGGCTGGCCCGCGGAGCTCGACGAGGGCCCCGTCGGACTGCGGCCGCTGCGCCGCCGCGACGCCGAGGCGTGGCGCGAGCTGCGCAGCCGCAACGCGCGCTGGCTGGTGCCGTGGGAGGCGACGGCGCCCGACCCGGGCTCGCCGCCGATCTCCTTCGCCGCGACGGTGCGCTTCCTGCGGGCCGAGGCGCGGGCCGGGCGGGCGCTGCCCTTCGTCGTGACCTACGACGGCGTCCTCGTCGGTCAGGTCACCGTCAGCGGCATCACCCGCGGGTCGCTGTGCTCGGCGCAGGTCGGCTACTGGGTCGACTCGGCGATGGCCGGCCGCGGCATCATCCCGACCGCGGTGGCCATGGTCGTCGACCACTGCTTCGGCCCGGTCGGCCTGCACCGCGTCGAGATCAACATCCGGCCCGAGAACGCTGCGTCGCTGCGGGTCGTCGAGAAGCTCGGCTTCCGCGACGAGGGGGTGCGCCGGCGGCTGCTCCACATCGACGGCGACTGGCGCGACCACCGCTCCTTCGCGCTGCTGCGCGAGGAGGTCCCGGGTGGTCTGCGCTCGCGGTGGCGCGCGGTCCGGCAGTCCTCCGGCTGAGCGTCCGCCCCGTCGCGGTGCGGTTGTGACGGCTGTGACTGGTGCGACACGCCGGGCGTCCCTCGGATGCGGCGACGCCGCTGGTCAGCGCCCTAGCGTGGGCACGTGACCGGCCTGATCTTCGGGACAATCGTCGCCGCCTGGGCGGCTGTCCTGGTCCCCATGTGGCTGCGACGTCACGACGAGCGCAACGAGGCCCGCTCGGTCGAGCGGTTCTCCTCGGCGATGCGCGTGCTCTCGCGCCGCGGGCCGGCCACCTCGGGCCCCGCCGCGCCGGGTCGGCGCGCCGTCGTCATGCCGGCCCGCCCGCGGGTCGCCGACGTCCACGTCACGGGTCCCTCGCGCGAGCGGCGGCCGATCGTGCCGCTGCGCACGGTGCGCACCGCCACGACGACCGCCCCCACAGCCGGAAGGTCCACCCGCGTGACATCCCAGCCCCGGCCCGCCCGCCGCTCCGCGCCGCTCGCTCCCGTCGTCGCCGCCCTCGGCCGGCTGCGCCCCCGCGCGCCGCGCTCGACCGCGCCCGTCAGCCTGGTCGTGCGCCGCCGGCGCACGCTCGTGGGCCTGGCCGCGCTGCTCCTGGTCGTCACCGTCGCCTGGCTGCTCGGCCCCGCTCCGGTCTGGCTGCCCGTCCTCGCACTGCTCGCGCTGGTCGGCTACGTCGTCCACCTGCGGGCCCAGGCCCGCGTCAGCTCCGAGGCGGCCCGCCGCCGCGCCGCGGTGGAGCAGCGCACGGCGGCCCGCGCCGCACGCCGCTCGTCCACCGACCGGGTGCGCCGCGCCCGCGCCGCCGGCATCCCGGTGCCGGAGGCCGTCGACGAGGCGACCCTCGACGAGATGCTCGACGACGGCTGGGACCCGCGGGAGGTGCCGCTGCCCACCTACGTCGCCAAGTCGGCCGCGCCGCGCCTGCCCGACGCCGACGTCGCCGCCTTCTGGGGCGACCCGGCCCGCGACGACGAGTCCCCGCTGCCCGTGGGCTCGCCGGCTCCCGCGCCCGCTCCGGTCGACGAGGCCGACGAGGCGCTCGACGACGAGCTGGGAGCCATCCTCGAGCGCCGCCGCGTCGTCGGGGAGTAGGTCGTGGGGAGCACGTCGCAGCCGGTCCCACCGGGTCGGCTATGCTTGCCGACGTTCTTGGGGCTGTAGCGCAGCTGGTAGCGCACCTCGTTCGCAACGAGGGGGTCAGGGGTTCGAGTCCCCTCAGCTCCACCCAGACGTGCTCGCCGCGCGAGCGCGCAGCACCTCCGCCAGCCGGTCGGCGTACGCGTAGGTCTGCGGGTCGCTGAACCAGTCCGAGTGCGCGTGCACCGGCACTGCGACCGGCGAGGCGTCGGTCCAGAGCACCGGCGGGTCGTGCACCCAGGCGTCCACCGCCGGCTCGGTGCCCGGCGTCAGGGCCAGGCCGCCGATGTAGTCGCTGCGCCGGGCCAGGTTGGTCCAGCGCCCCACGCCGTCCTCGGTCAGCGCGTCGCGCAGCAGGCGCAGCTGGTCCTGGCCGAACCAGGCCGGGAACGCCCGGCCGTAGAGCCGGCTGACCGGTGCGGCGAGCGTCAGCAGCGCGGTGTGCGCGCGCACTGCGGCTGGCAGCTGGGCCATGACCGCCACCGAGATGGGCGAGCCCTGGCTGTAGCCGGTGAGCAGGACCGCCACGTGCGGCTCGACCTGAAGCGGGTCGGGCAGCGCCTCGGGTGCGCCGCACCGCCCACGCTCGGTGTCCTGCTGGCCGACGGCCGGGTCGCGTGGGACCAGCTCCGCAGCTCCCACGATGCGGCGGATCCGGGTCACGAGCTCCGGCACCGATCGCTCGGCGTAGCTCGGCGGCGCCAGCGGGTGGACCGCGCGCGGCCAGAACGTGATGACGTCCCAGACGAGGCTCACCTTCTTGCGCGCCGCGGTGTCGACCAGCGCGCGGCGCACCTGGTTGACGAACGCGGCGGTCACCGCAGCAGCTGCCAGCGCCCCGAACTGGCCCAGCGAGCCGAGGTCGCGCTCGCGCCGGGCCGGCACGACGTCGTAGTGCACCAGCCAGAGGTCGGCGACGAAGGCCACGCAGGCGACGACGGTGAAGGTGGCCAGCGCGTAGGGCAGGTAGTCGGTGAGCCGCGCCCGCGCCCAGACCTTCGCGACGGCGCGGCGGCTGACCGAGTGCGCCGGCGTCGGGTCGTAGTCGGCCACGATCTCGGCCGCTACAGGTCCCGAGCGCAACAGGCGCAGACCGAGCGGCAGCACGGCGAGGACGAGCACGGCGACGACGGCGACCGCCAGGAACGCGACGCCCGAGGCGAAGACCGTGTAGGGCAGGCCCAACTGGTCGTGCGTGGTCTGACCCGCGTCCTTCGGCTTGCCCAGCACGTTGCTCGTCAGCAGCAGCAGCGTGGCCGAGAAGATGCTGGCCACCATCACGGCGAGCAGGGCCACCACCGGCGCGGCGAACCCCGCGAGCATCCCCTCCTGGTGGCGCCACTGCCGACGCACGCACCCGGCGAGCGCGACGACGCACACCAGCCCGACCTCCACCAGCACCAGCAGGTCCTGCATCATCCGGTCGCCGCGCATCGGCTGGCCGTCGCTGCGGGAGGGGGAGCAGGCCAGCACCACGACCGCGACTCCGGCGACCACCGTCGACGACGCGGCGAGCGCCCGGTACGCCGACAGCGGCAGCGCCTGCGACCAGCCCTCGATCTGCGCCGTCCGGTCGGCGCCGCTCAGGACGCTGAGCACGACGGCGACCGCGGCGTACGCACTGGCGAGCGCCCACGCGGTGGTGCGGAAGGCGCCCCACGAGGAGTGCGGCAGCCCGGCGTACGCGGTGACGACCGAGGTGCCGACGCAGACGTGGAGGCAGCGCTGGCGCACGAGGGTCTGCTCGCCGTCCCAGAAGCGCGGCTGCGCGAGGCGCCACCCCGGCGGGCCGTCGGCGCCCGTGGAGCCGTCCCACCGCTCGTAGTTGCGGTTCGTGCGCCGGCCCAGCTCCCACAGCACGCCGACCGCGAGCAGCACCGCGGCGAGCGCCGCCGCCACCAGCACGCTGCGCCGGACCTCGGCGAGCAAGCCGATCGCGTGGGGCAGCACCGGCGGCGTCTTCGCCGCCGCCTGCCAGGCCACCAGGTCGACGAGCACGTAGCCGAGCGTCGCCACGAACGACGCGGTGAGGGCGAGGGCCAGCAGGCGCAGGGCCGCGCGGGCGGTCCGCGACTCCCAGCTGCGGTCGACCCGGAGCAGCATCCAGTGCGCCAGGTTGACCAGCGCGAAGGGCAGGAGGAGCCCCCACAGCGCGGTGACCCAGCCCGCGTAGTCGAGCTTCCCCCAGCAGTAGGTCTCGTGCTCCATCGTGCGCGCCGGCGCCCGCGAGCCCGGGTACCACGACCGGTAGAACCCGGCGCTCGAGTCGCCGGCCACCTGCAGCGTCGACGGGGTCTCGAGGTTGGTCTCGGCGCTCGCCCCGCCGACGCCGTGGACGCGGATCTCCAGCACGGGCAGCGGCGCGCCAGGCGGCCGGCACAGCGAGGACACCTCGCCCCTGCCGTGCGCTGCCCAGACGCCGGTCAGGTCGGCGCCGGAGTAGCCGAAGGCGTGGCCGAGCCCGATGCCCGGCTGCTCCAGGTCCATGCCGTCAATGTCCGGCGGCGGGAGCGCGCTGTCCAGAGCCGGAGGGGCAGGAACCGGCGACGCCCGTAGGCTGGAGGCACACCCGTTGACCTGCGAGGAGTACTGCTGTGAGCTCTGCCACCACCGACGCTGCGCCGATCACCCTGCGCACCGCCGACGGCCGCTTCCGCATCGCCGCGGTCGCGGAGGCGTGCTCCTGGGCGGCGCTGCTGATCGGCATGTTCTTCAAGTACGTCGTGGTGAAGAACCAGGTGGGCGTGCAGGTCTTCGGGCCGATCCACGGCGCGTTCTTCATCGCCTACGTGGTGTCGACCCTGCTGGTCGCCCGCGCCCACCGGTGGTCCGCCGGCGTGACGGTGGTCGGCCTGCTCGCCAGCATCCCGCCCTTCGGGACGCTGGTGTTCGAGCGCTGGGCCGCGCGCAACGGCCGTCTCTCGCGCTAGCGGTCGCTCAGAGCAGCGCGACGACGACCCAGCCGAGCCCGACCGCGAGCAGCGGCGTCGCGATGCGCCTCAGCACCGTGCGCTGCCCGCGAGGGTCGGCGTCCCGCTCCGCCGGGGAGCGCTGCCGCAGCCGGGCCAGGTCGACGGCGAGCACGACGGCTCCGATGGCGAAGAGCACCAGGCCGAAGGTGAGCCGCGATCCGTCCATGCCGTCGAGTGTGCCAGGGCAGCGTCAGATCCAGCTCTGGAACCACATCCGCGACAGCCAGTCGTGGTCGGGGATCGACTGGCTCGTGAGGATCGGGTAGAGGTAGGCGAAGTTCGCCACCACGAGCAGGACGTAGGCGCCGGCGGCAGCGGCCGACCACGTACGCCTGGTGACCGACGCCCGCGCCCCCCCGAGCGCGAGACCGATCACCATCGTGACGGCGAGCGCGATGTAGGGGGAGAAGACCACCGCGTAGAACGAGAAGATCGTGCGGTGCTGGTAGTTGAACCAGGGCAGGTAGCCGGCGCCGATGGCCGTGAGGATCGCTGCCGCGCGGTAGTCGCGCCGGCCGACCATCCGGTAGAGCAGCACGCCGATCGCGGGGATCGACGCCCACCACAGCGCCGGGGTGCCTAGGGCGGTGACGACCTCGTCGCAGGTGCCGGCACCGCAGTGGTACTGCGCATCGGTGCCCCGCTGGAACCAGAAGGCGGTGGGCCGGCCGAGGATGAGCCAGCTCCACGGGTTCGACTTGTAGGCGTGGAACTTCGCGAGTCCGACGTTGAAGTCGTACATCTCGTGGTGGTAGTACCAGAGGCTCTTCAGGGCGTCGGTCGGCAGCAGCGGGTAGCGCCCGGCGTTCTCCGGCTTCGCGGCCCACCCGCGGTCCCAGGCGTGCGCCGGGTCCGAGAGGAACCACCCGGTCCACGAGGCGATGTAGACCACCAGCGGGAGCAGCGCCAGGTAGACCACGAAGACTGGTACGTCTCGGCGCAGCGTGTCGAGGTAGGGCCGCTCGGCTCCTGCGGTCCGCCGGGCGGACGTCGTCCACACCAGCGCCAGCAGGCCGTAGGCGACGACGAAGAAGGCACCGTTCCACTTCGTGCCGCACGCCATCCCGAGGAACAGCCCGGCGCCCAGCAGCCACGGCCGGAGGCCCAGCGACGCCGAGCTCGCGCTGTGGTCGCGGCGGTTGGTCACGGTGTCGGCCAGCCGGCGCCGCACCCAGTCGCGGTCGACGACCACGCAGGCGAAGGCGCACAGCGCCCAGAACGTCAGCACGGGATCGAGCAGCGCGGTCCGGCTCTCGACGAGGTGCAGCCCGTCGGTGGCGAGCAGCAGCCCAGCCACGCAGCCCAGCAGCGTCGAGCGGAAGAGCCGGCGCCCGGTGCGCGCGACGACCAGCACGCCGAGCGTCCCCAGCAGCGCGACCGAGAACCGCCAGCCGAAGCCGTCGGGGTGCGCGCTGTGCAGGTGGTAGCCGAAGAGCTTCTCGCCGACCGCGATGACCCACTTGCCCAGCGGCGGGTGCACCACGAAGTCGGGGCCGGGTGTGGCAGGCGGCGGCCCGTCGTAGGGCACGGCGTACTCGACGCCGTAGTGCAGCATCGACTGCGCTTCCTGCGGGTAGAACTTCTCGTCGAAGACGATCGCAGCCGGCTTGCCGAGCCGCCAGAAGTGGAAGCACCCGGCCAGCGCCGCCACCAGCACCGGGCCGAGCCAGCCGATCACGCGGTCCGAGGGCATGGGCGTGACGAGCCGCTCGCGCACCGCCGAGGCGTAGCCGCGCGGGCGGGTCGTCAGGGCGCGGGGCGCTTCGGTGACGGTCGTCGACACGCGGTCATCGTAGGGCGCGGGCGTAGGGTCGAGGCTGTGAGCGACTCGACCGCCGGCGCCGGGCTGCTCGTCCTCGCAGGCACTCCCATCGGCGACGTCGCCGACGCCCCGCCGCGCCTGGCCGCCGAGCTCGCCGCCGCCGACGTCGTGGCCGCCGAGGACACCCGGCGCCTGCGCCGGCTCTGCGACGGGCTGGGGGTCGACCCGCCGAGCCGGGTCGTGAGCTACTTCGAGGGCAACGAGGTGGCCCGCACGAGGGAGCTGGCCGACGCCCTCACCGGCGGTGCGCGCGTGCTGCTGGTCACCGACGCCGGCATGCCCAGCGTCTCCGACCCGGGCTACCGCCTGGTCGCTGCCGCCGTCGAGCGCGGCGTGCGGGTCACCGCCGTGCCCGGCCCCTCGGCGGTCCTGACCGCGGTCGCGCTCTCGGGCCTGCCGGCCGACCGCTTCTGCTTCGAGGGCTTCCTGCCGCGCAAGGCCGGCGAGCGGGCCAGGCGGCTGGCCGAGCTGGCGGAGGAACCGCGTACGACCGTGTTCTTCGAGGCACCCCACCGGCTGGCCGCCGCCCTCGCCGACCTGGCCACCGCCTTCGGCGACGACCGGCCGTCGGCCGTCTGCCGCGAGCTGACCAAGACCTACGAGGAGGTACGCCGCGGCCCTCTCGGCGAGCTCGCGCGGTGGGCGGCTGAAGGCGTACGCGGTGAGATCACGGTGGTCGTCGCGGGCTTCGTGGCGCCCGCCGGCGACGAGGTGGACGACGAGGCGCTCGCCTCGGCCGTCGCCGAGCGCGAGGACGACGGGCTCGACCGCAAGGCTGCGCTCGCCGCGGTGGCGACGGCGACGGGCGTGCCGAAGCGCCGGGTCTACGCCGCGGTCCTCGCGGCCAAGCTGGCCGACTCGCCCGAACACTAGGCTGGGGGCATGTCCCGCCCTGTGCTCACCGCGGTCGCGTGGCCGTACGCCAACGGCCCGCGCCACATCGGCCACGTCTCCGGCTTCGGAGTCCCCTCCGACGTCTTCAGCCGCTACATGCGGATGGCCGGCCACGACGTGCTGATGGTGAGCGGCACCGACGAGCACGGCACGCCGATCCAGGTGCAGGCCGACAACGAGGGCGTCACCGCCCGCGAGCTGGCCGACCGCTACAACGCGGTCATCGTCGAGGACCTGCGCGGGCTCGGGCTGTCCTACGACCTGTTCACCCGCACCACCACCGGCAACCACTACGCGGTGGTGCAGGGACTGTTCGAGACGCTGCACCGCAACGGCTACATCGTGGCGCAGACCACGATGGGCGCGATCTCGCCGAGCACCGGCCGCACCCTGCCCGACCGCTACATCGAGGGCACCTGCCCCATCTGCGGCTACGACGGCGCCCGCGGCGACCAGTGCGACAACTGCGGCAACCAGCTCGACCCCACGGACCTCATCGACCCGCGCTCCCGCATCAACGGCGAGACGCCGAACTTCGTCGAGACCGAGCACTTCTTCCTCGACCTGCCGGCCGTCGCCGACGCGCTGACCGAGTGGCTGAAGACGCGTGAGGACTGGCGGCCCAACGTCCTGAAGTTCTCGCAGAACCTCATCGACGACCTGCACCCGCGCGCCATCACCCGCGACCTCGAGTGGGGCGTGCCCATCCCGCTCGAGGGCTGGGCCGACCGCAACGACAAGCGGATCTACGTGTGGTTCGACGCGGTCATCGGCTACCTCTCGGCGAGCATCGAGTGGGCGCGCCGCTCGGGCGACCCCGACGCGTGGCAGAAGTGGTGGCGCAACCGCGAGGCCGACGCCTACTACTTCATGGGCAAGGACAACATCGTCTTCCACTCGGTCATCTGGCCGGCGATCCTGCTGGGCTACGACGGCAAGGGCTCGAAGGGCGGCGAGCCCGGGCCGCTCGGCGAGCTCGACCTGCCGACCGAGATCGTGTCGAGCGAGTTCCTCACGATGGAGGGCAAGAAGTTCTCGTCCTCGCGCTCGGTCGTCATCTACGTGCGCGACTTCCTCGAGCGCTACGACGCCGACGCCCTGCGCTACTTCATCTGCGTCGCCGGCCCGGAGAACCAGGACACCGACTTCACCTGGGCCGAGTTCCGCCGCCGCAACAACGACGAGCTCGTCGCCGGCTGGGGCAACCTGGTCAACCGCTCGATCTCCATGGCGGCGAAGTACAACGGCGCCGTGCCGACCCCCGGCGAGCTGACCGAGGCCGACCAGGCGCTGCTGCGCACCGTGGAGGCGGGCTTCGCGACCGTCGGCGAGCTGATCGAGAAGCACCGGCAGAAGAACGCCATCACCGAGGCGATGCGCGTGGTCGGCGAGGCCAACAAGTACCTCAGCGACCAGGCGCCTTGGAAGCTCAAGGACGATCCCGCCCGCCGCGACACCGTGCTCTTCACCGCGCTGCAGGCGATCTCCGACTGCAACACCCTGCTCGCGCCGTTCCTGCCCCACTCGGCGCAGCAGGTGCACGAGGCGCTCGGCGGCACCGGCACCTTCTCGCCGCTGCCGCGGATCGAGCAGGTCGACGACCTCGACGGCGGGCCGGCCTACCCGGTCCTCACCGGCGACTACTCGCAGGTGCCCACCTGGGAGCCGCGCCCGATCGCGGCAGGCACGCCGCTCCAGCCGCCGACGCCGATCTTCACCAAGCTCGACGAGTCGGTCGTCGCCGAAGAGCTGGCGCGGCTGGAGAAGCCTGAGTGACCGAGCAGCCGACCCGTGCTCGCCAGGCCGGGGAGCGCACCCGCGACCTGACCCCGCCGCCTGCGCCGGAGCCGCTGCCGCTGCCGGTCGCCGACGCGCACTGCCACCTCGACATCGCCGACGGTGACACGTGGACCCCGGCCGAGCAGGCGATCTCGGCGGCGGCCGCGGTGGGCGTCCCGCGCATCGTGCAGGTCGGCTGCGACCGCCCGGGCGTCGCCTGGGCGGTGCAGGCGGCCGAGCGGTTCGAGGCCGTGGTGGCGGCCGTCGCCATGCACCCCAACGAGGCGCCCCTGCTCGCCGAGAGCGGGCTGCTCGACGACGCCCTCGCGGAGGTCGACGCGGCTGGGTCGCACCCCCGCGTACGCGCCATCGGCGAGACAGGTCTCGACTTCTTCCGCACCGGCCCCGAGGGCCGGGCGGCGCAGGAGCAGAGCTTCCGCGACCACATCACGGTCGCCGACCGGCACGGCAAGCCGGTGATGATCCACGACCGCGACGCCCACGCCGACGTGCTGCGCGTGCTCGCCGACCGGGCGCCCGACCGCGTGGTCTTCCACTGCTTCTCGGGCGACGCCGCGATGGCGGAGCACTGCGTGCAGCGCGGCTGGTTCCTGTCGTTCGCCGGCACGGTGACGTTCAAGAACGCCGAGGGCCTGCGCGACGCCCTGCGGGTGGCGCCGCTCGAGAACCTGCTGGTCGAGACCGACGCGCCGTTCCTGACCCCGACTCCCTTCCGCGGGCGGCCCAACGCGTCCTATCTCGTGCCGCTCACCGTCCGGCTGATGGCCGAGGTCAAGGGCGTGGCGGTCGAGACGATGTGCGAGGCGCTCGCCGCCAACACCGAGCGCGCGTTCGGCGCCTGGTGAGCGACGCGCAGCTGCTCGGGCCCGCGGAGGTGCGCGCGCTGGCCGCCGAGCTCGGCGTCCGGCCGACCAAGCAGCTCGGGCAGAACTTCGTCATCGACCACGGCACCGTGCGCCGGATCGTGCGCACCGCTGGCCTGCGCGACGACGACGTCGTGCTCGAGGTGGGCCCCGGTCTCGGGTCGCTGACCCTCGCCCTGCTCCCGCACGCCGCCCGGGTGACCGCCGTCGAGATCGACCCGGTGCTGGCTGCGCGGCTCCCGCGCACGGTCGCCGAACGCGCCCCCGGGCTGGTCGACCGCTTCGAGGTCGTCAACGCAGACGCGCTGCAGGTGGAGACGCTGCCCGGCCCGCCGCCCACCGCCCTGGTCGCCAACCTGCCCTACAACGTCGCGGTTCCCGTGCTGCTCCACCTGCTCGAGCGCTTCGCGACGATCCGCACGACGCTGGTCATGGTGCAGAGCGAGGTGGCCGACCGGCTGGCGGCCGAGCCGGGCAGCCGGGTCTACGGCGTGCCGAGCGTCAAGGCGCAGTGGTACGCGTCGGTGGCCCGCGCCGGCTCCGTCGGCCGGGCGGTCTTCTGGCCCGCGCCGAACGTCGACAGCGGCCTGGTCGCTCTCGAGCGTCGCGACCCACCGGCCACCACCGCCACCCGAGAGCAGGTGTTCGCGCTGGTCGACGCCGCGTTCGCGCAGCGGCGCAAGGGGCTGCGGGCGGCGCTGGCCGGGTGGGCCGGTTCGCCCGCGGCGGCCGAGGAGCGGCTGCGGGCCGCCGGCATCCCGCCGCTCACCCGCGGCGAGGCGCTCACCGTCGCCGACTTCGCCCGGCTGGCGGCCACGGCCCCCTGAACGACACCTACGATCGGACGTCAGCAAGGCACGCCACGAAGGGATCCGTACGCATGGGGCACGTCGCTGTGCGCGTGCCGGCGAAGGTCAACCTCCAGCTCGCGGTCGGGCCCCTGCGTGCCGACGGCTACCACGACCTCGCGACCGTGTTCCACGCCGTCTCGCTCTTCGACGAGGTGCACGCCGAGGACTGCCCGGCGCTCGAGGTCGTGACCACCGGACCGCAGGCCGACGCGGTGCCCGGCGGTGCCGACAACCTCGCCGGGCGGGCGGCCACCCTGCTCGCGGCGCGTGCCGGGCGGGCGCCGGAGGTGCGGCTGACCATCCGCAAGGACATCCCCGTCGCCGGCGGCATGGCCGGCGGCAGTGCCGACGCCGCGGCCGCGCTGGTCGCGTGCGACGCGCTGTGGGGCCTCGACCTCGGCCGCGAGGCGCTCGCGGGGCTGGCCGCGGAGCTCGGCAGCGACGTACCGTTCGCGCTGCTCGGCGGCACCGCTGTCGGCCTCGGCCGCGGCGAGCGGCTCACCCCGGCACTGGCCCGAGGCGGCTTCACCTGGGTCTTCGCCCTGGCGCACCAGGGGCTGGCGACGCCGCAGGTCTTCGCCGAGTGCGACCGCCAGCGCGCCGGCACCGCCGTCCCGGAGGCTGCGGTCTCCGAGCCGCTGATGGCCGCCCTGCGCGCCGGCGACCCGGTGGCGCTGGGCCGGGCGCTGGGCAACGACCTGCAGCCCGCAGCCCTCGCGCTGCGCCCGGAGCTCGGAGCCCTGCTCGAGCTCGGCCGCGCGCACGGGGCGCTCGGCGCGGTCCTCAGCGGCAGCGGCCCCACCTGCGCCTTCCTCGTCGAGAGCCGCGACGCCGGCCTCGCGCTGGGCGACGTCCTGCTCGCGAGCGGCGACGTGCGCGACGTCCGGCACGCCCACGGCCCCGTGCACGGGGCCCGCACCATCACCCCGCGCGTGGAGGACTGATCCCGATGGCCGTTCGCACGCTCGCCGCCCTCGAGGGCGTCACGAAGTCCTGGGGCACCCGCACCCTGCTCGACGACGTCACGATCGGTGTGGCCGCCGGTGCCCGCATCGGCATCGTCGGCCGCAACGGCGGTGGCAAGACGACCCTGCTCGAGGTGCTCTCGAAGCTCACGCCGCCCGACTCCGGCCGCGTCATCCACGCGGGCGGGCTGCACCTCGGCGCGCTCACCCAGGTCGACGACCTGCCCACCGGCGTGGACGTGCGCACGGTCGTCGTCGGGAACCGCCCCGAGCACGAGTGGGCCGGCGACGCCCGCGTCCGCGACGTGCTCGACGGGCTCTTCGGCGGTGTCGAGCGCTTCGCCGCGCTCGAGCGCGACGCCAGCGGCCTGTCCGGCGGCGAGCGCCGCCGCATCGCACTGGCCCGCCTGCTGGTCACCAGCGAGGCGACCGACGACGACCTGCTGCTGCTCGACGAGCCCACCAACCACCTCGACGTCGAGGGCGTCGACTGGCTCGCCCGCCACCTGGCCCGCCGCCGCGGGAGCCTGGTGGTCGTCACCCACGACCGGTGGTTCCTCGACTCGGTGGTGGACCGCACGTGGGAGGTCTCCGACGGCCGGGTGCACGACTACGAGGGCGGCTACTCCGCTTACGTGCTGGCCCGTGCCGAGCGCGCGGCGCGCGAGTCGACCGAGGAGGCCAAGCGCCAGAACCTCATGCGCAAGGAGCTCGCCTGGCTGCGGCGCGGCGCGCCGGCGCGCACGAGCAAGCCGAAGTTCCGCATCGCCGCCGCCGACGCCCTGATCGCCGACGTGCCGCCCGTGCGCGACACCGTCGAGCTGGTGAAGTTCGCCAGCGCCCGGCTCGGCAAGACCGTGCTCGAGCTCGAGGACGTCACCGTGACCGTCCCCGGCCGCACGCTGCTCGACGACGTGACCTGGCGGCTGGGGCCCGGCGACCGGCTCGGCCTGGTCGGCGTCAACGGCGCGGGCAAGACCTCGCTGCTGCGGGTGCTGGCCGGCGCCGCCGCGCCCGCCGCGGGGCGCGTGCGCACGGGCAGCACCGTACGCATCGCCTACCTCTCGCAGGAGGCCGCCGAGCTGCCCGACTCCAAGCGGGTCATCGAGGCCGTCGAGGAGGTCAAGCAGTCGGTCGACCTCGGCAAGGGCCGCGAGCAGAGCGCGAGCCAGCTGCTCGAGACCCTCGGCTTCGGCCGCGACCGCCAGTGGACCCCGGTCGGCGACCTCTCGGGCGGCGAGCGGCGCCGGCTCCAGCTGCTGCGCCTGCTGATGACCGAGCCCAACGTGCTGCTGCTCGACGAGCCGACCAACGACCTCGACACCGACACGCTCGCCAGCCTCGAGGACCTGCTCGACGGGTTCGCCGGCACGCTGGTCGTCGTCTCGCACGACCGCTACTTCCTCGAGCGCAGCTGCGACAGCACCTGGGCGCTGCTCGGCGACGGCGCGGTCCGCCACCTGCCGGGCGGGGTCGAGGAGTACCTCGCGCGCCGCGAGGCCCTGGTCGTCGCCGAGGACGCCCGGGCCGCCGCGCCCGCCCGGCCGGCCGGCACGACCGCGAGCGCCGACAGCCGCGCCGCGCGCAAGGAGCTCACCCGCATCGAGCGGGCGCTCGAGCGGCTCACCACCCGCGAGTCCGAGCTGCACACGGCGATGGCCGACTCGGCGACCGACCACGAGCGCGTGCTGGCCCTCGACGCCGAGCTGCGCACCGTCAGCGCGGAGCGGGCCGACCTCGAGGAGCGCTGGCTCGAGCTGTCGGTCGACTGAGCGGGGCGTCCGCTACGGTGCCTGCACCCGACCCCGAGGAGCACCCGTGCGCCGTCTCGTCGCCGCCCTGACCTGTGCCGTCACCGCCGTCGCCAGCGCCGTCGTGCTCGCGGCGCCGGCCTCCGCAGCCGGTCACCAGACCTACACCGCCTACAGCGACGGCAGCCCGGACGGCACCAACCGCTCGTTGGCCGTCTTCTACTCCTACGGCGACCTGCTGGTGGGCTGCGACATGTCGAAGGACGGGCACCACTCGGTCGTCGTCTACTACGCGCGCGGGATGTCGGGATCGCGCGCGGTGCACAACCACAACGGCGCCGGCGGCCAGTGCACGCGCACCAGGCTCGACCTGCCCGAGGGCACCGACCTCGTCTTCCAGTCCTGCATCGGCGAGGGCTCGCGCATCTACGCCTGCGGCGACACCGTCGCGGCGACCGCCTAGCGGCCCGGGGCGGGTGCCTCCGTAACGCCAGGGGGTGCTCGTGGCATGTAGAGGTGTGACACCGACAGACAGCTCGCTGCTCCGCTCGGCCGGCCACGACCCGGCGGCCTTCCGCGCGCTCTACGAGCGCTACGCCGAAGCCCTGCACGGCTTCTTCGTGCGCCGCACGGGGGAGCCGGACGCGGCGCTCGACCTCACCGCCGAGACGTTCGCGCAGGCGTGGACCCACCGGCACCGGTTCGACGACGTCCACGACGGCTCCTGCGGTCCGTGGCTGTTCGGCATCGCACGCAACCTGCTGCTGCGCGCGGTGCGCGACCGGCGGCTCGCGATGGAGGCGAGCGAGCGCATGCGGCTCTCGCTCGCCCGCTCCGGCGCGACGCCCGGGCCGGAGTGGGTCGACGGGCTCGAGGTCGACCTGCTCGAGGCCCTCGCGGGTCTGCCCGAGGGCCAGCGCCGCGCTGTCGAGCTCCGCGTCCTCGACGACCAGCCCTACGAGCGGGTCGCTGCCGAGCTCGGCGTCTCCCCAGGCGCTGCGAGGGTCCGCGTGTCGCGCGGGATCTCGCAGCTGCGTACGTCCCTCGACCCCCACCTCGGGAAGGACCCCTCATGACCGCGCTGCCCCCTGCCCTCGCCGCCCTCGGCGACGACCTCGAGCGCGCCGTCGCGGCGCAGGTCGCCGGAACGGTGCGCACCCGGCGTACGCGTCGCCTGCGCTCGCGCCACGCGGTCGCCGCGCTCGTCGCCGGCGGTGTCGTGTCGCTGGCCGGCACCGCCGCCGCGGTCGTCGCGCTCGGCCCGGACGAGGTCGCCACCGGCATGCCGGCCGGCTCCATGGCCTTCGCCGGGGTCACGCCGGCGTGCACCGACGAGGGCCGCAGCACCTTCCGCTGCACTGTCGCCGGCGGTGTGCGCAGCACCGAGGTGAGCGACTGGACGGGCACGATCGAACCCTTCACCGACGCCCGCTCGACGATCGCCGGAGGCTGCGTGTCGCAGGACGCGAAGGGCGTGCTGTGGCTCTGCTACGGCGGTCAGAAGGCGGTCGACATGCAGCTCATCGGCCCTGACTACCTGGGCCAGCACAGCTCCGGCCCCAGCGTCGGCTAGTCGTCGAGCGGCAGCAGCAGGGTGCGCAGCGCCGCCACCAGCGCGCTGCGCGCCGGCTCGTCGAGGGGCGCGAGCAGCGCCCGCTCGCGGGCGACCAGGTCGCTCATCGCGCGGTCGACGGCCGCGGTCCCGCCCTCGGTGAGCAGCACGCGCACCGACCGCCCGTCGGCGGCGTCGGGTACGCGCTCGACCAGTCCCCGCTCGACCAGCCGGCTGATGCGGTGGGTCATGGTGCCGGAGCTGACGAGGTTCTGCGTGACGAGCTGGCCCGGGGTGAGCGGCTCGCCGGCCCGGCGCAGGGCGGCCAGCACGTCGAACTCCCAGGCCTCGAGGCCGGACTCGTCGAGGGCGGCGCGCCGCTCGCGGTCGAGGTGGCGCGAGAGGCGCGACACCCGGCTCAGCACCGCCAGCGGCGAGACGTCGAGCTCGGGGCGCTGGGCCAGCCACGCCTCGAGCAGCCGGTCGACCTCGTCGCGCCCGGCGGCGCTCAGCGCGACTCCAGCCGCGGCTTCGCCTCGAGGCCGGAGAGCCCGTTCCAGGCCAGGTTGACCAGGTGGGCGGCCACCTCGTCCTTGCGCGGCTTGCGCACGTCGAGCCACCACTGGCCGGTCAGGGCCACCATGCCGACCAGCATCTGGGCGTACATCGGCGCGAACTTCTCGCTGAAGCCGCGGGACTTGAACTCGGCCACCATGATGTGCTCGACCTGGGTGCCGACGTCGCTCATGATGCTGCCGAAGGTGCCGGTCGCCGAGGCCACGGGGGAGTCGCGCACCAGGATGCGGAACCCGTCGCTCGAGGACTCGATGTAGTCGAGCAGCGCCAGCGCGGCCTGCTCGAGCAGCTCGCGGCTGCGTTCGGTCGCGGTCAGCGCGTTGGTCATCGAGCGCAGCAGGCTCTCGACCTCGCGGTCGACCACGACGGCGTAGAGCCCCTCCTTGCCGCCGAAGTGCTCGTAGACGACCGGCTTGGAGACGCCGGCCTGGGCGGCGATCTCCTCGACCGAGGTGCCCTCGAAGCCCTTGTCGGCGAACAGCTTTCGCCCGATGTCGAGCAGCTGCTCGCGGCGCTCGCGGGCGGTCATCCGCACCCGCGAGGAGGCTCGGGGCGCGCTGCGACCGGCCGCCGCGCCCTTCGCCGGCGACCCGCTGGCGCGTCGGGCGGCGGGCGGGGTCACCTGCTCATCCTCCCACCGGGGCAGGGGTGTGCGATCACCGGGACGCGGCGCGCCGGGCGAAGCCGATGACGAGAGCGGTGTCGCTGCGCACCTTGCGGGACAGGACCCAGGCACCGCCGAGCGCGAGCAGCGCGCCGCACCCCCCGAGCACCAGCTGCACGAACGCCGGCGCGGGCACCAGCGTGCCGAGCCAGGCGCCGACTCCGCACGGCACGGACACCATGCACATGACGCGCAGCGCGTTGAGCAGCAGCGGACGGCTCTCGACCTTCGCCACGCGCCCGACGTGCACGAGGGTGATGACCCAGAGGGCGGCGTAGGCGATCGAGTGCCCGATCGACACGCCGATCGAGCCCCAGGGCAGTCCGGCCAGGATCGCGGCGATGACGAACGGGCCGGTGACCAGGTAGAGCCGGAACTGCGCGCCCGGGACGCCGCGGGCGAGGTAGATCCAGTAGGCGATCTGCGACACCGCGCGGAAGAGCCCGCCGACCGCGAGCACGGCGAAGATCGGCGCGACCTCGTGCCAGCGCTCGCCGAACAGCACCGTCACCAGCGGCTCGGAGACGCCGGCGGCCACGGCGAACAGTGTCGCGGTGAGGTAGCACGCCACGAGCTGCACGCGCGCGAGGTAGCTGGCGAACACCTCGTCGTCGTGCTGGACCCGCGACAGCACGGGCAGCGCGACGTTGGTCATCGGTGCGTTGATCATGTTGAGCGGCATCATCAGCAGCTGGTAGGCCCGCGAGTAGATGCCGAGCTCGGTGGCGCCGAGGTAGGCGCCCAGCGCCACGTTGTCGACGTTGCGCGTCGCGTAGTAGATGGCCTGGGTCCCGAGCAGGCCGCCGCCGAAGCGGAAGAAGTGGCGCAGCGGGACGCCGCGCTGCCACCAGCCGGGCACCCAGCGCGTCGACCAGATGTTGACCGAGAGCTGGACCACGGCCGAGACCACCTGCTGGGCCACGATGGCCCAGAAGCCGGCGCCCGCGACGGCCAGCGCGATGGCGACGACGATGCCGGCGGCCTGCGACCCGACGTCGGAGAGGGCGAGCGAGCCGAAGCGCAGGTTGCGCGTCAGGTCGGCGCGGAACTGGGTGTTGGCCCCGCTGATGACGAAGACGCCGCACAGGCTGAACACGATGGCGCCGAGGGCCGGGTCGCCGTAGCCGCGCACGATCAGCGGCTCGCAGGCGGCCGTCGCCGCGGCCGCAGTCACGCCGAGCCCGAGGTTTGCCCAGAACAGGTTCGTGCGCTCGGCCCCCGACAAGGTCTTGGCCTGCACGGCGGCGGAGGAGAGCCCGGCGTCGCGGAGCAGGTCGGCGACGCCGATGACCGAGACGACCATCGCGATGCGGCCGAAGTCCTGCGGCGTCAGCAGCCGCGCGAGCAGGACGACCGAGCAGAGCTGGAGCAGCACGCGTACGGCCTGGGTGGCCAGCGTCATGCCGGTGCCCCGGGCGGCGGCCTTGCCGAGCGACTGCTGCGGCGGCACCGCCGCCACGGCCGGCTCGCGCGCAGCACCGTCGTCGGAACCGCCGTCTGGGCGGTCGCCAGTAGGCGTTCCGGCGCGGGGGGCCATGCGCAATGCGGCTCTTCCAAGGGGCAGGGTCAGCGGGCCGGAGGCCCCCCGACGCGGGTGTGGTGCGACTAGGTGTAGCAGACCCGCGGTGCAGGACGGGGCCGTGCGCCACCCTTCCGGGTGGTGCACGGCCCCGCGGAGCAGCGCTGCTCAGGCCTTGACGACCCGCTTGGAGTCGACCCGGGCGGTGGAGGGCCAGCGCACGTCGTAGGCCCAGCCGAGCTTCTCGAACACCCAGATCGTGCGGGCGGTGATGTCGACCTGGCCGCGGTCGACGCCGTGGCGGGCCGAGGTCGGGTCGGCGTGGTGCAGGTTGTGCCACGACTCGCCCAGCGACAGGATCGCGAGCCACCAGACGTTGCCCGAACGGTCACGGCTCGCGAAGCCGCGCTCGCCGATCGCGTGGCAGATCGAGTTGATCGACCAGGTCACGTGGTGGAGCAGCGCGATGCGCACGAGGCTCGCCCAGAAGAAGGCGGTCAGCCCGCCCTGCCACGACCAGGTGACGAGCGCGCCGAGGGCGGCCGGCAGCAGCAGCGAGGTGATGACGATGTAGGGGAACCAGCGCGAGACGCGGACGATGTCCTTGTCCTTGAGCAGGTCGGGCGCGTACTGCCGCTGGTTGGTCTGCTCGACGTCGAACAGCCAGCCCATGTGGGCGTGGTAGAGGCCCTTGAGCAGCGCCGGCACGGTCTCGCCGTAGCGCCACGGCGAGTGCGGGTCGCCCTCCTTGTCGGAGAACTTGTGGTGGCGGCGGTGGTCGGCGACCCAGCGGATGACCGGGCCCTCGACGGCCAGGCTGCCGATCACCGCGAGCGCGATGCGCAGCGGACGCTTGGCCTTGAAGGCGCCGTGGGTGAAGTAGCGGTGGAAGCCGCCGGTGATGCCGAAGCCCGACAGGAAGTACATGACGACCGCGATGACGATGTCGGACCAGCCGAGCCCCCAGCCCCAGGCGACGGGCACCGCGGCGACGAGCGCGACGAACGGGATGCCGATGAACAGCCCGAGGGCGATCTGCTCCCAGACCTTCTTCTGGTCATCACCGTGGAACGCGGTCTCGGGGTGCTCGAGCGCGTCGTCGGTGCGGGTGTCGATCAGGGGTGAAGCGGTCACGGAGGGACTCCCTCGAGTGGCGGGCGGCTACGGTTCGCGGCGGGTGGACCGTTCGCGGCGGGGAGGTCCCCAGGAGCGGTCGGTGCGAACCTTCCTACGCAACCGTAACCTACGGCGGCGTAGGGCGCACCCGCCTCGGGCGTGTCGTCCTGCCGCCGGGCGGTGACAGACTGGTCCTGCGCGCGCCCGTGCGCGGTCCGCCGTGGTGTAACGGCAGCACCCAGGCCTTTGGAGCCTCGGAGTCTTGGTTCGAATCCAAGCGGCGGAGCCGAGAGCGGGCAGAGCGGCGGAGCCGGAGTGGCAGGGCTCGATCCCGGGGCCGGTACCCTCGGACCCGCCTGATCCGTCCGGGCACCGACCTCGGAGCCTCCAGTCGCGGGAGCGTGCGTGTCTGTGTCGTCGCCTGTGTCCGAGCCGCCCGCCGTGCCCGTCGCCGCCGTGTCGGCGGTGGTGGTGCTCGCGGCCGGCGAGGGCACCCGCATGCGCTCGCGCACGCCGAAGGTCCTGCACGCCGCCGGCGGCCGCCCGCTGCTCGGCTCGGTGCTGGCCGCGGCGCAGGCCGTGCGGCCCGAGCGCGTGGTCGTGGTGGTGGGCGCCGGGCGCGAGGCGGTCACCGCGTACCTCTCGCAGGCCGCGCCGACCGCGGAGTGGGTGGTGCAGGAGCGCCAGGGCGGCACCGGCCACGCCGTCCGCACCGCGCTCGACACGCTGCCCGAGCTCACCGGCACCGTGGTGGTGACCAGCGGCGACACGCCTCTCCTCCAGGGCGCGACCCTCGAGCGGCTGGTCGCGACGCACGCCTCCTCGGGCGCCTCGGCGACCGTCCTGAGCGCGCTGCTGCCGGACGCCACGGGCTACGGCCGGGTGCTGCGCGACGAGACCGGTGCGGTCACCGCGATCGTCGAGCAGCGCGACGCCACCGACGAGCAGCTCGCGGTGCGCGAGATCAACAGCGGCACGTACGCCTTCGACGCCGCCGCGCTGCGCGGCGCCCTCGCGCGGCTGTCCACCGACAACGCGCAGGGCGAGGAGTACCTCACCGACGTCCTCGCGATCCTGCGCGCCGACGGGCTCCCCGTCGCCGCCGTCGCGGCGGACGACGCGCGCGACGTGGCGGGGGTCAACGACCGCGTGCAGCTGGCGGAGGCCGAGGCGGTGCTGCGCGAGCGCGTGCTGCTGGCGCTGATGCGCTCCGGGGTCACCGTGCGCGACCCCGCGAGCACCTGGGTGGAGGGCAGCGTGCGGGTCGAGCCGGACGCCGTGCTCCTGCCCGGCACGCGGCTGCACGGCTCGACCACCGTCGCGACCGGTGCGGTCGTCGGCCCCGACGCCACCCTGGTCGACACGACGGTCGGCGAGGGCGCGCACGTGCGCAACGCGACCTGCGAGGGCGCGGAGATCGGGCCCGGGGCGAGCGTCGGGCCCTACACCTACCTGCGCCCGGGCACGGTCCTCGGCCGCGGCGCGAAGGCCGGCGGGTTCGTCGAGATGAAGAGCGCGGTGCTCGGCGACGAGGCGAAGGTGCCGCACCTGTCCTACGTCGGCGACGCCGAGATCGGCGAGGGCGCCAACATCGGCGCGGCCACGATCTTCGCCAACTACGACGGCGTCGCGAAGCACCGCTCGAGCGTCGGGCCGCACGCCCGCGTGGGCAGCGACACCGTGCTCGTCGCGCCGGTCTCCGTGGGCGCCGGCGCCTACACCGCGGCCGGCTCGGTGATCACCGAGGACGTGCCCGCCGGCGCCATGGGCGTGGCGCGCGGGCGCCAGCGCAGCGTCGAGGGCTGGGTGGAGCGGCGACGGGCCGGCTCGACCAGCGCCGAGGCCGCCGCCCGCGCACGCACCGCAGACCCCCGAGCCGCAGACGGCGCGGCGGCCGGCACGACAGATGAGGGAGCACCCGCATGAGCGGCATGACCACGGCCGGCGAGAAGAAGATGATGCTCTTCTCCGGCCGGGCCCACCCCGAGCTCGCCGCGGCGGTGGCGAGCCAGCTGGGGGTCGACCTGGTGCCGACGCGGGCGTTCGACTTCGCCAACGGCGAGATCTTCGTGCGCTTCGAGGAGTCGGTGCGCGGCAGCGAGGCGTTCGTGATCCAGAGCCACACCGCGCCGATCAACCAGTGGATCATGGAGCAGCTGATCATGATCGACGCCCTGAAGCGGGCGTCGGCCAAGCGCATCACGGTCGTGATCCCGTTCTACGGCTACGCCCGCCAGGACAAGAAGCACCGCGGGCGCGAGCCGATCTCGGCCCGCCTGATGGCCGACCTCTACAAGACCGCGGGTGCCGACCGGCTGATCGTGGTGGACCTGCACACCGCGCAGATCCAGGGCTTCTTCGACGGCCCGGTCGACCACCTGTTCGCGCTCTCGCTGCTGGCGCGCCACGTCGGCAGCCGGGTCGACCGCAGCCGGCTCACGATCGTGAGCCCGGACGCTGGCCGCGTGCGCGTGGCCGAGCGCTGGACCGACACCCTCAACGCCCCGCTGGCGATCATCCACAAGCGCCGCGACCCGAACATCGCCAACGAGGTGAAGGTCGCCGAGGTCGTCGGCACGGTCGAGGGCCGCGTGTGCGTGCTGGTCGACGACATGATCGACACCGGCGGCACGATCGTGAAGGCTGCCGACGCGCTGTTCGAGAACGGCGCGGCCGAGGTCATCGTCGCCTCGACGCACGGCATCTTCTCCGGCCCGGCGGTCGACCGGCTGCGCAGCAGCCGGATCAGCGAGGTCGTCGTGACCGACACCCTGCCGATCCCGCCGGAGCGCCGCTTCGAGAAGCTCACCGTCCTGCCGATCGCGCCGCTGCTCGCGCGCGCGATCCAGGAGGTCTTCAACGACGGCTCGGTCACCAGCCTGTTCGACGGCGCGGCCTGAGGCTCAGTACGCGCCGCTGCCCTTGGTGACCGCTCCGAGCGTGCGCCACAGGATCGAGGCGTCCAGCGCCGGCGACCAGTTCTCGACGTAGTAGAGGTCGAGACGGACCGCCTCCTGCCACGACAGGTCGGCGCGGCCGCTGACCTGCCACAGGCCGGTGAGCCCGGGCTTGACCATGAGCCGGCGGAAGATCGAGGGCTGGTCGTAGGCGGCCACCTCGCGCGGCAGCGGCGGTCGCGGGCCCACCAGCGACATCTCGCCGCGCAGCACGTTGATCAGCTGCGGCAGCTCGTCGATCGACCAGCGGCGGAGGAAGGCGCCGACGCGCGTGACGCGCGGGTCGTCCTTGCTCTTGAACAGCGGACCCTCGCCGTGCTGGTTGAGGACGCGGACCTCCTCGAGCCGGGCCTCCGCGTCGACGTACATGGAGCGGAACTTCAGCATCGGGAACTCGTGGCCGCCCTGGCCCACGCGCGGCTGGCGGAAGAGCACCGGGCCGGGGGAGTCGCGGCGCACCATCACGGCGACCACGAGCAGCAGCGGGCTCAGCGCGAGCAGGCCGAGCAGCGCGAGCACCCGGTCGCCGGTGCCCTTGACGACCCGGCGCAGCGTGGAGAACTCGGGCTTGGCGATGTGCAGGAGCGGGAGCCCGGCGACGGGCTCGACCGTGATGCGGGGACCCGCGACGTCGACGAGCGCCGGCGCGACGAGCATCTCGACGTGGGACTCCTCGAGCTGCCACGACAGGTCGCGCAGCGCCTCGGAGCTGAGCCCCGGCGAGTGGGCCACGGCCACCACGTCGACGGCCTCGCGGCGGGCGAGCAGCGCCGCGCTCTCGAGCGTGCCGAGCACCCGCGGGGGAGCGTTGCGCCGCCGCTCGGAGCCGGGCCCCGGCTCGCGACCGGCCCGGCGGTCGATGCCGGCGGTCGAGCAGACGCCGACGACCTGCAGCCCCGAGCTGGGCGTGCGCTCCAGCCGGCTGGCGAGCGGGAACGCGGCCGACGGCTCGCCGATCACCAGCACCCGGCGCACCGCGAGGCCGCGCCGCCGCGCGATCGAGAGGGCCATGCGGCAGACGTGGCGCGCGACCAGCACCGCGACCGGCGCCGCCGCCACGAGCGGCAGCACCTCGCGCAGGCTGTGGGCGTCGGGCAGCGTCGAGGCGAGCCCGACCAGCGCGACGAGGTGCAGCCCCGCGTTGAGCACCCGCTTGTGGTCGAGGACGCCCGTGCCCATCGCTCGCAGGTCGTAGGCGCCGTTGAGCGCCGCGAGCACGAGCCAGGCGGCCGGCAGCGCGAGCAGGTCGCGCACGGTCCCGAACGACGGGTCGCGGGCGAACAGGTCGCGGCCCAGCGCGTAGGAGGCCACGACGGCCACCACGTCGGCGCTCAGGACGCTCGCCAGCTGGACGCGCTGCCAGCCGCGCAGCCGCTGCCTCGGCAGCGCCGGCACCCTCGCCCCCGCGAGGTCGACGTCCAGCAGTGCCACCGCAGCGGCAGCGCGGTTCAACGAGATGCTCACAAGCCCCCCCGGGCAACCTTCAGCGACTCACTACGCCGGTCCTCGACCCATTAGAAGGCCTCTGCCCCGGCTGGTCACCCCCCGATAGCCCGAACGGGCGACCGGAGGTCATCTAAACACCCCTCTCAGGGCCAGGTCGGCGTTTCTACTACTCCGTCCGGCGGCGACGCAGCGCCGGCAGCGTGCGCAGCGCCAGCCCCGACAGCAGCAGGCCGCTGCCCACCGCGAGCATCCCCCGCTGCGCCGCCGCGCCGGTGTGCGCGAGGGTGCGGACCGGGGTCCCGGTCGGACCGTCGGCCACCGCGGGCGCCTCGGTCGTCAGCGTGACCGGCCCGGTGCCCGCGGTCCCGGTCGCGACGGCCGGCAGGCTCGCCGGGACCGGTACGGCGGTGGCCGCCGGAGCGCTCGACGCGGTGGTCACGACGACGGCCGGCGTCGAGCTGACCGACGGCGACGGGGCCGGCACGGTCGTCTCGGCGGGCGTGGGAGTCGGCGTCGCAGTGGGAGTCGGCGTCGCAGTGGGAGTCGGCGTGGGCGTGACGGTCGGCGTCTCGCTCGGCGTCGCCGTCTCGCTCGGCGTCGGCGTCTCGCTGGGCGTCGCCGTCTCGCTGGGCGCAGGCGTGGGCGTGGGCGTCGGCTCAGCCACCTCGCTCGGCGTCGGCGTCGGCGTCGGCGTCGGCGTGGGAGTCGCCGTCTCGCTCGGAGCCGGCGTCTCGCTGGGAGCCGGTGCCTCGGTCGGCTCGGCCGTCTCGCTGGCCACGGGCGAGGGCGTGGGCGTGCTGACGGCGCAGGGGGCCGCGCCGGTGACGACGGTGAGCGTCGCAGCGGCGGTCCGCGTACCCGCGCTGGGCGTGCGCCCGCTCAGGACGTAGCGCCACGTGCCCGTCGCGCTCGGCCGCACCGACGCGGCGGCGGAGCCCGTCTTCGTCGCGGTCAGGGCCTGGCGGCTGCCGTCGGTGCCGGTGAGCGACACGGCCGACGAGGGCGCGAAGCCGGTGGCGGAGACCGCGACCGACGAGCCGAGGCAGACGCGCGACGAGCTGGCGTGCGCCGCCGAGCCGTCGGACACGCAGGCGCTGGCGATGCCGCCGGTGGTCAGCGCGAAGCCGACCCCGAGCACTGAGCTGACGAGAACCTTGCGCATGTCGTTGTCCCCCCACAGTCGTCACGGTCCGGCTGGAACGTCGTGTCGACGGTAGGCAGCGGCAGCCCGTGCCGCGATGCCGTGATGACGCTGAGTACGCGGACGGCCCAACACGTCCCCCCGCCCGGCCGTCGATGTTCACCCAGGGTCACGAGCGGTGACAGCAGCTGGCGAGGGCGCGCACCGGATTTCCCGTCGTCGGTGCCCCCGGCGTAGACTCGTCCACTGCCCGGCGAGGGACCGCATGGCTCCGTCATCGACGAGTGGTTCGACTCCTCACGCGCGGAAGCCCCTGGCTCCGAGCACCCGGCGCCCGCAGCCCGCCGCAGACGTACGCATGAGGAGCACCACCGTGTCCGAGGTCCGCATCACCGCCGAGAACCGCACCGAGTTCGGCAAGGGCGCCGCGCGCCGGACCCGTCGCGCGCACCGCGTCCCCGCCGTCGTCTACGGCCACGGCGGCGCCCCCCGCCACATCTCGCTCCCCGGCCACGAGCTGATGCTCGCGCTCAAGACGCCGAACGTCCTGCTCGACGTCGACCTCGAGGGCGAGTCGCTGCTGGTCCTGCCCAAGGACGTCCAGCGCGACCCGATCCGCCCGGTCATCGAGCACGTCGACCTCGTCGTCGTGAACCGCGGCGAGAAGGTCACCATCGAGGTCGCCGTGCACACCACCGGCTCCGTGGCCGCCGACGCCCTGCTGGTCGTCGACGCCCAGACCGTCACGGTCGAGGCCGAGGCCACGCACATCCCGACCTCGGTCGACGTCGACGTCGAGGGCCTGCCTGTCGGCACCCAGATCCACGCCAAGGACCTCGGCCTCCCCGAGGGCACCACCTTCGCCGGCGACCCCGAGACGCTGGTCATCAACGTCGTCGCGCAGCAGTCGGCCGCGCAGCTCGACGCCGACCTGGCCAGCTCGGAGGCCGACCTCGGCATCGTGCACGAGGAGAAGTCGGCCGACGCCGAGGCCGACGCGGCCGACGCCGCGGCACCGAGCGAGGGCTGAGCCCTGACCGAGGCGACCTTCCTCGTCGTCGGCCTCGGCAACCCGGGAGAGGAGTACGCCGCCACCCGCCACAACGCGGGCTGGCTCGTGCTCGACGTCCTGGCGCAGCGGGCCGGGGGGCGCTTCAGCGCCTCCCGGCGCTGCCGTGCCGACGTGCTGGAGACCCGGCTCGGCGGGCCGGGCGGCTCGCGCGTCGTGCTGGCGAAGCCGCGCTCCTACATGAACGAGTCCGGCGGACCGGTGGCGGCCCTGCGCGACTTCTACAAGATCGACCCGGCGCACACCGTCGCGGTGCACGACGAGCTCGACCTGCCGTTCGGCTCCCTGCGGCTCAAGTTCGGCGGCGGCGACAACGGCCACAACGGGCTCAAGTCGATGCGCCGCTCGCTGGGCACCGGCGACTTCTTCCGGGCGCGCTTCGGCATCGGGCGCCCGCCCGGTCGCCAGGACCCCGCCGACTACGTGCTCAAGCCGTTCGCCTCCGCCGAGCGCAAGGAGGTCGACGTGCTCGCCGAGCGCGCGGCCGACGCCGTCGAGGTGCTGCTGGCCCAGGGCCTCGAGCAGGCGCAGCAGCAGTTCAACGACTGAACGGCGCCCGTAGACTGGGCCGCATGTCGACCGCTGCACCGCACGCTCCTGGCCGTCTCGACCGCGACGCCGTCACCTACGTCGCCGGCCACCGCGGGCTGGTGGGCGGGGCGGTGTGGCGCCACTTCGAGGCCGAGGGCTTCACCCGCCTGGTCGGTCGCAGCTCGCGCGAGCTCGACCTGCGCGACCGCGACGCGGTGTTCGCGTTCTTCCGCGAGGTCCGTCCCGAGGTCGTCGTGGTGGCTGCGGCGAAGGTCGGCGGCATCCTCGCCAACGACACCTACCCCGCCGACTTCCTCAGCGAGAACCTGCAGATCCAGGTCAACCTGATGGACGCGGCCCGCGAGCAGCGCACCCCGCGCCTGCTGTTCCTCGGCTCGAGCTGCATCTACCCGAAGTTCGCCGAGCAGCCGATCCGCGAGGACTCCCTGCTGACCGGGGCCCTCGAGCCCACCAACGACGCCTACGCGATCGCGAAGATCGCCGGCATCATGCAGGTCCAGTCGATCCGCCGGCAGGACGACCTGCACTACATCTCGGCGATGCCGACCAACCTCTACGGCCCGGGCGACAACTTCGACCCGAAGGGCTCGCACGTGCTGCCGGCGCTGATCCGCCGCTTCCACGAGGCCGCGGAGGCCGGCGTGCCGAGCGTCACCTGCTGGGGCAGCGGCACCCCGCGCCGCGAGTTCCTGCACGTCGACGACCTCGCGCGGGCGTGCCTGTTCCTGCTCGAGAACTACGACTCGCCCGAGACCATCAACGTGGGCACCGGCGAGGACCTCACGATCCGCGAGCTGGCCGAGACCGTGGCCGACGTCGTCGGCTACACCGGCACCATCGAGTGGGACACCAGCAAGCCCGACGGCACGCCCCGCAAGCTGCTCGACGTCTCGCGCCTGGAGCAGCTGGGCTGGAAGCCGTCGGTGCGCCTGCCCGACGGGCTGCGCTCGACCTACGAGTGGTACCTCGCCCACCTCGAGACGCTGCGCGGCTGAGCCGCCCGCCGGCTCAGCCGGTGTTGCGCAGGCCCGCGGCGACGCCGTTGACCGTGAGCAGCAGCGCCCGGCGCAGCTCGGGGTCGACCGAGTCGCCGGCGGCCCGCGCCCGCTCGAGCAGCGAGACCTGCAGGTAGGAGATCGGCTTCAGGTAGGCGTCGCGCACCTGCAGGGTGCGCAGCAGCGACGGCGACGCGCCCAGCAGCTGGGTCTCGCCGGTGATGGCGAGCACCTCGCGGACCGTGCGCTCGTGCTCGGCCACGATCAGGTCGAAGAACCCGTGCAGCTCGGGGTCGACGAGCGAGTCGAGGTAGTGGCGGGCGATCGTCAGGTCGGTCTTGGCCAGCGTCATCTCGACGTTGCTGAGGAAGTTGCGGAAGAAGTGCCACTGCGACCACATCTCGGCGATGGCGTCGCCGTGACCCGCCTCGCGGGCCGCCTCCAGGCCTGAGCCCACGCCGTACCACCCGGGCACGATCTGCCGGCTCTGGGTCCAGCCGAAGACCCACGGGATCGCCCGCAGCGCCGACAGGCCGGCGTCGGCCGAGGCGCGCCGCGACGGGCGCGAGCCGATGTTGAGGTCGCCGAGGGTGTCGACGGGCGTCGACTGGGCGAAGTAGGTCGCCAGCGCGGGGTCGGTCGTCAGCCCGCGGTAGGCGTCCTGCGCCTTGCCGGAGACCAGGTCCATGACGGGGTCCCAGCGCGAGAGCGAGCCGGCGCTGCTGCGGGGGACCCGGTGCAGCACCGTCGCGGTCAGCGTCGCGGCGAGCGTCAGCTCGAGGTTCTCGCGGGCGAGCGAGGGCAGGAGGTACTTGTCGCTGATGACCTCGCCCTGCTCGGTGACCTTGATCTCGCCGTCGAGCGTGCCCCACGGCTGGGCGAGGATCGCGTCGTAGGTGGGGCCGCCGCCGCGGCCCACGGTGCCGCCGCGCCCGTGGAAGAGCCGCAGGCGTACGCCGTGGCGCAGCGCGGTGTCGCGCAGCCGGCGCTGCGCCCGGTGGATCTCCCACTGCGAGCTCGTGATCCCGGCGTCCTTGTTGGAGTCGGAGTAGCCCAGCATGACCTCCTGCACGTCGCCGCGCAGGGCGACGAGCTGGCGGTAGGAGGGGTCGGAGAGCAGCGCGTCGAGGATCGTGTCGGCGGCACGCAGCTCGGCGACCGTCTCGAGCAGCGGCACGAAGCCGACCTGCGCGACGCCGCCGGGCAGGTCGACCAGGCCGGCCTCCCGCGCGAGGAGCACCGCGGCCAGCACGTCGTCGGCGCCGTGCGTCATGGAGATGATGTAGGACTCGACCACCTGCGGGCCGAAGCGCTCGAGCGCCTCGCGCACGGTCTGGAACACCGCGAAGACGCGGGCGCCGGCGGCGTCGAGGGGCGGCGGCTGGGGCGAGAGCGGGCGCCGGCTCGTGAGCTCGGCGCTCAGCAGCACCATCCGCTGCTCCGCGGTGAGCTCGGCGTAGGGCGTCGCGGACTCCCCGAGCCGGTCGAACAGCTGGGCCAGGGCGCCGTGGTGGGCCTCGGAGTGCTCGCGCACGTCGAGCGTGGCCAGGTGCAGGCCGAAGGCCTCGAGCGTGCGGATCAGCCGCTCGAGCCGGCCGTGGGCGACGCGCTCGCCGCGGTGGGCGAGCAGCGAGTCACGCACCACGACGAGGTCGGCGACGAGCTCGCCGGTGGAGGCGTAGTCGCGGCCGGGCACGTGGGCAGCGCCCGTGGCGTGCCGCCGGCGGGTGGCGGCGATCTTCTCGCGCACGCAGGTGAGCTTGAGCCGGTAGGGCTCGTTGGCGTTGAGCCGGCGGTAGCGCGGCGGCACCTCGGGCAGCAGCTCGAGGTCGGCGGCCAGGCTCGCCTCGAGCTCCGGGCTCACCCCGGCGATGCGCGAGTTCACCGAGATCTCGGCGCGCAGCTGGTCGATCTCCTCGGCGGTGCCGCGGAGGGCGTGCTCGTGCTGGAGCAGGAGGACGTCGTAGGTGACGCGCGGGGTCACGTTGGGGTTGCCGTCGCGGTCGCCGCCGATCCAGGAGCCGAAGCTCAGCGGGTGCGAGAGCAGCGGCACCTCGATGCCGGCCCGGTCGAGCTCGGTGACGAGCTCCTCGAGCACGTCCGGCACGGCCACGGCGAACAGCTCGGAGAGGTAGTAGACGGCGTTGCGCGCCTCGTCGATGACCTCGGGGCGCTCCGAGCGCAGCTCGTCGGACTGCCAGAGCAGGTCGATCAGCTCGGCGAGCCGGCGCAGCGTGCGCGGGTCGTCGCGCCAGTCCTCGCGCTCGAGCAGCTCGCCGATGCGGCGCAGCTTGGTGAGCACCGTGCGCCTGGCCGCCTCGGTCGGGTGCGCGGTGAAGACCGGGCGCACCGAGAGGTGCGCGATCTGCTCCTGGACCTCGTCGTGCGGCAGCCCGGCCGCGGTGATCGCGTCGACCGCCTGGTGGAGCCAGCCGCCCTTGCTCGAGCGCTGCTGGCGCAGGTCGCGGCCGCGGTGCACCTGCTCGGCGACGTTGGTGAGGTGGAAGAACATGGAGAACGCGCGGGCGAGCAGCGAGGCGGTGTGCACGTCGAGCCCGGCGAGCCGCTCGGCGGCCGCGTCGCCGTCCTCGCGGGCGAGGCGGCGGACCTCCTCGACGAGGTCGCGCAGCTCGGGGCCCTCCTGCCCGACCAGCGTCTCGCCGAGCAGGGTGCCGAGCACGCGGATGTCCGCGCGCAGGGCGGCCGGGATCTCGTCGGTCCGGACGTCAGGCTCAGCGGTCACGGCGAGCAGACTACTGGAGCCCTCCCGGGCGGCCCGCTACAGCCGTACGGTCACGGAGGTGGTGACGCGCGCCCCGCGCGGACCGGCGGTCAGGGCCACCACCCAGCGGCCGTGCTTGGCCGGGCGGTGCTTCACCGTGCGGTTCCAGGTGAGGACCCGGGTGCCCCGCGCCAGCGTGCGCGAGACCACCACGGTGGCCGGCGCCGCCTTGGCGCCGCGCGCCGGCACCGGGCGGACGGTCATCGTGACCGTCGCCTTCCGGTCGAGGCGGAACGCGACGCGTACGCTGCGCGCCGCCACGACCGAGCGGCAGCCGGTGCGCCGGGTGCTGACCGCGCACACCACCACCTTGGGCTTTCCCGGCTTGGCGACCGGAGGGGCAGGCGGAGCCGGCGGAGCAGGGGGCGCGGGCGGGGCCGGGGGTGCAGGCGGAGCAGGCGCGGGCGCGTCGGCGGTGGTCGGCAGCACGACCCGACCGACCTGGTTGGAGCCCGGGTCGGTGAACCACAGGGCGCCGTCGGGACCCGCCGCGAGGTCGCCGAGCGTGCGGGGCCCGAGGTCGTAGGACGCCCCCACCGCCTCGCCGTCGACCCGGTTGAGGAAGGTGTGCTTGGTCGAGCGGTCGACGGTGGTGAACCACAGGTGCCCGTCGGAGGCGAGCGTGATGTCGCTCGGGCCCGCGTTGGAGGCCAGCGGGACGGTGTGGGGCGCGCCGGCGGCGTCGAGGTAGCCCAGGGCGCTGTCGTAGGGCGACACCGAGCCCCAGGCACCGCCGTTCCACCAGGCGGTCCACCAGAGCCGGCCGGTCGAGTCGAACGCCATCGAGCGGATGTCGCTGCGCGCGGGGTCGACCGCCACCGAGGAGCCCGCGCCGTCGGGCCCGATGCGGTGCAGCGTCTGGTTGGGTCCCCCGAGCTGGCTGGCGCAGCCGAACCACAGGGCGCCGCCCGCGTCGGCGATGCTCGGCGACGGACCCTCGCAGGTCACCGGGAGCGAGCTCCAGGTGCCTCGCACGCCGGTGGAGAAGCGCAGCACCTCGTCGCCGTAGCGGGTGGTGGCGTAGAGGGAGGACCCCGTCGGCGTGAGCGACTCGAGCGGTGCTACCGGGTCGCCGAGCGGCGAGTCCTTGTAGAGCTCGGGCGCGCCGGCGCCCGCGGCGCTCACGGGCACGCGGAACACCCGGGTGTCGACCTCGTCGGCGAACCAGACGGCGTCGGGCCCTGCGGCGATGAGGTCGGGGCCGGTGTCGTCCACGCTGCTGTCGGACGGGACGGGGACCTCGCTGAGCGTGCCCGCGGCGGTGATGCGGCCGAGCTTGTGGGAGGCCAGCTCGGTGAACCACACCGCGCCGTCGGGCCCGGTCACCAGGTGGCTCGGCTTGGCCCCGCCGGTCGGCAGGTCGACCACCGTGAGGGCGGGCGCGGTGTCCGCCGATGCCGCGGTGGGCGCCAGCAGCCCCGCACCGGCGAGGGCGGCAGCGGTCAGCGCGACGGGGACGGCTCGGGTCACGGACGCACGCATGGGCGCGATCCTAGGCAGACGCCGCGAGCTCTGGCCAGGCCCGCAGGCCCGCCGGACCGTAGGCTGAGAGGCACACCCCCGCTCCGGCCTCGGACGGGGGCTGTCCGTCGTGCGCGAGGAGCGAGTCCCCATGTCGTTGTCCGGCCTGCTCGATGCCGTCGCCGCCGACCCGGGCCTGAAGGCCACCGTCGCCCAGGCGCGCGAGAGGGCGACCCCGACCCTCGAGCTCGGGGCGCCGGGCGCCCTGCGCCCGTTCGCCGTCGCCGCGCTCGCCGCGGACCAGCCGCTCGGCTCCGGCCGTGTGGTGCTGGCGGTGACCGCCACCGGTCGCGAGGCCGAGGACCTGGTGACCGCCGTCGGCTCGCTGCTGCGCCCCGAGGACGTCGCGCACTTCCCGAGCTGGGAGACGCTCCCCCACGAGCGGCTCTCGCCGCGCAGCGACACCGTGGGCCAGCGGCTCGCGGTGCTGCGCCGGCTGGCCCACCCGTCGGCCGACGACCCGTCCGCCGGCCCGCTCAAGGTCGTCGTGGCGCCGGTGCGCTCGCTGCTGCAGCCGCTCGTGCGCGGGCTCGGCGACCTGGAGCCGGTCGCGCTGCACGCGGGCGACGAGCTCGGTCTCGAGGAGGCGGTCGAGCGGCTGGTCGCCGCCGCGTACTCCCGCGTCGACATGGTCGAGAAGCGCGGCGAGTTCGCCGTGCGCGGCGGCATCCTCGACGTCTTCCCGCCCGTCGAGGAGCACCCGCTGCGGGTCGAGTACTGGGGCGACACGGTCGAGGAGGTCCGCTACTTCAAGGTCGCCGACCAGCGCAGCCTCGAGATCGCCGAGCACGGGCTGTGGGCGCCCCCGTGCCGCGAGCTGCTGCTGACCCCGGAGGTCCGCGAGCGGGCCCGCGCCCTCGCCGTCGAGCACCCGAGCCTGCTCGAGGTCCTCGAGAAGGTCGCCGAGGGGACCGCGGTCGAGGGCATGGAGGCGCTGATCCCCGTGCTGGTCGACGAGCTCGACCTGCTGCCCGACGCGCTGCCGGCCGACGCGGTGGTGCTGGTCTGCGACCCCGAGCGCGTCCGCGCGCGGGCCGTCGACCTCGTGGCCACCAGCCGCGAGTTCCTCGACGCCTCGTGGGCCACCGCCGCCTCGGGCGGCGAGGCGCCGATCGACCTCGGCGCCACGTCGCTGCGCGAGCTGGCGGACGTACGCAGTGCGACCCTCGCGACGGGGCGGCCGTGGTGGACGCTGACGCCGTTCGAGAGCGACCTCGAGCTGGTCGAGGGCGACGACGTCGTGCAGTCGGGGGTCAAGGAGGTCGAGGGCTACCGTGGCGACACCCAGCGGGCGATCGCCGACGTCAAGGGCTGGCTCGGCGACGGCTGGCGCGTCGTGCTGGTCACCGAGGGCCACGGCTCGGCCGAGCGCACCGTCGAGCGGCTCAAGGAGGCCGGCATCCCGGCCCGCCTCGACGCCTCGCTCGAGGTCGCGCCCGACCCCGGAGTCGCCGAGGTCGCCACCGGCTGCATCGAGCGCGGCCTGGTCTCGAGCGCCCTGCGCCTGGCGGTGCTCACCGAGACCGACATCGCGGGCCAGCGGGCCTCGACGCGCGACATGCGCCGGATGCCCTCGCGCCGGCGCAACCAGGTCGACCCGCTGCAGCTGAAGGCGGGCGACCCGGTCGTCCACGAGCAGCACGGGGTCGGGCGCTACGTCGAGATGGTGCAGCGCACCGTCCAGGGCGCGACCCGCGAGTACCTCGTCATCGAGTACGCCCCCTCCAAGCGCGGTGCGCCGGGCGACCGGCTCTTCGTGCCGACCGACCAGCTCGACCTGGTGACGAGGTACGTCGGTGGCGAGCAGCCGGCGCTCGACCGCATGGGCGGGGCCGACTGGCAGAAGCGCAAGGGCCGCGCCCGCAAGGCGGTGCGTGAGATCGCCGCCGAGCTGATCAAGCTCTACTCCGCGCGCATGGCGACCACCGGGCACTCCTTCGGTCCTGACAGCCCGTGGCAGCACGAGCTCGAGGACGCCTTCCCCTACAACGAGACGCCCGACCAGCTCTCGACCATCGACGAGGTCAAGCGCGACATGGAGCGCTCGGTGCCCATGGACCGGGTGGTCTGCGGCGACGTCGGCTACGGCAAGACCGAGATCGCCGTGCGCGCCGCCTTCAAGGCGGTCATGGACGGCAAGCAGGTCGCGGTGCTCGTGCCGACGACCCTGCTGGTGCAGCAGCACTTCGCGACCTTCGCCGAGCGCTACGCCGGGTTCCCGGTGACGGTGAAGGCGCTGTCGCGCTTCCAGACCGACAAGGAGGCCGAAGCCGTGCGCGCCGGCGTGGCCGACGGCTCGGTCGACGTGGTCATCGGCACCCACCGCCTGATCAGCGGCGACGTCCGCTACAAGGACCTCGGGCTCGTGGTCGTCGACGAGGAGCAGCGCTTCGGCGTCGAGCACAAGGAGAAGCTGAAGCACCTGCGCACCAACGTCGACGTGCTGACGATGTCGGCGACGCCGATCCCGCGCACGCTCGAGATGTCGATCACCGGCATCCGCGAGATGTCGACGATCCTGACCCCGCCCGAGGAGCGCCACCCGGTGCTCACCTACGTCGGCGCCTACGACGAGAAGCAGATCTCGGCGGCGATCCGTCGCGAGCTGCTCCGCGAGGGCCAGGTCTTCTACATCCACAACCGCGTCGAGTCGATCGACCGGGCTGTCTCGCGCCTGCGCGACCTGGTGCCCGAGGCGCGCATCGCCTTCGCCCACGGGCAGATGAACGAGCACGCGCTCGAGCAGGTCGTGCTCGACTTCTGGGAGCGGCGCATCGACGTGCTGGTCTGCACGACGATCGTCGAGAGCGGGCTCAACATCTCCAACGCCAACACCCTGATCGTCGAGCGCGGCGACACCCTCGGGCTCTCGCAGCTGCACCAGCTGCGCGGCCGCGTGGGCCGCGGGCGGGAGCGCGCCTACGCGTACTTCCTCTACCCGCCCGAGAAGCCGCTCACGGAGACCGCCCACGACCGGCTCGCCACCATCGCCCAGAACAGCGACCTCGGGGCCGGCATGCGGGTGGCGATGAAGGACCTCGAGATCCGCGGCGCCGGCAACCTGCTCGGCGGGGAGCAGTCGGGCCACATCGCCGACGTCGGCTTCGACCTCTACATGCGGCTGGTCGGCGAGGCCGTCGCCGAGTTCAAGGGCGAGGGGGACACCTCGCTCGCCGAGGTCAAGGTCGAGCTGCCGGTCGACGCGCACCTGCCCCACGACTACATCCCGGGGGAGCGGCTGCGCCTGGAGGCCTACCGCAAGCTGGCCGAGGCGGCCAGCGCGGACGACCTCGCCGCCGTGCGCGCCGAGCTGGACGACCGCTACGGCACCCCGCCCGAGCCGGTCGAGAACCTGCTCGCCGTGGCGGCGTTCCGGGTCAAGGCCCGGGCGGCCGGCCTGCGCGAGGTCGCGCTGCAGGGCTCGCAGGTGCGCTTCGGGCCGGTCGACCTGCCCGAGAGCCGCGTGCTGCGCCTCCAGCGGCTCTACCCGAAGACGCTGGTCAAGCCGGCGACCAAGACCGTGCTCGTGCCGCGTCCGGCGACCGCCCGCATCGGCGGGCAGCCGCTGCGCGACACCGCACTGCTCGACTGGGCCGGCCAGCTCATCGACTCGGTCGTCGTGGCCGCGTAGCAGACGCGACAGACGCCCCGGACCCAGCAGGTCCGGGGCGTCTGCGCGTCGAGCGGGAGGTGCTAGCTGGTGCGGCGGCGGCGGGCGACCGTCTGCAGCAGCGCCCCGACGCCGAGGAGCAGGGCTCCCGCGCCGGCGGTCAGCGGGACCTGCGAGGCGCCGGTGTGGGCGAGCTCGCCGGTGCCGGAGCCGGACTGCGCGGCCTGGCCGGTGGTGGGCGCGGCGCCCTCGGCAGCGGTGATCGTGGTCGGCGAGGCGCCGCTGCTGGGCGTGTCAGCGGCGGTCGAGGACTCGGGCGAGGCGATCACGGTCGGCTGCGCCGACGAGCTCGACGCCGGCTTCTCGGACGGTGTCTCCGACGGCGTCTGGACCGGCGACGGCGTCGTGCCGCCCTCGCTCGCCGTCACCGAGCTCGGCGAGACGGACGGCGTGGTGGTGGCGGGGACCGACGGGGTCACCGTGGGGGTCTGCGTCGGCGTCTGGGTCGGAGTGGTGCCGGGCGTCGGCGTCACGGTGTCGCCGGGGGTGATCGGCGTCGGCGTGACGGTCGGCGTCTCGGTCGGCGTCACCGTGGGCGTCACCGTCGGCGTCGCGGTGTCCTCGGGCGTCGTCGGCGTCGGGGTGGGCGTCTCGGCCGGCGTCGTCGGCGTGGGGGTGGGCGTCGGCGTGTCCGCAGGCGTCGTCGGAGTCGGCGTCGGCGTGGCGGTGTCGCACCCGAGCCGCTCGCCCGAGCGCAGCAGCGTCCCGTGCGACGTGAAGTAGTTGTAGGTGAGCGTCGCGGGCGCGCTCGTGCCGTAGATCAGGTCGATCTGGCCGCAGGACGGCACCGTGACCGCCAGCCGGCCGACGCCGCTGCGCAGCTCGACCCGGGTCTGGTGCTTCGCGTCGGGCGCGTAGCGGTAGGACACCAGCGACGCCTTGGTGCCGGCGCACGCGTCGGGCGCCAGCGACACCGTGGCGGTGCCGGCGGCTGCGCTGAAGGACTCGACGGTGATCGCGGCCTTGCCGCTGACGCACGTGGCTGCGGCAGCACTGACGGCGGAGTCCGAGTGCACGGCGGCGAGGGCCACCGACGGGACGCTGACCAGCGGCACGGAGAGCGCTGCTGCAAGGAGTGGACGTCGCATGGGATTCCTTCGTCGGTGACGGTCTCGTACGGTACACGCAGGCCGCGCGCGTATCCGGCGTTTTGCCCTTTTCGCCCTCGTCTACCTCGAGCTGCGGGCACGGGGAGTGTCGTACGCGTTCTTCCACGACTGGAGGGCCTCGAACCAGTCTCGAACGGGTGGAAGCGATGCGGACCGCCACCGTCCGGAACCGAGCACACTGTAGCCGGGCCGTCGCGCTACGCGCTGTAACACGGCCGAGCTCGTCGGACGCACCCGCTCGGGGTCGTGGCCGAGCAGCTCGAAGGTGGCCCGAGCCAGGCCGTACCAGCTCGTCTGCCCGCTGCTCGTGGCGTGGTAGACGCCCGGCGGCGCCTGCTCAGCCAGCCCGACCGCGAGCAGCGCGTCGGCCAGGTCGCGGGTCCAGGTGGGTGCGCCGACCTGGTCGTCGACGACGTCGACGGTGGGCCGCTCCTCGGCGAGCCGTGCCATCGTCGTGACGAAGCTGCGCCCGTGGGTCGCGTAGAGCCAGGCGGTGCGCACGACGTAGCCGGCCTCCGGGTGCAGCTCGAGCACGGCGCGCTCGCCGACGAGCTTCGTGCGGCCGTAGGCGTTGACCGGCGAGGGGGGCGCGTCCTCCGCGTAGGGCTGCGTGGCCTCGCCCGAGAACACGTAGTCGGTCGAGGGCTGGAGCAGCCGGGCCCCGCGCCGCGCGCACTCGCGGGCGAGCACCTCCACCGCGTCGCCGTTGACCCGGCGGGCCGCCTCCTCGGCGGCCTCCGCCCCGTCGACGTCGGTCCAGGCGGCGCAGTTGACCACGACGTCGGCCTCGGCGACGGCCGCCCGCAGCGCCCCCTCGTCGAGCAGGTCGAGCTGCGCACGCGTGCGTGCGTCGACCGTCTGCCCCGGTGCCGCCTCGAGCGCGGTCACGACGTCGCGCCCGAGCATGCCCGCGGCGCCGGTGACCAGCCAGCGGCTCACCCGGCCGCCCCGAGGGCGGCGGCGGCCTTGAGCGGCTCCCACCAGGAGCGGTTGTCGCGGTACCACTCGACCGTCGCTGCGAGGCCCTCGTCGAAGGGCACCCGCGGCGCGTAGCCGAGCTCGGTCGACACCTTCGAGATGTCCACGGAGTAGCGCAGGTCGTGGCCGAGCCGGTCAGGCACCTGGACCACGCGCGACCAGTCGGCGCCGAGGGCGGCGAGCAGCCGCTCGGTCAGCTCGCGGTTGGTCAGCTCGGTGCCGCCGCCGATGTTGTAGACCTCGCCCCCGCGCCCGCGCTCGAGCACCAGGGCGATGCCGCGGCAGTGGTCGTCGACGTGCAGCCAGTCGCGCACGTTGCGGCCCTCGCCGTAGAGCGGCACGCTGCGCCCGTCGAGCAGGTTGGTGACGAACAGCGGCACCACCTTCTCGGGGAACTGGTGGGGCCCGTAGTTGTTGGAGCAGCGCGTGACCGACACGTCGAGGCCGTGGGTGCGGGCGTAGGCGCGGGCCAGCAGGTCGCTCGACGCCTTGCTCGCGGAGTAGGGGGAGTTCGGCTCCAGCGGCGCGGTCTCGCTCCACGAGCCGGTCTCGATCGAGCCGTAGACCTCGTCGGTGGAGACGTGCACGAACTTGCCGAGCGAGTGGCGGCGCGCGGCGTCGAGCAGGGTCTGGGTGCCGAGCACGTTGGTGCGGACGAACTCCGCCGACGCCGCGATGGAGCGGTCGACGTGGGACTCGGCGGCGAAGTGCACCACGGCGTCGGCGTCGGCGACCAGCGCGTCGACCAGGTCGACGTCGCAGACGTCGCCGTGCACGAAGCGCAGCCCCGGCGTCCGCTCGACGTCGGGCAGGTTGGTCAGCGTTCCTGCGTAGGTCAGCGCGTCGAGGACGACGAGCTCGGCACCGGCCAGCGCGGGGTAGCCGCCCGCCAGCGCGGTGCGCACGAAGTGGGAGCCGATGAAGCCCGCACCCCCGGTGACCAGCAGTCTCATGCGGCGAGGCTAGTCGACCGGCCCGGGTGGCGACCGCGGTCGTCCACAGGCCGCCCGTCGCTACTGTGGCGCCCCATGAAGGGCATCATCCTGGCGGGCGGGACGGGCACGCGCCTGCACCCGATCACCCGCGGGATCAGCAAGCAGCTCATGCCGGTCTACGACAAGCCGATGGTCTACTACCCGCTCTGGACGCTGGTCCAGGCAGGCATCCGCGAGGTCCTCGTCATCACCACGCCGCAGGACCGCGACTCCTTCGCGCGCCTGCTCGGCGACGGCAGCGAGCTCGGCATGTCGATCGACTACGCGGTGCAGCCGCGCCCCGAGGGCCTCGCCCAGGCCTTCCTGATCGGCGCCGGCTTCGTCGGCGGCGGCACCGTCGCCCTCGTGCTCGGCGACAACATCTTCTACGGCGCCGGGCTCGACGAGCAGCTCAAGGCCGTGCACGACGTGGACGGCGGGCGGATCTTCGCCTACCGCGTCGCCGACCCGACCGCGTACGGCGTGGTGGAGTTCGACGACGACGGCCGCGTGCTCTCGATCGAGGAGAAGCCGGCGCAGCCGCGCTCGCCCTACGCCGTGCCCGGCATCTACTTCTACGACAACTCCGTGCTCGAGATCGCAGCCGGGCTGACCCCCAGCGCGCGCGGCGAGCTCGAGATCACCGCGGTCAACGCGGAGTACCTCCGCCAGGGCCGCCTGGCCGTCACCGTCCTGCCGCGCGGCACCGCCTGGCTCGACACCGGCACGTTCGACTCGATGGTGCAGGCGACCGAGTTCGTGCGGGCCGTCGAGCTGCGCCAGGGCCAGAAGATCGGCTGCATCGAGGAGGCGGCCTGGCGCGAGGGCTGGATCGACGACGACCAGCTGGCCGGCCTCGCCCAGGACCTGCGCGCGTCGGGCTACGGCGACTACCTGCTGAGCCTGCTCGGCCGGTGAGGACCTGATGGAGATCCGTCGGCTCTCGGTGCCCGACGCCTACGAGGTGACGCCCGTGCAGCACCGCGACGGGCGCGGCGCCTTCCTCGAGTGGTTCCGCGAGGACGTCTTCGAGGCGGAGGTCGGGCGCCCGTTCCGCCTGCGCCAGGCCAACGTCTCGGTCTCGCGGCTGGGCGCGCTGCGCGGCGTCCACTTCGCCGACGTCCCGCCGGGGCAGGCGAAGTACGTCACGTGCCTTTCGGGGTCGGTGCTCGACGTGGTGGTCGACCTGCGCGTCGGCTCACCGACGTTCGGCCGCTGGGACGCCGTGGAGCTCGACGACGTGTCCCGGCGGGCGGTCTTCCTCTCCGAGGGCCTGGGGCACGGGTTCGTCGCCCGCACCGACGGCGCGGTCGTCAGCTACCTCTGCAGCGAGGGCTACGCGCCCGGCAGGGAGCACGGCGTCATGCCCTTCGACCCCGACCTCGGCGTCGACTGGGGGGCTCCGGCGGAGCGCCTGCTCCTGTCGCCGAAGGACGAGGCGGCCCCGACGCTGGCGCAGGCGCGCGCCGACGGGCTGCTGCCCGACTACCGCGCGTGCAGGGCGCTCTACGCCGCGTCTGCCTCTTAGGGCAGGGTGCCGGCACCCCCCGGCGAGGTGGTGGCAGCAGGGGTGACAAGGGCCTCGGCAGTGCGCTGGAATACGCCTGCTGCCGTGCGGAGAGCTCGTCGTTCGCCACATTCGTCCCATTCCGCCTCACAGACACCGTGCGGTAGTGTCGTCGTCACGCGGCTGACACGCAGCAGTGCTGTGCTGGGGCCCGCGGCGACGATGGAGTCCGTGCTCGGGGCGGTGCCGGCGTGCGAGGGGGCGCGCCGGAGGTTGCCCGTCCGACGTCGACCACTCGTCCACCCTGGGGGGACCGTGCCCACACAGCAGGAACTCGTCGCTGCGCGCGCCGACGACCGGCCCACGCTGGTCCACCGCCCGTCGGTGCCCGACGACCGTCCGGTGCTCGTGCCGGAGCCCGCACGCCCCTGGGGCGACCACGTCCTGGGCGCGGGCACCCGCCTGCCGCGCGCCTGGCAGCGCCGCTACACCGCCGCCGTCGTCGCGTCCGACGCCGCCGCCGCCGTCGTCATCTCGCTGGTGCTGGTCGCCTACCTCCTGCACCGCGACTCGGGCTCCGGCGCGGTCGCCGTGGGCGGCCTGCTCGCCTTCCCGGCCGTCTGGATGGCCTCGCTGGCCGTCGGCCGCTGCTACGAGGAGCGCTTCCTGCTCTCGGGCGGCGAGGCGTTCAAGCGGCTGAGCGACACCGGCCTGCGCCTGCTCGCGGTGGCGGCGGTCGTCGCAGCCCTCTCCGAGGGCACGGCCGCGCGGCTGGTCGCGCTGGTCGCCGTCCCGCTCGCCCTGCTCGCCGGAGCGGTGGCCCGCGCGGTCGGCCGGGCCCGCCTCCACGCCCTGCGGGCCAAGGGCGCCGCCATGCACCGCGTCGTGGTCGTCGGCTCCGCCGCCGCCGTGGCCGAGATGGTGCGGCTGTGCCGCACCGACTCCACCAGCGGCTTCTCCTTCGTCGGTGCCCTGGTCGACGGCCCGGCCGTCGCGGGCGCCGAGCTCGAGGGCGTCCCGGTGCTCGGCGAGCCGAGCGCGGCCGGCTCGCTCGTCGCCTCCTCGGGCGCCGACACCCTGCTGGTCGCCTCCGGCGTCGACGCCGAGGCGCTGACCCGGCTGTGCTGGCTGGTCGAGGGCCTCGGGGCCGACGTGTTCGTCGCGCCGAACCTCAGCGGCGTCTCGGGCCCGCGCCTGAGCGTGCACCCCGTCGGCGGCGTGCCGCTGCTCCACGTCGACGAGCCGGAGCTCTCCGGCCCGCGCCGGCTGCTCAAGTCGCTGTTCGACCGCACGATGGCCGCGGCCGGCCTGCTGGCGCTGCTGCCCGTGCTCGCGGCCGTGGCCCTCGCCGTCAAGCTCGACTCGCGCGGGCCGGTCGTCTTCAAGCAGGTGCGCGTCGGCAAGGCGGGCACGCCGTTCACCATGTGGAAGTTCCGCTCGATGGTGCCCGACGCCGAGCGCCGCCGCACCGAGATCGAGCACCTCAACGACCACGGCGACGACCACGTCCTGTTCAAGATGAAGGACGACCCGCGCATCACCCGGGTGGGCAAGTTCCTGCGCCGCTACTCCCTCGACGAGCTGCCGCAGCTGGTCAACGTGCTGCGCGGCGAGATGTCGCTGGTGGGGCCCCGGCCGCCGCTGCCCTCCGAGGTCGAGCGCTACGCCGACTCGAGCACCCGCCGGCTGCTCGTCCGGCCCGGCCTGACCGGCCTCTGGCAGGTCAGCGGCCGCTCGGACCTCTCGTGGGAGGAGTCGCTGCGCCTCGACCTGCACTACGTCGAGAACTGGAGCCTCTTCTTCGACCTGCACATCCTGTGGAAGACCGGCTCGGCGGTGCTGGGGCGCAGCGGCGCCTACTAGCGCACGCGGTACGGTGCACGCGTGCGACGACGCTCACCCCGCTCCCGTCCTGCCGCGCTGGTCGCTGCCGCCCTCTCGGTCGCCGCGCTCGCCGCGTGCGCGCCGGTCCAGGCCGGCTCCGCCGCGATCGTCGGCGACAGGCGCATCACGACCGACTCCGTGCGCTCCACCGTCGACGAGCTGGTGGCCCAGAGCCCCCAGGTCGAGCGCACGCAGGCGCTCGGCGCGACCGTGAGCTCGATGGTCGAGTACGCGCTGGTCGACGAGCTCGCCGCCCGGCAGCGCCCGCCGGTGACCGTCAGCGACGCCGAGATCGCCGCTGCCCGCCAGCAGTTCACCGCGCAGGCCGGCGGCGAGGAGGCGCTGACGCAGGCGTTCCTCCAGCAGCGGGTCCCGCGCAGCGGCGAGTCGACCTTCCTGCGCTCGCTGCTGCTGCGCCAGAAGATCGCCGCCCAGCTCGCCCCCGCCGCGGCCAGCGACGACGAGCGCTCGGCCGCCTTCGCGAAGGCGGCGACCGCCCTGCAGGACGAGCTCGACATCAAGGTCAACCCGCGCTTCGGGCGCTTCGACCCGAAGACCTTCGCGGTCACCCCGCTGGCCAGCGGCGGCCTCGCGACCGCGGCCAGCCCGGCGCCCAGCGCCCCGGCCGCGGGCTGAGCGGCCGCGTGCGCCCTGAGGTCGTCCTCGTCACGGTCTCCCCGCGCGTGGCGCCCGGGCAGCTGAGCTGGCCGGCGTGGCAGGCCCTGCGCGACGCGGCCGTCGTCGTCCTGGGGCCGGGGGCGGAGGGTCACGCCGAGGCGCTGACGGGCGCCGGCGTCGAGGCGCGGGCCGCAGGCGCTGCACCGCTGCCCGACGGCCCGCTCGCGGTGCTCGTCGACGCCGAGCGCGTCGGGCAGGTGCGCGACGGGCTGGGGGACCGCGACGTACGCGTGGTGCCCGGCGTCGCCGAGCTGCCGGGCTCGCGCCTGCTCGACCTGGTCGCGCTGATGGACCGGCTGCGCGGCCCCGGCGGCTGCCCCTGGGACGCCGAGCAGACGCACGCCAGCCTGGTGCAGTACCTCGTCGAGGAGGCCTACGAGGTCATCGACGCCATCGAGCTCGACGACCCGGAGGCGCTGCAGGAGGAGCTGGGCGACCTGCTGCTCCAGGTCGTCTTCCACGCCCGCATCAGCGCCGAGCGCCCCGACGGCCCGAGCACCATCGACGACGTGGCGGCGGGCATCGTCGACAAGCTCGTGCGGCGCCACCCGCACGTGTTCGCGCCGGCCGACGAGGCGGCGGCCCCCGCGGCCGCGCACACCGAGCGCGGCTGGGACGCCATCAAGCGCGCCGAGAAGGGCCGGGCCTCCGCCGTCGACGGCGTGCCCATGGGACAGCCGGCGCTGCTGCTTGCGGCCAAGCTGGTCGGCCGCGTCGAGCGCGCGGGGCTGCAGGTGCCGCTGGCGGACTCGGCGGAGGTATCCGACGAGGTGGCCGCCGGCGACGCGCTGCTCGGGCTGGTCGCCGAGCTGCGGCGCGCGGGCGTCGACCCGGAGGCCGCACTGCGCGCCGCGGTGCGGCGCTACGCCGAGCGCGTGCGCGAGGTCGAGCGCGCGTGACCGGCTTCGCCGCCGCCGCGACGGCCGCGGTCGACGCGCTGCTCGCCGCGTCGCCGGAGTCGGCGACCAGCGCGGGGGACCACCGCTTCGACCACCTGCTTCCAGACAGGTCGCCCGAGGGGCTGGCGAGCACGGCGGCGGCCCTGCACGGCGCGCGCGACGCGGTCGCAGCCGTCGAGCCCGCCGGGCTCGAGCCGGAGGACGCGGTCGACCGCGAGGTGCTCCTCAACGGGCTCGACTCGGCGCTGTTCCGGCTGGAGCAGCTGCGGCCCCACGAGTGGAACCCGCTCGAGGCCAACCCGGGCGGGGCGCTCTACTCCCTCGTCGCCCGCGACTTCGCGCCCGAGGAGGAGCGGCTGCGTTCGGCCGCCGCGCGGCTCGCCGCGGTGCCGGGCGCGCTGGACCAGGCGCGTACGTCGCTGGGCCCCGCCCCGCGCGTGCACCTGGAGACCGCGGTCGGGCAGTTCACCGGCACCCGCGCGCTCGTCGCGCGCGAGCTGGCGCAGGTGACCGGGAGCGAGGCGGCGCTCTCAGCGCTCGACGAGCACGTCGACTGGCTGCGCGCCCGGCTGGCCGCCACCGACGGCTCCGCCGACGCCGACCCGCGGCTCGGGCCCGAGCGCTTCGCCGCCGCGCTCGCGCTCAGCCTCGACCTCGACGACGGCACCGGTCCCGACGACGTGCTCGCGGCGGCGGAGGCGAACCTCGCGCGCGTCGAGGAGGAGATCGCCGAGGTGGCCGGTCGGCTCGGCGGCACCGGAGCGCGCGCCGTCCGCGACGTGCTCGACCGGCTCGCCGCGCAGGGCGAGGTGGGCGACGCGACGGTGGTGGCCCTGTGCCGCGACGCGCTGGAGCAGACGACCGAGTGGGTGCGCACGGCGCAGCTGCTCACCGTGCTCGACGACCCGGTCGAGGTCATCGTCATGCCCGAGGTGCACCGCGGCGTGGCGGTGGCCTACTGCGACCCGCCCGGACCGCTCGAGCAGCGGGCGCTGCCGACGTGGTTCGCGGTGTCGCCGACCCCGGCCGACTGGCCGGCGGAGCGGGTCCGGTCGTTCTACCGCGAGTACAACGCCCACATGCTGCACGACCTGGCGGTGCACGAGGCCTCGCCGGGCCACGTCCAGCAGCTGGCGCACTCGCGCCGCTTCGCCGGCTCGACGCCCGCGCGGGCCGTGCTGTGGAGCGGGGCGTTCGCCGAGGGTTGGGCGGTCTACGCCGAGCAGCTCATGGTCGAGAGCGGCTACCCCGGCGCCGGCGACCCCGAGGGCCCCGACGCGCTGCGGATGCAGCAGCTCAAGATGCAGCTGCGCATGACCATCAACGCGGTCCTCGACGTCCGCGTCCACACCCGAGGCATGACCGAGGCCGAGGCGATGGACCTCATGACCCGCCGCGGGCACCAGGAGGAGGGCGAGGCCCACGGCAAGTGGCGCCGCGCGCTGCTCACCGCGGGCCAGCTCTCGACCTACTTCGTCGGCTGGACCGGCGTCAGCGGCCTGGTGGCCGACTTGCGCGCGGCGCGTCCGGGCGCCGGCCTGCGCGAGGTGCACGACGAGCTGCTCGCCCACGGCACCCCCGCGCCGCGGCACCTGCGCGCTCTGCTGCTGGCGCGCCGCTAGGCTCTAGCCGCACCCCGCTCGGAACGCAGAGGAGTACCACAGTGGCCAGCATCGACGCCGTCGGAGCCCGGGAGATCCTGGACTCGCGAGGCAACCCCACCGTGGAGGTCGAGGTCGCCCTCGACGACGGGACGATCACCCGCGCGGCCGTCCCGAGCGGCGCGTCCACCGGCGCGTTCGAGGCCAGCGAGCTGCGCGACGGCGAGGCCCGCTACGGCGGCAAGGGCGTCGAGAAGGCCGTCACCGCGGTGCTCGACGAGATCGGCCCCGAGCTGCTGGGCATCGAGGCCAGCGAGCAGCGCATCATCGACCAGACGCTGATCGACCTCGACGGCACGCCCAACAAGAGCCGCCTGGGCGCCAACGCCATCCTCGGCGTCAGCCTCGCGGTCGCCAAGGCCGCGGCCGAGTCGGCCCAGCTGCCGCTGTTCCGCTACCTCGGCGGCCCCAACGCCCACACGCTGCCCGTGCCGATGATGAACATCCTCAACGGCGGGGCGCACGCCGACACCGGCGTCGACATCCAGGAGTTCATGGTCGCGCCGATCGGCGCACCGACCTTCCGCGAGGCCCTGCGCTGGGGCGCAGAGGTCTACCACTCGCTCAAGTCGGTGCTCAAGGCCGAGGGCTTCGCCACGGGCCTGGGCGACGAAGGCGGCTTCGCCCCCGACCTGCCGAGCAACCGCGCGGCGCTCGACCTCATCGGCCGCGCCGTCGAGAAGGCCGGCTTCCGCCTGGGCAGCGACATCGGGCTCGCGCTCGACGTCGCCGCCACCGAGTTCTTCGAGGACGGCAGCTACTCCTTCGAGGGCAAGAAGGCCTCCGCGGCCGAGATGACGGCCTACTACGCCGAGCTCGTCGCGGCCTACCCGCTCATCTCCATCGAGGACCCGCTCTCCGAGGACGACTGGGACGGCTGGAAGACCCTCACCGACCAGCTCGGCTCCAAGGTCCAGATCGTCGGCGACGACCTGTTCGTCACCAACCCCGAGCGGCTCGGCCGCGGCATCGGGCTCGGCACCGCCAACGCGCTGCTGGTCAAGGTCAACCAGATCGGCACCCTGACCGAGACGCTCGACGCGGTGAGCCTGGCCCACCGCAGCGGCTACCGCGCGATGATGAGCCACCGCTCGGGCGAGACCGAGGACACCACGATCGCCGACCTCGCCGTCGCCACCGACTGCGGGCAGATCAAGACCGGTGCCCCGGCCCGCTCCGAGCGCGTCGCCAAGTACAACCAGCTCCTGCGCATCGAGGAGGAGCTCGACGACGCGGCTGTCTACGCCGGCCGCTCGGCGTTCCCGCGCGCGGCCCAGGGCTGAGCGGCGTGACCGCCCGCCGGAGCCCGTCCCGAGCCGCCCGCACGCGGCCCGGGACGGGTCCGGCGCGCGGCCCGGTGGCCCGTCCGGCGGCACGTCGTGACGCGCCGCCGCCCCGCCCCCGGGAGCCCGCGACCCGGACGCGGCGCACCGGCGGGCTCACCACCCGGGCCGCCGTCCTGGCGCTCGTCGTCTGCGCCCTCGCCGTCTCGCTCGCCTACCCGCTGCGCGAGTACCTCCAGCAGCGGGCGCAGACCGCGAGCCTGGCCGCCCGGGTCGCCGAGCAGACCCAGCAGGTGCAGGCCGAGCGCGAGCAGGTCGCGCGCTGGCAGGACCCCGCCTACGTCCGCGCGCAGGCCAAGGCGCGGCTGCGCATGGTCGACCCCGGTGAGCGCCAGTACGTCGTGGTCGAGCCCGAGCGCCCGGCCCGCGCCAAGGCGGCGGGTGCCGCGGCCGCGACGCAGACCCGGCCCTGGTTCGGCTCGCTGTGGGCCTCGGTGGAGGAGGCCGACGCCTCCCGACCAGCCGCCCGACCCGCTGCCGAGTGAGCGGCCCCGCCGAGGCGGACCTCGAGGCGGTCCGCCGCCAGCTCGGCCGTGAGCCCCGCGGCGTGCGCCGGGTGGCGCACCGCTGCCCGTGCGGCCAGCCCGACGTCGTCGAGACCTCCCCGCGCCTGCCTGACGGCACCCCGTTCCCGACCTTCTTCTACCTCACCTGCCCGCGGGCGACCGGAGCCGTGAGCACCCTCGAGACCGGCGGGCTGATGCGCGAGATGACCGAGCGGCTCGCGGGCGACCCCGAGCTGGCCGCCGCCCACGCCGCCGCGCACGAGGACTACCTCGCCCGCCGCGACGCCGCCGAGCGGGTGCCCGAGATCGAGGGCGTCAGCGCCGGCGGCCTGCCCACGCGGGTCAAGTGCCTGCACGTGCTGGTCGCCCACTCCCTGGCGGCGGGGCGCGGCGTCGACCCGCTCGGCGACGAGGCGCTCGACGCGCTGCCCCCGTGGTGGGCGGCCGGCCCCTGCGCGCAGCAGGCGGACGCCTCGTGACCCGCCGGGTGGCCGCCATCGACTGCGGCACCAACTCCATCCGGCTGCTGGTCGCCGACGTCGACCCGCAGGCCGGCACGCTGGTCGACCTCGACCGCCGCATGGAGGTCGTGCGCCTGGGCCAGGGCGTCGACCGCACCGGCCGGCTCGCGCCCGAGGCGCTCGACCGCACCCTGGACGCGACCGTCCGCTACGCCGGGGCGATCGACGCGTTCGGCGCCGACGCCGTGCGCTTCGTGGCGACCTCCGCCAGCCGCGACGCCGAGAACCGCGACGATTTCGTCGACGGCGTCCGCGCGATCCTCGGCATCGAGCCGGAGGTCGTGTCGGGGGAGGAGGAGGCGGCCCTGAGCTTCGCCGGCGCCACGCGCGAGCTGGCGGCCGACGGCGTACCCGGCCCCTACCTCGTCGCCGACATCGGCGGGGGCTCCACCGAGCTGGTGCTCGGCGACGGGTCCGGGGTGCGCGCCGCGCGCTCGGTGGACGTGGGCTGCGTACGCCTGACCGAGCGCCACTTCGCCGCCGACCCGCCGACGCGGGCCCAGGTGGCCGCGGCCCGCGAGGACGCCGAGGCCGCCATCTCGCTCGCCGCCCAGACCGTGCCGCTGCGGGAGGCGCGCACGCTCGTCGGCGTCGCGGGCTCGGTGACCACCGTCGCCGCGATGGCGCTCGACCTGCCGGGCTACGACTCGCGCGCCATCCACCGCGCGCGCATCAGCGCCGACGACGTCCGCGACGTCACCGAGCGCTTGCTCTCCTCGACCGCGGCCGAGCGCGCAGCACTGCCCTTCATGCACCCGGGGCGGGTCGACGTCATCGGCGCCGGCGCCCTGCTGCTCGCCGCGCTCGTGGACCGCCTGGCGGCCGGAGAGGTGGTCGTCAGCGAGCACGACATCCTCGACGGCATCGCCTGGTCGCTCGCCGGCGCGTGACGGCGAGGCCGACGGGGCAGGAGCCTGTCGACAGCGTCGACTCGAGGAGGAGGAGCGTGCGATGACAGTCCCAGCTGACGAGCCGCAGACGAACCAGGACGCCGGCAGCGAGCAGGACGGCCGCGAGGCCGGGCTGGCCGTGCCGGCCGCCGGTCTCGCCGGCGGAGCCGGGACGGGCGGCGGCGGAGGCCTCGGCGTCCCGCTGGTCGCCGGCCTCATGGGCGCCGATGACGAGGAGCGCACGACCGACGAGGCGGCGCAGGACGCCGGCGAGCGCGAGGTCGGCGGCAGCGACGGCCCCGTCGGCGGCACCACTCCGCCCCGCTAGTGGTCGCGGCCCCCGGGTCGGGCTGGCCCGGGGACCCCGCCACCCCGCTCACGCCGGTCGCGCGCCAGGCGGCCGAGGTCCGCGCACTCGCGTCCGAGGCGCCCGGCCTCGACGAGCTCTCGGCGCGCGTCAGCGTCTGCCGCGCGTGCCCGCGCCTGGTCGCGTGGCGCGAGGAGGTCGCGCGCACCAGGCGCCGCGCGTACTCCTCCGAGGACTACTGGGGCCGCCCGATCCCCGGCTGGGGCGACGAGGACGCGCCCGTCGTGGTCGTGGGCCTGGCCCCGGCCGCCCACGGCGGCAACCGCACCGGTCGCATCTTCACCGGTGACGCCAGCGGCGACTTCCTCTTCGCCGGGCTCCACCGCGCCGGCCTGGCCGTCCTGCCCACGAGCACCTCGGCCGACGACGGCCAGCGCCTGGTCGGGGTCCGCATGCTCGCGGCCGTGCGCTGCGCACCGCCGGACAACCGGCCCACCCCTGCCGAGCGGGACGCCTGCGCCCCCTGGATGCACCGCGAGCTGGCGCTCCTGCGCGCCCGTGTCGCGCTCGTGCTGGGCGGCTTCGCCTGGCAGGCCCTGCTCTCGTCGCTCGCCGCGCAGGGGGTGGCCGTGCCCCGCCCACGGCCCCGCTTCGGCCACGGAACCGAGGTGCGGGTCGGCGCGTTGACCCTGGTGGGCAGCTACCACCCCAGCCAGCAGAACACCTTCACCGGGCGGCTGACCGCCGCGATGCTGGACCGGGTGCTCGAGCAGGTGCTGGCGCACGCCCGGTTCGGGCCGGACGGCGACGGCGCGATACCGTGAGGCCATGACTGCTCCGCAGACCTCGGGCCGCCCCCGCATCGTCATCGTCGGTGGCGGCTACGTCGGCATGTACACCGCTCTGCGCCTGCAGAAGAAGCTGCGCAACGACGAGGCCGAGGTCGTCGTGATCGACTCCCGGTCCTACATGACCTACCAGCCGTTCCTGCCCGAGGCCGCGGCCGGCAACATCGAGCCGCGCCACATCGTCGTGCCGCTGCGGCGCGTGCTGCCCAAGCTCAAGGTCGTGACCGGCGACGTCACCGGCATCACCCACGCCCGCAAGACCGTCACGGTCAAGCCGCACGACGGCGACGCCTACGAGATCGCCTACGACCACGTCGTGGTGGCGCTCGGCTCCGTGCCGCGCATCCTCCCCATCCCCGGCCTCGCCGAGCAGGGCATCGGCTTCAAGCGCGTCGAGGAGGCGATCTTCCTCCGCAACCACGTCATCGACCAGCTCGACATGGCCGAGTCGAGCGACGACCCCGAGCTGCGCCGCCGCGCGCTCACCTTCTGCTTCGTCGGCGGCGGCTACGCCGGCATCGAGGCGTTCGCCGAGCTGCAGGACATGGCGCGCTACGCGACCAAGCTCTACGACTCGATCTCGCCCGAGGACCTGCGCTGGGTGCTCGTCGAGGCCGCCGACCGGATCCTGCCCGAGGTCGGGCCCGAGATGGGCGTCTGGACGCTCGAGTCGCTGCGCAAGCGAGGCATGGAGCTCAAGCTCAAGACCTTCCTCAACTCCTGCGTCGACGGCCACGTCGTGCTCTCCGACGGCACCGAGTTCGACACCAACACCGTCGTCTGGACCGCAGGCGTCAAGGCCAACCCGGTCCTCGGCTCCAGCGACCTCCCGCTCGACGAGCGCGGCCGGCTCAAGTGCACCGCCGCGCTGCAGGTCGAGGGCGTCGAGGGCGCGTGGGGCGCGGGCGACTGCGCCGGCGTCCCCGACCTCACGAAGGGCCCGGGCGAGTTCTGCAGCCCCAGCGCCCAGCACGCCGTCCGCGAGGCCCCGGTGCTCGCCGACAACCTGATCGCCACCCTGCGCGGCGAGACGCTGAAGAACTACGAGCACAAGTACGCCGGCTCGGTCGCCGGCCTCGGGCTGCGCAAGGGCGTCGCCAACGTCTACGGCGTCAAGCTCAAGGGCTGGCCGGCGTGGATGATGCACCGCATCTACCACATGAGCCGCGTGCCCACGCTGCGCCGCAAGCTCGAGGTCCAGGCCGACTGGGCCGCCGCGCTGGTCTTCCGCCGCGACGTCGTCTCGCTCGGCTCGCTGCAGCGCCCGCGCCGCGAGTTCACCGAGTTCGCCCCGCGCCCGAAGGTCGACCCCCCGGCTGCGGCTCCGGTGTCCACGACGAAGTGACGCCCCTGCTCGCCGTCACCGTCCTCGGTGACGACCGGCCGGGCATCGTCGCCGAGACCACGGCCCTGCTCGCCGGGCTCGGGGGCAACCTCGAGGACTCGACGATGACCCTGCTGAGGGGCCACTTCGCCATGGTGCTCGTGGTCCGGGTCGACGCGTCCGCGGGCGAGCTCGAGGCGGCGCTCGCGCCGCTGGCCTCCGACGGCTCGCTCGACGTCGCCGTGCGCGCCGTCGCCGAGGGTGCCGCCGCAGCGGGGGGCGGCACCGCGTACCTCCTCTCGGTGCACGGCGGCGACCGGCCCGGCATCGTCTCGGCGGTGATGGCGCAGGTCGCCCGGGTGCGCGGCAACGTCACCGACCTGACGACGCGGCTCTCGGGCGAGCTCTACGTCCTGCTCGCCGAGCTCGACCTGCCCGCGGGCGCCGACGTCGAGGCGCTGCGCGCGTCGCTGGCCGCGGTGTCGCGCGAGCTGGGCGTCGACGCCTCGCTGCGCGAGCTCGACGCCGACGTCCTCTGAGCGCGGCCGTGCTGCCCGAGCTGCCCGAGGGGCGCGTCCTCGAGGTCGTGCGCGCCCCGGCGCACGTGCTCTCGGCACCCTCGCCCGAGGTCGACCCCCTCGACCCGGCCGTGGTGCAGCTGGCGGCCGACCTGCTCGCCACCCAGCGGGTGTCGCCCGGCTGCGTAGGCCTCGCCGCCCCGCAGGTGGGGGTGGCCGCCCGCGTCTTCTCCCTCGACGTGACGGGCCATCCGAAGGCGCGCACGGTCCACGGGCCGGTCGTGCTGGTCAACGCCGAGGTGCTCGTGGCCAGCCGCTGGGAGAAGGGCCGCGAGGGCTGCATGTCGGTGCCCGACCTGACCGGCGACGTGAAGCGGGCGGGCCGGCTGCGGGTCGCCGGCCTGGTGCCGGGCACGGGGGAGCGGCTCGAGGTCGAGACCGACGCCTTCGAGGCCCGTGCGTTCCAGCACGAGATCGACCACTGCGCGGGGCTGCTGTTCCTCGACCGGGTCGCCGGCGCCCACGCGCTGCACCAGCGCAGGACCTACCTGTGAGCGGGGTCCTCCAGCGGGGCTAGGCGTAGGCCAGGTCGTCGGCCCAGTCCTCTGCGCGCACGCCCGCGGGCGCCGCGAGCTTGCGCTTGCCGATGTCGGCGTTCGAGGTGAACAGCACCTGCATGAGCAGGCGCTCGCTCGTGCGCGCCCAGCCGCCGCGGTGGTAGCCCAGCGTGTCGGCGAACAGCACGGTGCCGGCGGGACCGGTCACGGCCTCGACGCGGTCGCCGACGCCGACCTGCTCCGGCGCGTCGACGCTGCCGCGCATCTGCTGGCCGTCGTCGTGCTCGGGCAGGCGCAGGTCGCGCAGGTCGCCGCGGCGGTGGCTGCCTCGCAGGTAGGTGAAGGGCCCGCCGCCCTCGTCGACGTCCTCGAGGTAGACGAACATCTTGAGCACGAAGAAGTCGTCGGCGAGGTCCTTGTGCCACAGCTGGGACGACTCGGCCGGCTTGGAGGTGCGCAGCGAGCGCCAGATGTTGATGTCGCTGACCCGCACCCGCAGCCCGAAGTAGGTGTCGGCGATGCCGCGCAGCTGGGGGTGGAGGGCGACGGACGCGAGCAGGCCGTCGGGCTCGACCTCGGGGCGACGCTTGTCGAGCAGCTCCACGACGAAGGGCTTGTCCCACACGTCGGCCTTGACGCCGGAGTCGAGCCGCGCCTTGTGCTCGGCGATCAGCCGGGCGTTGCCCTGCTCGAGCGAGTGCGCCAGCTCCTGGAGCCGCGGCAGCAGCGTCGCGTCGCCGGTGAGCGCCTCGAGGCTGCTCTTCGCGAAGCCGTCACGGGCGAGGTCGGCGCTCAGCCGCTGGCCCTCGGCGCAGAGCTGCGGGGGAGCGGCGCGGAAGGCCTTCGTGCGCTGGGCGTTGAAGACGTGGCGCCAGACCGGCTCGAAGCGGCGCTTGGCGAGCTGCGTGCCACGCTTCTTGACGTCGGACAGTGCTGGTCGTGCGGCGGCCACGTGCGTCCCTCCCCGGACGGGGCGTCGGTCGACTGCCCCGGGAAACCCTCTCCCACGCCTGCGCGCCTGGTCAACCGCTGGACGGGCGTCGTTCGTCACGTCACGAACCGTGTCGATATGAGCACAGTTCACCCGATCGTCACCCGTACGCTGCACCGCGCTGGTCACAATCGCCGGGTGCACCGCCGTCTCGCCGCCCTGCTCGCCGTCCTGCTCGCCTTCCTGCTCGCCGCGACCCTGCCGGTGCCGCCGGCGTCCGCCGGGGCGGCGGCGCTGCCGCTGGAGACCAGCCGCAGCACCGTCGACCTGCTCGCCCCGCGGGGCGGGTCGGCGGCCGCGACCTTCAGCATCACGACCCCGGACGAGCTGCCGGCCACCGTCTCGCTCAGCAGCAGCCAGCCCTGGCTCAGCGTCCCGGCCACCGCCGCCTCGTCGGCAGCGGTCGTGGCCAGGGCGAGCGCCGCGTCCCTGCGCGGCGGCCTCTTCACCGGCGTCGTCACCGCCAGCGCGCCGGGGTACGCGGTGGTGCGCCTGACCGTGCACCTCTCGGTGCCGGGCGGGCTGGTGACCGCCATCGACTTCGCGCCGGCGGCCTCCCCGGTGCAGGCGGCCTACTACGCCGACTCCGGCGCGGGCTTCGGCGTGCGCACCGGCGCCAAGGAGGGTCCGGGGCTCAGCTACGGCTGGGTGGCGCCGGGCACGTCGACGCCGCTGAGCCTGGTCGGCAGCGCCTACGACCGCGGGCGCCCAGGGGTGGACGACCGCGACGACAGCGTCGTCGTGGCGCAGGGCGGGTCGTGGGAGCTCGCGGTCCCCGACGACCGCTACACCGTCGTCGTCGGTGTGGGCGACGCGCCCGTCGACGGCGCCTACGCCAGCAGCTCCGTGGGCGTCGAGGGCGTGCCCGCCGTCACCGGCTTCACCGGCACCGCCGCCCAGGAGTACGCGCAGGGCACCGCGGTCGTCGACGTGCACGACGGGCGCCTGACGCTCACGACCAGCGGCACCGGCGCGACCGTCGACTGGGTCACCGTCACGACCGCCCCGACCTCGCTCAAGGTCGACTTCGCCACCGGCGCGACGGTGCCCCCGCCGGGCTACCTGCGCGACACCGGCCAGGCCTACGGCGCGCGCGGCAGCGGCTACCAGGGCATCGGCCTGGTCTACGGCTGGGTCGCGCAGGGGAGCGCCGCACCGCTGGACATGACGAAGCAGACCCGCCTGCGCAGCCCGGCTCCGGGCGGCGACGTGCGGCTCGCCGGTCTGCTGCAGATGCAGCCGGCGGGCGGGCCGGCCGGCACCTGGCAGGTCGCGGTCCCGGACGGGACCTACGCGGTGACGGTCGCCGTGGGCGACGCGACCTACCTCGACAGCAGCCACACGGTCAACGTGGAGGGCAGGAGCGTCGTCAACGCGTTCCGTCCGACGGCGGCGAGCCCCTTCACCACGGCAACGGCCGCCGTCGAGGTGACCGACGGAGCGCTGACGGTCGACGCGCTGGGCGGCACCAACACCAAGATCGACTACATCGACGTGGCGTCGACGACCGCGGCCGCGCACCCCACCGTCCGGTCGGTCCGCCCCGCGCCCGGCGCCACGGGGGTGCGCCGCGACACCTCGGTGGCCCTGGAGCTGGTGCTGCCGGGTCTCGGCGGCGTCGACGAACGCACGCTGAGCGCCGACACGGTGCAGCTCCTGCGCACGGCCGACGGCGTGCCGGTGGCCACGCTCGCGAACACCAGCGGCGGCGGCGACGTCGTCGTCGCGCAGCCGCTGGCGCCGCTGGAGGCGCGCACCGCGTACACCGTCCTGGTCACCGCGGGCGTCCGGGACGTGGGCGGCGCCACGCTCGTGCCCTTCACCAGCAGCTTCACCACCGGCGACGACGGCGGGCCGGCCGGCGGGGGCGTCGGCTTCACGCAGGTCCCGCAGCCGACGGCGACGGGCAAGCCCTTCACCTCGGTGACGTTCGGCAAGGACGGGCGGCTCTACGCCGCGACCCTGGACGGGGAGATCGACCGCTTCCCGGTCGCCGCCGACGGCACCCTCGGCACGCCCACCGTCATCACGACGGTGCCGGACCACAACGGCGGTCCCCGCACGGTCATCGGGCTCGCCTTCGACCCGGCGTCCACGGCGAGCGCCCCCGTGCTGTGGGTCACCCACAACGCCGACGTCCTCACCGATGCGCCCGACTGGACCGGCACGGTCAGCCGCCTCAGCGGACCGGACCTCGGCACCTACGAGGACGTGGTCGTGCACCTGCCGCGCTCGATCCGCGACCACGAGACCAACAGCATCGTCGTCGGCCCCGACGGAGCGCTCTACTTCCCGCAGGGCGCGATGAGCTCCGGTGGCGCCCCCGACCGGGTGTGGGGCATGCGCGCCGAGCACCTGATGACCGCGGCGGTGCTCCGCCTCGACCCGGCGCGCCTCGGCGCGCTGCCGCTCGACGCGAGGACGGAGGGCGAGGGCGCCTACGACCCCTACGCCCCCGGCGCCCCGCTCACCATCTGGGCGACGGGCGTCCGCAACGCGTTCGACCTGGTGTGGGCGGACAACGGGCACCTCTACGCGCCGACCAACGGCTCGGCGACGGGCGGCTACACCCCGGCGGAGCCGTCGACGGCGGACGCCTCGTGCGCGCGGCGACCGGACGTCGGCCGGCTGGGCGCCTACGTGCCGCGCGGCACACCGGCGATCAAGGACATGGGCGTGGCCGAGGACGACTGGCTCCTCGACGTCGTCCCGGGCGGCTACTACGGCCACCCCAACCCGACGCGGTGCGAGTACGTCTTCAACGGCGGCAACCCGACCGCCGCCACCGACCCCGCCGAGGCGCCGGGCTACCCGGTGGGCGTGCACCCGGACCGCAACTACCGCGGCGCCGCCCGCGACCTCGGTGCGCACTACTCGCCCGACGGCGCCCTGCAGTACCACGGCAGCGCCTTCGGCGGCGCGCTCGACGGCACCCTGCTGGTCACGCGCTACAGCTCGGGCAAGGACGTCGCCGCCTACGGGCTCGCGCCGGGCGGCGCGGTGACGGCGCAGCTCCCGCCGGTCGTGGGGCTCTCCGGGCTGGCCGACCCCCTGGACCTCGCCGAGGACGTGCGCAACGGCGACCTGTACGTCACCGAGCTCGCCGCCGGGCGCATCACGCTGCTGCGCCCCGGCCTCCAGACCGGCGGGGTGCCGGTGGCGTCGGTCACACCGACCGAGCTCGCGCAGAACACCGTCGTCGGGCGCACCAGCACCCGGGTGGTCACCGTGACCAACACCGGCAGCGGCCCCCTCCACCTCACCTCGCTCGCGCTGACGGGCACCGACGCCGGGCGCTTCGTGCTCGACGCCCCGCCCGTGCTGCCGGCCGAGCTCGCGCCGGGGTCCAGCCTGGCGCTGCGCGTGACGTTGCGGGCAGAGGCGCCGGGTACGAGTGCGGCCACCCTGACGCTGACGACGGACGACCCCGCGCGCGGCGGCGTCGCTGTCCCGCTCCGCGGGCTCGCGGCCCTCGGCACCGCCGAGGGGAGCGAGGCGTCGCTGCAGCGGGTGCTCGTGGCCCTCGGGCTGGGCACCCGCACCGGCGACCCGGACTGGTCGACGCCCGCCCTGCCGGCCGACGTGCGCGGCGACGAGGTCGTGGCGCCCGCGTTCGTGCGGTCCGGGACCGGCCCGGTCGTGCTCTCGGTGCTCGCCGTCTTCACCGGCGGCGGTGGCCCGGTGCTCGACGCCGGGTGGTACGCCGGTGGCGCCCGCCGGCACCTGACCGCGGTCTACGACAAGGGGCCGTCGTCGTACCAGACGCTGTCGCCGGCGGCCGCGCCCGTGCGCTTCGACCCCGGCTCCGGGCCCTTCGGCATCTGGACCCGGTGGGCCGGCGCGAGCGGGCCGCTGGCCTTCCAGGCCGACGCCGCGAACCCCTCCGGGAGCGCGCCGCGGCACCACCAGGTGAAGGTCTTCGCGGTGCGGACGGCCGCCGGCGCCGTGGTGCCCGGGTCCTACCTGCTGGCGTTCGAGCAGGGCTGCTGCGACTGGAACGACACGGTCTACCGCATCGACGGAGTGGCCCCCGCCGCTGCGTGAGCGGGCGACCGGGGCCGCGGACCCGGCTACTATTCGAACGATCCGCCTGTCTAGGCAGCGCAGCCGCAACAGGATCCACGCCTCATGCGTTCTTCCTCGTCAGCGCCTCTCTCGACAGCGAAAGGGACCTCCCCGGTGACTCGGCTCTCCCGATCCCCGCTCGCCCAGCGCCTCGCGCGCCGGTCGTGGATCGTGCTGGTGTGCGTGGTGGTGGCTGCGGCCGTCGCCGCCGCGCTGCACTCCCGCGAGACCACCTCCTACAGCTCGTCCGCCACGCTCATCGTGCCCAGCGGCAACGCTGCGGGCGCCGCGCCGGGCGCGGCCAGCGAGGCGCAGAAGCTCGCCGTCACCTACGCGGCCGGCCTCGGCGAGGACGACGCGGTCGCCGACGCGGTCGCCGCTGCGACGCACCGCACGCGCGGCTACGTCGACGACCACCTGGTGGTCAGCAACGTCCAGGACACCTCGCTGGTGCAGATGAAGTACACCGGCGACAGCCGCGCCGAGGTGACCGCCGCCGGCCACGCCTTCGTGCAGGCGGTGTCCGGCAGCTCGCCGGCCAGCAAGACGGTGCGTCCCGGCACGCTGTCGCTGATCAAGGAGCTCTCGGTCGACTCGGTCGCCCCGAGCAGCTCGGCGATCCCGCTCGGCATCATCCTGGGGCTCGTCCTCGGCGCCGCGCTCGCCGTCGCGGCCGACCGCGCCGACCCGCGCATCTACACCACCAACGACCTGAGCGCGCTGCTGCACTGCCCGGCGACGCGGGTGAGCCCCACGGCCCCGGGCTCGGTGGCCACGCTGGTGCCGCGCTGGCTCGGGCGCAGCTCGAGCGGCGTGACGCTGCTGCCGGTGCTCGACGCCGACCGGCCGGCCGCGGCGCTCCTGCAGGGCCACCTGCGCGCCGCCGGCGACCTGGCCGCCTCCACCTCGGTGGCGTCCAGCAGTCTCGAGCAGCGGCTGGTCGGGGACCTCACGCCGACCCCGGGCGCGCTCGTGCTCGTCGCCCGCGAGGGCGACTCGCTGCGCGCCGTCAGCGACGCGCTGCTGGCGACGGGCTCGCTCGAGACCCAGCCGGTGTGGTTCCTGCTCGTCCCCCGCAGCGTCGGCCGCCGGCGCCGTGCCGAGGAGCCGGCGCGCACCCCCGACCTCGCCCCCCTCGCCGAAGGCCACCGGTGACCGCGCTGGTCGTCTCGTGGATCCCGTTCCACGGCCGCAGCGAGGGCCTGGCCCGGGCGCTGCGCGCGCAGACGCTCTGGACCCCGTGGGCGAAGTCCGGCCAGCCGCGCTCCCGCACGATCCTCGGGTGGGTGCGCAGCGGCGTCGTCACGGTCGCCCGGGTCGCCCGGCTGCCGCGCGGCAGCGTCGTCGTCGTCATGGTGCCGCCGGTGTTCGCGCTGGTGGCCGTGCTGCTCGTGGCCCTGCCGAAGCGGCTGCGCGTCGTCGCCGACATCCACTCCGCCGCGCTCAACGCGCAGGGCTGGGCCTGGAGCCACCCGCTGCTGTTCCGGGCGCTGAAGCGCTGCGAGCTCGTGCTGGTCACCAACGCCGAGCTCGTCGAGGGCCTCGACCTGGGCGACGTGCCGGTGCTGGTGCTCCACGACCCGACCGACGAGCTCGACCCGTCCGCGGTCGGCGAGCTGCCCCCGCTGCCCGAAGGCCGCATCGCGGTGTTCCCCGCCTCCGGCGCCGACGACGAGCCCGTCGAGCAGCTGGCCGCCGCCGCCGCCCTGCTCGAGGGCGAGGTGACCGTGGTCATCACGGGCCGGCGCCCCGGCGTCGCCCCCGGCCCCGGGCTGCTGCTGCCGGGCTTCCTGCCCGACGCGCAGTTCAACGCGCTGATGGTCCGCGCCGACGTCGTGCTCGCGCTGACGACCCGCGAGGCCACCATGCAGCGCGCCGGCTACGAGGCGCTCGCCCTGCGCAAGCCGCTGGTCTGCTCCGGCACCGCGGTGCTGCGCTCCTTCTTCGGCGACGCGGCCGTCTACACCGACCACGAGCCGGCCGACCTGGCCGCCGCGGTGCGCCGCGCGGTCGAGCAGGGGCCGGCCCTGGTCGCCGCGGGCGAGACGGTGCGTGCCCAGCAGGCCGAGCAGCTCGTCGTCGCCGTGCGCGCGATCCGCCCGGACCTGGTGGACGCCGCCAGTGACGCCACCGTCTGAGCGCAGACGGGGCAGAGGTCCGCTCGTCGCCCTGGTCGTCGTGCTCCTCGGCGTCCTCGCCGCCGCAGCCGGAGCCGGCACCGTCCTGCTGCTCCACGACCCGGCCGACGCGCCGCGCACCGACGCGCAGGGCGTCGTGCACCTGGCGCCGGGCGACTCCTGGGCCGGGGCGCTCAGCCGTGCCGCCGCCGGCGCGACGCTGGTGCTCGACCCCGGCAGCTACGACCACCAGGTGCTCACCGGCGTCCACGCGAGGGACGTGACCCTGCGGGGCGCCGACCGCGCCGGCGTGGTCGTCGACGGCATCGAGCTCGACGGCTCCTCCGGCGTGACCCTGCGCTCGATGACCGTGCGCTCGCGCGACGGCCGCGACGAGAGCGCCGTCCAGCTGGGCGGCGGCAGCAGCGACGTCACCGTCGCCGACTGCACGATCCTGCCGCTCGCGCGCTCGGGGGTCGACCTGTTCGGCCGGACGCACGGCGTACGCATCACCGGCAACACCATCGACGGCAGCGGCACCACGGGGGAGGCCGCGACCAACGGCACCTCGCGCGGCATCCACCTCAACGGCGCCCCCTACGACCGCGCCAGCTGGGTGGCCGACGTCACCATCGAGGACAACGACATCTCGCACGCGGGGTCGGACCTGGTGCTGATCGCCGGAGCGCGGCAGGTGGTCATCAGGGGCAACACGCTGCACGACCCGCAGCCCAACGACGACCACAACGACGGCATCCAGGACTACGGCTCCGACGGCGTCACGATCGAGGGCAACACCTTCAGGTCGCACGGCGACAACGGGCCCGACCAGGGCATCATCCTGGGCCGCAACCCGCGCGTCCCCGATCTCACGGTCACCCGCACCGTCGTCAAGGACAACGTCGTAGAGGACTGGCGTGGTACGGGCATCCTGCTCGCGGGCACCGACGACACCGTGGTGACGGGGAACGTGGTGCGGCGCACGGGCACCGACGCCAAGCCAGGCTCGAGCTTCGCCCTGCAGACGCCCGACGGGCTGCAGAACACGCGCGTGCAGCTGAGCGGGAACGACTTCGTGAAGGTCTACGACTCCGGCTCCTGAGCCCTCCGCTGCGCGGCTGGGGCTGAGCGGGTGAAGTCTGCGGCCGTTCGGGTTGTCGGAGCGCGACGCTTCAAGATGGCGGGTCGCCGACCCCGACCACTCTTGCATGACCCGCTACCGCTCACTCCCCAGCTACCTCTCCCGCGGTGTGCTCGCATCCCTCTCGGTCACCGCACTGGCGTTCACCTACCCCGCAGTCTCCTCGGCGACCGTCCGTGTCGCCGCTCCCACCAACCCGGGCGGCACCGTCCACGTCGCCCCCGGTGGCGACGTCGCCGCCGCCATCAGCACCGTGACCCCTGGTGGCACGGTCATCCTCGACGCCGGCCGCTACGACGCGGTGTGGCTCGACAACCGCGCCGTCGCGAACGTCGACCTCGGCGGCGTCACGATCCGCGGCGCGTCGCGCGACGGTGTCGTCGTGAACGGCTTCACCTTCAAGGGCATCGACAACGCCACGCTCGCCGACATGACCCTCACCAACGACGCCACCTCGACCCAGAGCGTCGTACGCATCAGCGACGGCAGCGAGAACGTGACCGTCGACTCGGTGACCGTCAAGCCGAAGACGCTCTCCGGCGTCGACGTCTGGAAGCAGACGAGCGGCATCACCGTGAAGAACAGCACCATCGACGGCACCGGCGTGACCGGCGTCGCGGCCACCAACGGCACCGCGCGCGCCATCCGCATCAACGGCGCGCCCTACGACCTGGCGAGCTGGCCCTCGGACATCACGATCGCCGACAACGACCTCTTCGGTGCAGGCTCGGACATCATCAACATCGCGGGTGCGACGCACGTGTCCATCACGGGCAACGACATCCACGACCCGCAGGTCAACGACGACCACAACGACGGCATCCAGTCCTTCGGCTCGGACGACCTCTCGATCGTGGGCAACACGTTCTCGGCCCCCGGGCCGAACGGCCCGGACCAGGCGGTCATGCTCGGCCCCAACCTCGCCGTCGCCACCCTGCGCGTCAGCAACACCTACCTGGCCGACAACCTGGTCTCCACCTGGCGGGGCAGCGGCTTCAACCTCGGCGGCACCACCGGCACCCAGGTCGTGAACAACACCATCCCGGCGACCGGCACCGCCGCCAGCCGTGGCTCGAGCCTCGTCATCGGCTCCAGCAACCCCGGCGCACACGTGTGGAACAACATCTTCTACAAGGTCAACGCAGCCGTCCCGGTGCCCGAGGACCACAACTGCGTGAACCAGGGCGGTTCGGCCGACGACCTGAAGGTCAGCGACTTCGGCTACGCCAACGCCACTGACTACCAATTGGCACCCGACAGCCTGTGCCGCGACAACGCCGCACCCGGTGGCCCGAGCTCCGACCTCGGCGGGAACGCGCGCGACAGCCGGCCCGACCGCGGTGCGTGGGAGTACAGCGGCTCCGTCGGCGCCAGCGTCTACCTGGGCGACCTGCCCTTCGCCGCGTCCACCAACGGCTACGGCCCCGCCGAGCACAACAAGGCCAACGGCGGCCCGGTCGCCAACGACGGCAACCGCGCACGCCTGCGGTCGGTCATCTTCGAGAAGAACGTCGGCGTCCAGGCGATGAGCACCGTCGACTTCGACCTCGACGGGACCTGCACCACCCTCGAGAGCTCGATCGGCATTGACGACGAGACCGGCGGCAAGGGCACGGCGGTCTTCGAGGTGTGGCTCGACGGCGTGCGCGCCTACCAGAGCCCCGTCCTCAAGGGCACCAGCCCCGCTCTGCCCATGAGCGTGGACATCACGGGCGCGAAGTCCCTGCGCCTCGCCGTGACCGACGCCGGTGACGGCGGCGCCAACGACCACGGCGACTGGGCCGGCGCCAAGCTCATCTGCTTCGCCCCCGGCTCGCGCCAGCTCTCCGGCATCTCCGGCGGCCCGGTCGTGACCCCGCTGCCGCTCCCGACGCCCACCCCCACACCGACGGACACGCCCACCCCGACGCCCACCCCGACCCCGACCCCGACGCCCACCCCGA